>PVWD01000009.1 GCA_003003615.1 filamentous cyanobacterium CCP2 | reverse complement strand
TGGTGATTACGGCCGCCAAGATTTCTCCGCTTGCCTCATCGACTCCCAAGTGCAGTTTGCGCCAAGTGCGTCGTTTACTGACACCATGTTGGCGAGTCTTCCACTCCCCTTCCCCATAAACCTTCACTCCAGTTGAGTCCACCACAACATGAATCGCTTGCGCTTTAGCAACGTTGGGTAACACAATCTCAAGTTTACCCATGCATCGAGAAACAGTGCTGTGGTCAGGCACGTCCAACTCAACTCCCATCAGCTCAAACAGCGATTGGAGCAATCCTTGAGTTTGTCGTCCTGCTTGTTGGTAGACCAATTTAAGCGTAACGAAGGTGGCAATTGCCAAATCACTGTAATCATTTGAGGCTCCGGGTTTGCCACTCGGTGTCGAGTTGTACCAACCTAAGAGAACGTCCTCATCCAGCCAAAAGGTGAGGCTTCCTCTGAGTCTTAATCCTGCGTTTACTCAGACCAGTTGCGGGTTGTGCGGTTCATCCTTGTGAAAGTTTGTGAGGTGGTACTTCAAACTTATCACGTTGCACCCCGCAACCCCTCTTCATGCAACAACGCCTTTTAACAGTGTAGAAAATACTTTCCAGGAGAGCTATTGTCCGTACCAGTTCCTCCGCCACTGCTCTATCTGGTCAATTTCTTGCTGCTGACTGTCGATAATATTTTGAGCGAGTTCTTTAATTTCAGCGCGATCGCTCTTCTCCAACGCCTGCTGCGCCATGTCGATCGCTCCCTGATGGTGCGGAATCATGGCATTGATAAAGCGCAAGTCAAATTGGTCATCGGCTGCGCCTAAATCACCATTCATCATCATGCTAGAGCGCATTTCCTCTGTCATGGGCATCATATGCCCCATCTCCGCGCTGTACATCATTGGCTCATCACCCGCATCGGGATACCAGGATGTACGCCACTCTTTTAACTCAGAAATCTCTTTTTCCTGAGCATCAATAATGGCTTGCGCGAGCTGTTGAATTTCAGGACGGTTTGACTTCTGCAAGGCTTCTTGCGCCATTGCGACAGCACCTTCATGGTGCGGAATCATGGCATCAATAAATCGTAAATCAAAGCTTTCATCAGCAGGACCCAGATCCATACTCATCATCGAGCCGTGATCCATTGGCATAGGGCTAGAGCTGTCCATCGAGCCATGATCCATCTGTGCCGTGTTGGAATTACTGGGACTGCTCTCAGTAGACTGGGAGGCTGTGTCGCTACAGGCAGCAAGGCTGAGCGATGCTAAAGGCACCATTCCGACCAGTAGAAATGAAGTGAGTGTCTTCTTGAGCAGCATAGCCATGTTTCTAACGTCCAACTCCTAAAGCAACAGGTTGCTTATTACAAGTCGTAATGGTGACAGACAAAAATAAAATCAGGATGAAATTTGTAGTCTTCCAAAAGGTATAAATTTCAGTGGGTCTGTGGGCGGTGTGCCCTTTGCGCTATGTATAACAAACGATCCACAAACTGGATCTAATTTATATCCAAAGCAGACCAACTAAAGTTGCTATTACCCCCTTGACTCTCCAGTGAGCTAGAGACTCCAGCATAGAGTCATAGCAAATTCAGAGATTTCCATCATGGCTCTTCAACTCACAGTTCCCAACATGGCTTGCTCGGCTTGCAGCGACACAATTACCAAAGCAATTCAGGCGATCGACCCTGCTGCTACGGTTCAAGCAGACACCAAAACAAAACAGGTCAACGTCGAAACGCAAGCCACAGAGACAGCCATCAAACAAGCCATTGTTGATGCTGGCTATACCATCGCATAGGAGGTTTACATGGAAAACGCAACCTTAAAACTGAGAGGCATGAGTTGCGCCTCCTGTGCCAACAACATTGAAGAAGCAATTCGTTCGGTTCCTGGGGTTAAAGCATGCAGCGTCAATTTTGGGGCGGAACAAGCCGCAGTCACCTATGACCCTGGCAAGACGGACGTTGCTGCAATTCAGGAAGCGGTAGATGAAGCAGGTTATTCGGCTTTGCCTATTCAAGATGATGTGCTGGCTCCTGAAGATGATGCTGAACGGCGAGAACGCCAAGCCAAAAACCAAAAGCTAACCCGTCGCGTATGGGTAAGTGGTGTAATCAGTGCAATTCTGGTGATTGGTTCGCTGCCTGCGATGACGGGCTTACCCATTCCCTTCATTCCCATGTGGCTGCACGATCCCTGGTTTCAGCTTGTACTGACGGCTCCAATTCTGTTCTGGGCAGGCAGTGGATTCTTTATCAATGCCTGGAAAGCCTTGAAGCGCCATACTGCCACGATGGATACCCTGGTCGCTGTTGGAACAGGAACCGCCTATCTATACTCCCTCTTCCCCACCTTGAATCCTCAGTGGTTTATTGCTCAAGGGCTTCGACCAGATGTTTACTTTGAGGCGGCGGCGGTCATCATTGCATTGCTTCTACTGGGACGCTTGTTGGAAAACCGTGCCAAAGGACAAACCTCAGAAGCGATTCGTAAGCTGATGGGATTACAGGCAAAGACAGCACGAGTCATTCGCAATGGTCGAGAGGTAGATGTTCCGATCGCGGAAGTCGTTCTGGGAGATATCATCCTCGTTCGCCCCGGTGAAAAAATTCCGGTGGACGGTGAGATTGTGCAAGGTTCTTCCACGATCGATGAGGCAATGGTGACGGGTGAAAGCCTACCTGTGAAGAAGCATCCTGGCGATGAAGTGATCGGAGCCACCATCAACAAAACAGGTAGCTTTCAGTTCCGAGCGACACGAGTGGGCAAAGATACGTTTCTCGCCCAAATCGTTAAACTCGTGCAGCAAGCGCAAGGTTCAAAAGCTCCAATTCAACGACTTGCCGATCAGGTGACGGGATGGTTTGTGCCTGCGGTGATTGCGATCGCCATTCTCACCTTCATCCTCTGGTTCAACATCATGGGGAATGTGACGATGGCATTGATTACCACCGTTGGTGTGCTGATTATTGCCTGTCCCTGTGCGCTTGGTTTAGCGACTCCGACTTCTATCATGGTCGGCACTGGAAAAGGGGCGGAGAATGGCATTCTGATCAAAGGTGCAGAAAGCCTGGAGTTGGCGCACAAACTGCAAACGATCGTTCTGGATAAAACAGGCACGATCACCCAGGGCAAACCCACCGTCACAGATTACGTCACGGTCAATGGCACAGCCAACAGTAACGAACTTAAGCTGTTGCGTCTAGCCGCATCGGTTGAACGCAACTCTGAACACCCGCTAGCTGAGGCAGTTGTGCAATATGCTCAATCTCAAGGTGCTGAGTTAGCAGGTGTAGAAGAGTTTGAAGCGATCGCCGGAAGTGGTGTTCAAGGCTACGTTTCTGACCACTGGATTCAAATCGGCACACACCGTTGGATGAATGAATTGGGAATCGATACCAGTGCATTGCAACAACAGTGGGACAAACTGGAATATCTGGGTAAGACTGTTATCTGGATTGCAGTGGATGGAAAAGTGGAAGGCATTATGGGCATTGCCGATGCCGTCAAACCCTCCTCTGTCAATGCCATTCGCACCCTGCAAAAGATGGGCTTAGAAGTCGTAATGCTCACAGGCGACAATCAACGAACTGCCAATGTCATCGCCCGTGAAGTCGGAATCCAACGGATCTTTGCAGAAGTTCGCCCGGATCAAAAAGCAGCAACCGTTGAACGTATCCAGTCGGAAAGTAAAGTGGTGGCAATGGTGGGGGATGGCATTAATGATGCCCCTGCGCTGGCTCAAGCCGATGTCGGAATTGCGATCGGAACGGGAACTGATGTGGCGATCGCTGCCAGTGACATCACCCTCATCTCTGGTGACCTGCAAGGGATTGTGACGGCGATTCAGCTCAGTCGTGCCACGATTCGCAACATCAAACAAAACCTGTTCTTCGCGTTCATTTACAACGTGGCTGGTATCCCGATCGCCGCAGGCATTCTCTATCCCATCTTTGGCTGGTTGCTCAGCCCCATTATTGCAGGTGCAGCAATGGCATTTAGTTCAGTTTCAGTGGTAACGAATGCCTTGCGGTTACGCAACTTTAAGCCTGCCAGTGTTCGCTAGTAGGTGATGGGTAATCGGTTATTACAAAGTCTTATCCGTTGCCCATTACCTATCACCACTCACCTCATCTCAGGAAATGATCATGTTCACTCACATCATATTTTTCAGCACATTAGCAGGGATTGGATTTTTACTTGGCGTGATTTCAGGAACGATCTTCGGAGTTATATAGGAGAAACTCAGATGTTTAAGCAATCTGCAATGATCGGAAGCCTCACAGCATTTGGTATTTTGTTAGGACTCACATCTGGGGGAGCATTCGCTCAAACACCCCACGACGAACATCACACCGAACAAACGGAACAGGCTGGAGAGTTTCAACAAATTGACCAACCGCTATGGCTGAAAGGAGCCGTAACGGCTGGAGGATTGGGGTTAATTGGCTTAGAGCTTTGGTGGTTTTTGCTGAGTAAGCCCAAGTCGCGTAAAGCTTCAACGCAAGGAGGCATTCAGGAAATTACGGTTACGGTTGACGGTGGCTATGAGCCGAGTCAAATTGTGGTGCAAGCAGGGCAACCTGTACGGTTGAACTTCGATCGCAAAGATCCCAGCAGTTGTTTGGAAGAGGTCAGATTTCCTGATTTCCGTATTGCTCAAGAATTACCACTCAATCAGGTAACCGCGATCGAGTTCACGCCTGACAAACCCGGAAAATATGAATTCACCTGCGGTATGAACATGTTCCGAGGTGTGGTGGAAGTACAATCTGAAGAGCCAACAGCAGCAGCAACAACTACAGCTACCTCGATTTCCGAACACGTTCATTCCGTTCAACATTCAATAGATTTGATATCTAGCGCTGAAGCGACGCTGACCTCATCAGGCATTCAAGAAGCTACGGTGACTGTTGCTAAAGGCTATCAACCCAAAAAAGTCATCGTTGAAGCAGGGCATCCAGTTCGTTTAAAGTTCGATCGCCAAAATCCCAGCAGTTGCTATGACCAGTTGTTAATTCCAGGCTTTGCGATCGCCGTTGATCTTGACCCAGAAACAACAACAGTTGAGTTTACACCGGAGCAACCTGGCGAATATGAGTTTATGTGTGGCATGAAGATGAATCGTGGTGTCATTGAAGTCCGACCTAAGCAACTCCACAATCAGGACTTTGCTCAACATCATGCTCATGCTCAGAAGTAATTTTGTCCTTTCACGTTTCTAGTTAGGCTTGGAGGTAATTATGGCTAAAATTGGCTTGTTCTATGGAACACAAACAAGTAACACACAAACCGTAGCAGAGTTAATTCAAAAAGAGTTTGGCGGTGTTGTTGTTGTATCGATACAAGATATTTCACGAACAGAACCTGCCGACTTTGATGAATATCAAAACGTCATCATTGGTTGCCCAACCTGGAATGTAGGCGAGCTACAAAGCGATTGGGAAAGCTTCTACGACGACCAGCTAGATAGCATTAATTTTAGTGGCAAGAAGGTCGCTTACTTTGGTGAGGGGGATCAAATTGGCTATCCCGACACATTTCAGGATGCAATGGGGATGTTGGAGGAAAAAATCTCTGAACTCGGTGGTGAAACGGTTGGCTACTGGTCTACTGAAGGATATGACTTCAGTGATTCTAAGGCGCTCCGAGATGACAAGTTTGTTGGGCTTGCCCTGGATGAAGATAACCAATCAGAACTCACGGAGGAGCGCATTAAAGCTTGGGTCGCTCAACTCAAATCTGAGTTTAGATTGTAGAGTTGCTATCCAGAACCTACAAAGTTGCTCTTTCAGCCATGAAGCATAGGATGTAATTTACGGCTGTGATCGCTGTTGATCCTAACGCGGCTCAAACAACAATTGATTAAGTTCACACCTGGCAAACCAGGTAAATATGAGTTCACCTGCGGTATGAATATGTTTTGAGGAGTGGTGGAAATGCACGGTGCTTAAAGAAGCCCTTAACTCTCCTAGAATCTAGGATTGACCGTACCGCTTTTGGATTACTTCATAGAGGCTGCGTATCACTTCAATAGAGATTCCAGCAGGAGGGCAGAGAGTTTTTAACCCTTCGATCCCACCTGCAAGGATGATTTTGATTAGATCAGGAGTAGATTCGATTCTCTCCAAGAACTTCTGAATGAAGGTTTGTTGTTGAGTTTCAGTAGTAGTGGGATAGGTTTGCGCCAATTGATTCAATAGGGACTGAATTTTCTGGGCAGCCTCAGCAAGATCTTGTTCAGAAATATTGATACTTTGCTTAGCGTGTTGAATGAATCTAATATTGCTACCTTCGTTAGCGACGTTGACGCCTATTGTTGCTCCGCGTTGGTCGAAGTTGAAATTGTTAGTCACGTTGGGTACTCCTTGTGTTTTCTTGCTTTGCTCTGACTTCTTCTGATCTAGTAGTTCCAATCGAAAAGATTCAGCAATCTCGTAGTTGTAGAATCCACAGCGTGATTGGATAGCAGCGATCGCATCTAGAGGTCTTTCAACAACTATAATTGTTTCTGAAAGTTGTCGTAGACGAGGTAATACTTCAAAGTTGCCCAATACCTCTGAAGCATCCATTGCATGTCGACAAATATCTTCGTTTGGGCTATTGAGAGCAATTTTAAGTTGATCAGCTATTTCTGGATTATCCTTAAATAGTTTTAGAAAATCAACAGATGCTTTTCGTATCGAGTATTCATCATCTCTAAATGCTCTTGACAGGATGCTCAACAAACCCACTTTTCCTTTGAAATTCTTGAGACCATTAAGTGCTAGTTCACGAGCATCCTTGTTCCCAGTTTTGAGGGCATCTTCTAAAATAGAAACCCCTTTTCGGTTGTTCAGCAAACTAAGTGAATATGCCGCACGAAGACGAATTGAGAACTCTTTATCCTGCAAAGCCTTGTATAGAAAAGGCAAGTCTTTAGAATCACCAATAAATCCAAGAGTAAGTATTGCTTCTCGCCTTATGTTAAGAACTTTACTGGCAACTAATTTTCTTATTGCGGGTAATGCTTCTACTGCATTTAAGGCGCGTATTGCCCTGATAACTGCTTCACAAACGTAATCATCATCTTGGAGCGCGTTAATGAGTGAACTAATAGCAGATTTGTCCTGAAGTCGCCCCAAGGCATTAGCAACAGAAGCACGCACAACTTGACTATCTTGAGATAAAGCCTCAACGAGAACTGGTACTATCTGTGAGTCACCAATGATTCCTAGCTGAATAGCTGCACTGGAACGAACCGAAGCTTCTGGATCACTTTTTAATATATGGGCGAGGGTAATCGAAGCCTTTTCTAGTAGGCTTTTATCAAGCCAAATTCCTAGTAAACCTATTTGGCTAACAGCTTCAGAGCGGATAAGCCAGTTATCTTCTGATAAAGCAGAGATCAGGATGGGAATAGCTTCAACAGTTTTTGTCTTACCCAAAAGACTCAAAACACTTTTTTGAGTATTAACATCACCATTAAAAAACTCATCACTTAGCAAGGCAATTACTTCCTGAGGATTGCGTTGACCCAGATGTTCAGCAGCTTTACCTCTAACAGTAGAATCCTCATTCTTTAAAGCACTTTTTAAGCAGTCAACTGATTCTGCTCTATCTAGCTTTCCCAAAATTTCTATGACAAAACTACGAACTAACCAATCTTTATCATTAAGCAATTGGCAAAGGTTGGGAATTGCTTCTACATCATCCAATTTTCCTAATGACTCTGCTGCTTTACGGCGAACAGAGGGATCAGGATCTTTTAATGCCCCAATTAGAGCAGATCGGGCTATCTGATCTGAAAAATTACCTAAAGCTCGTGCAGCACGCCAACGAGTGTCAGAATATCCATTGCTCAAGGTATCAAGCAAAAAAGGTAATGCATTCGGAGATTGGGTTTGTTCTAGGAGCCAGATTGTGAGGGATAGTCCTAAGGTTTTTTTGATGAGGGCATCTATAGTAGCTTGTTGAAAAGGCGATTGAGCTTCTCCCGCTAATCTTGCTCCTAGATATAAATCTACATCGAGTGCTTGTACAACTATCCTCTCTGCCAAATCCTGAGATTGCACGAAGGACATTGACATAGCTAACGACTCTGTCCATTTGAGGTAAGTCAAATAATATTTCAATTCCTCATCATTAGACTTTGCTAATTTGGGTTCTAGCCATTCTGCTGCGTAATATTCCTGAAACAGTTGATGATGAAACTCGATGTGATCGCTGTCATTAGCAACTTGAAGTAGATGCCACTCTACGAGATCTTCTAGCCACTCTTTGGCTTTTGCAGTCTCTTCTAGTGTTGGGATTTGTTCACCAGTTAAAAACCTGGCCAAGATCTTTGTTGCCTCAATTTTGGAGACAGTAATCCAAGAGGCGGTCGGTTTACAGGGATCAATGTGTGACTCACCCTGAACCATTTCAAATGCAAGATAACAGAGTAGATCGAACGTAAAGCGACGAGAATCCTCTGAAATATTTCGCAAATGTTCAGGCTTAAATTTCTCATAGCGTCGGGCAAATTCCTTACGGAACAGATCACCTCGGCTTTTAGGAATTCCTCTCCTCTCTGCAAACACTTCACACAGCATCTGCAATAATAACGGTGTTTCTGCTAACTCTTGTAGTCGTCCCTGAATTTGACGCAGTAATTCTCCACCCGTTTCTGGTAAATGCCTCCAGACAAACTCCTGCATTTGAGATGCGGTTAATGGTAGCATCTCTAGCTTTGTGATGTTCCCATCAAATAAACCTGAACCTAATTCCCGTGTTGTGATAATTAAAGGAATATTCAATTCAGCGCAAAGTTGTCTGAACTGGTCTACTTCTTTCCATGTTTGGTCATTGGGTAGCTCATTTAACCCATCTAGAAGTATCAGCAAGCGTCGATCACGAAGGAGGGATTTTAATGCCTGTTCGTCTAATTTCAGCCACCAACTTAATTTCTCTTGAATCGCCACCAAAACAGAACCACGAAGATTTCGTAATTCAATCAAAACAGGAATTGGAGGGATCTCAATTTCAGCTTGTACAATCGCCTGTATACAGCGTTCTGTTTCCTCCCAGAGTAGCTGCCGCAACGAAGTTGTTTTCCCTGAACCAGGCTTACCAACTAGTAGCGCATGATTTGAAGCGTACTTTCGCAACCCCTCCAGCACTGCAAACTGTTCCCGTTTCTCCTGTGATTGCCCGTCCGCTTCTGAAATGAAGGATGTAGTGGCTTGTACCTGTAAAGGCAAATCTACAAGTGTTGATATACAGTGATCTTGTCCTCCCTGCTGGGTATTCCTCTGCAAGGCATTGATGACTGACTGTAAATACGCCTGAAACTCCTTGGAGGTAACCATACAGGAACCTAGCTATGTCTGTCCTAAAAGAATTCCCTCTATCATACGTAAGGTCACTAGATAGATGAAGCCACTATAGCCGATCGCCCCCCCATCCTCTTGACTCTCCAGCCCACTAGAGGGTTTAGAATGAAAGGATGGCATTGGTGAGGTAGCTATGCTAGCCCAGGAACAGTTACAACGAATCGGTTCAGTTGCTAAGGAAAGTGGACTCCCGATTAAGACAATTCGCTATTACGACGAGTTGGGGTTGCTCAAGACGTTTGGCAGAACAGAAGGCAACTATCGGCTATTCAACTCAGATGTATTTGGTCGTTTACGGTTCATCAAGCGTGCCCAAGGTTTAGGGTTGAGCTTGTTAGAAATCAAAGAGTTTCTAGAGGTACACGATCAAGGTGATTTACCCTGTGATCACATCAAAGTGAAACTCGAAGACAAGCTCTCACAGATTCAACAGCAGATTCAACAATTACAGATTCTGAAGCAGGAGTTAAATGGGCTTCTATCGGGTTGGGAAGCGATTCCTGAACATCCTGAAGAAACCATTTGTCCAATCATTGAACGAGTGTAAAAACGTTTTAGATTTAATAACTTCTTAGCCTATGTTTTATTAACTCATAGGCTATTTTTGTTGATGTTGCTTCGAAGCCATTTTTAGAAAAATAACTTGTATTTTTTGTTTAGAATCTGATTCTTTTTTTTGATTATTCCTATTGACTCTCCAGTTAACTAGAGAATTTACGCTAATTCTAGTTGAAAAACTTCAATTGACTGGAGATTTTCTATGAGAAGTCATCTTGATTTATTGAATAATTACGCAGCGCAAAATGAGTCATCACAATTCTCGGATGGCTTTAGACCGAAGTTTGAGGGAGTTAGCCATTGGCTAAACCACACCGTTAAAGCGATCGCCCATGCCCTGATAGGCAGTTCAGATCCATTCATTTGGCAGAAGATTGACCGCAACGGCAACACCTGGTGGATGATTGATGATCCACTGACGGGAACTCGCTTTCATGCCCTATCTGAAGAAGAAGTCCGTGCCTGGATTGATCAGCATTACTATGCTCAACCCAAGTCTGTTGAAAGCCCCTCTCGTCATGTCAATTCACTTTTGATTGAGCGGTGGTGAACCATGAAATCATCTGAACTTTCGGTGTCTGATCAGAATGCTGCTCAACCATTGCCCAAGCAAGCAGAATGGCGATCGCCTTTCTGGTTACTCCTCATGATGTTGCTATTAAGTGGCGGCGGATTTGCCTGGTGGCGTGGATTGACTCCAGTAGAGCAATCAACTGCAACGGCTCAACAGCCTCCGATGCCTGTGCAAACCATCACATTACAGGCAGAAACAATTGAGGAACGATCAGAATTTGTCGCTAATCTGCAATCTCGCCGTTCTGTCACATTACGTCCCCGCACTCAAGGTCAAATTACCCGAATTCTCGTGACTCCCGGACAACGGGTAGAAGTTGGAACAGCGCTAATTCAAATTGATCCCTCGGAGCAGCAAGCAGTGGTTAACAGTGCCCATGCGAGTGTGGCTTCAGCACAGGCGAATGTGGATAATGCCAATGCAGTCTTGCGATCGCTGCAAGCAGAACGGTTATCCAAAGTTGCAGAGATGGAATTGAGCCAGGTTGAACACGATCGCTATGCATCACTGGCCCATGAAGGAGCGGTGTCTGCCCAAACGCGAGATCAATACGCCAGTCGGTTGGAGGTTGCCAGAGCCAGTCTACAAGCCATTGATCAACAGATTCAGGCGCAACGCGCATCTGTGATTCGGGCAGAGAAAGCAGTTCAGGAGGCACAGGCACGGATTCAAGAACAGCAGGTACAGCTTCAGTACTTCCAGATTACGGCTCCGTTTGCAGGTGTGGTGGGCGACATTCCTGTGAAGGTGGGAGATTTTGTGGATACGTCTACATCACTTCTCACCCTTGCAGAAAATGATCAGCTTGAAGTCAATTTTTCAGTTCCGGCGGAACAGGCATCACGTCTTCGGATAGGTAGTTCAGTTGATGTGACGGATGGGCAGGGAAATCGTTTAGGAACGAGTCAGATCGTCTTCATTGCCCCCAATACGGCTGGTGCTACTCAGTCTGTTTTGGTGAAAGCTTTGCTCAATAACACCAATGGACAACTGCGAACCGATCAGTTTGTCAGAGCTAGTGTTGTCCAAACTCAACGAACTGGAGTCCAGGTTCCTACGACCGCGATCGCCCGTTTGGGTGGAGAAACCTTTGTGTTTGTGGCTGAACCCTCAGAAACCGGATTTGTGGCGCGGCAACGATTAGTAGAACTGGGCAGCATTGAGGACAACAAATACCAAGTCCTGAGCGGATTGGAGCCAGGAGAGAAGGTAATTACTTCCAATCTATTTGCATTGAGAGAAGGAATGGCGATCGCGCCGCAATAAGCCAGACCTTCTACACAGAATTTCAACGCTTATCTTCACTCACACTCTGTTTCGCACAAGGTTTAGCCCACTTCATTCCCTGGGTATTGGATATGTTTGTCAATTTTTTCATCAAGAAGCCCGTCTTTGCGATCGTTTGTGCCCTGGTCATTCTCATTGTTGGGCTGATCAGCATCCCAGCTTTACCGATTGAGCAGTACCCCGACATTAGCCCACCCCAAATTGTCGTGTCTGCAAACTATGTTGGTGCCAGTGCCCAAGTCGTTGAAGATACTGTAACCACTGTATTAGAGCGACAAATTAATGGGGTGGAAGGGATGCGATACATCAGTTCCACCAGCAGCAACGATGGCACCAGTCGGATTGTGATCACGTTTCAGCAAGGGTATGACCTGAATGTAGCGAACTCGGATGTGCAAAATCGAGTACTGCAAGCGGAACCCCAGTTACCCGAAGTTGTGCAACAAACGGGGGTGACGGTTTCTAAACAATCCAGCGCGATCGTTTTGGCAATGGCGCTTTACAGCGAGGATGACCGTTACGACGACACCTTTATTAGCAACTATGCTGATCTGTATGTCTTAGATGAGTTACGGCGTATTCCAGGGGTTGGTAGCGTGGTTGCCTTTGGCGATCGCCGTTATGCCATGCGAATTTGGCTCGACCCCCAACAGTTAGCCAGCCGTAACTTGACCGCGCAGGATGTGATTACTGCTCTGAATCAACAAAACTTGCAGTTAGGGATTGGCAGTATTGGACAACCGCCTGCCCCCAACGGGCAACTGTATCAAATCGACTTGCAAACCGATGGTCGTTTGAAAGAAGCCAGTGAGTTTGAAAATCTAATTCTCAAAGCCAATTCGGATGGAACCACCGTCAAGCTCAAAGATGTCGGACGGGCTGAATTAGGAGCCGAAAATTATAGTACGTTCGCCAGCTACAAAGGGCATGTTGCCGTTGGCTACCAGATTCTCCAAATTCCCGGTAGTAATGCTTTGGAGATTGCGAAAGCCGTTAAAGCAGAGATGCAAGAGCTGGCACAAAACTTTCCACCGAGTTTAACCTACGAAATTCCCTACGATTCTTCTCGCTTTGTTGAAGCATCCTTTCAAGAAGTTGTGATCACGCTTTTTCAATCAGTCGGTTTGGTGATTCTAGTCATCTTCATTTTTCTGCAAGACTGGCGCACAACGATTATTCCGGCTGTCACCATTCCTGTGTCGCTGATTGGTACATTTGCCTTCGTCAAACTGTTTGATTTCTCGCTCAATAGTCTCACTTTGTTTGGTCTAACACTGGCAACAGGAATGGTGGTAGATGATGCGATCGTCGTTGCAGAAGACGTAACTCGATTGATTCAAGAAAAGGGATTAAGCCCAATTCGAGCTACAGCAGAAGCGATGCGAGAGTTATTTAGCTCAGTGATTGCCAGTGGAATTGTACTGATGGCAGTGTTCATTCCCGTAGGCTTCTTACCCGGAACGGCAGGACAACTGTACAAACAGTTTGCTCTAACCATTACCTTCTCGATCGCCATCTCTACATTCAATGCCTTAACCTTAACCCCTGCCTTGTCTGCGCTCTTGTTGCGAGAACAGGAAAAACCTCGTGGACTGCTCGGTTGGTTAGCCAAGCGGATCAATGGGTTTCTCAACTGGCTACGACGGAGGTATCAGCGATCGCTCCAAATTCTCACTCGTTTCAAACAAGTGGTGATGCTCCTGTTTATCGCCTCACTGGTGCTGACAGTCGGACTCTATCTAAAAGTCCCCAAAGCATTTTTGCCTCAGGAAGACCAGGGATACTTTATCAACCTGATTCAGGCATCAGATGGCGCATCCCTCAACTACACGCGGCAGATTGTAGAGCAAGCGGAACAAATCTTACTGCAAGAATCAGAGATTCAAGGCACGTTTGCCATGGGTGGGGTTGGCTTTAGCGGCAATACGCCCAACCGAGGCTTGATGTTTGCCCCGCTCAAACCCTGGGACGAACGGCAAGCACCAGAACAATCTGTCTCTGCGATCTTGAGCCGGGTACAAGAACCGTTGATGGGCATTCCGGAAGCTCCAGTATTAGCCGTCAATCCTCCCACAATTCCTAGTTTAGGTAGCACGGGAGGGTTTGTCTTTCAGTTGCAGGATCGGGGCGATCGCAGCACCAGCGATATTAGCACATTAGATCAAATCAAGATGGAACTGCTAACCCGTGCTAACCAAACCCCTGGGTTACAGGGAGTCTTTAGCACCTACACGGCTAATGCCCCACAGTTAAAAATTGAGGTCGATCGCAATAAAGCAGAAGCCCTACAAGTTCCCGTTGAGGAAATCTACAGTACCCTACAAACCTACATTGGCTCCCGCTATGTCAATGACTTCAATGCCTTTGGTCGCACCTATCGGGTTTATGTGCAGGCAGACCAGCAGTTTCGCTCCAATCCAGAAGATATCGGTCAGTTGTATGTGCGATCGCATCAGGGCGAGATGATTTCCCTCAGCAATCTGGTGACAATTACTTCAACGACAGGTCCGCAAACCATTAACCACTACAATTTGCATCGTGCCATTGAAATCAATGGGGCTGCGGCTCCCGGCTATAGTTCTGGGCAAGCCATGCGGATCATGGTAAAGCTGGCGGCTGAAGTCATTCCTGCCAATATGGGATTTGAGTGGTCTGGGATTTCGTTAGAAGAATTGGAATCCGGCGGGAAAGCACCCCTCATCTTTGGCTTGGGTGTGTTCTTCGTCTTTCTCGTTCTCGCGGCTCAATACAACAACTTTGTTGATCCGTTGATCATTATGCTGTCCGTGCCTCTAGCTGTATTAGGCGCATTATCAGTGCAGTGGATGCGGGGATTGTATAACGACATTTACTGTCAAGTCGGTTTACTGATGCTGGTTGGACTCGCCAGCAAAAATTCGATCCTCATGGTGGAATTTGCCAACCAGTTGCGATCGCAGGGTTTGCCCCTTACCAAAGCCATTATTGGAGCCTCTCAAGATCGCCTGCGTCCCATTCTGATGACTGCGATCGCTGCTTTACTGGGTGCGTATCCGATGTTATTCCCCACCGGGGCAGGTTCCGCCAGTCGCCTGTCTTTGGGAACCGCAGTCTTTGGGGGCACGTTTGTCACTACGTTTCTAAGTCTATTTGTTGTCCCTGTTCTCTACATTGTGATTGGCAAAATTCAAGAGCGAGTCACACGCCGTAAGCTCAAACACCCGGTTGATGAATGGGTGTAGCAAGGTAAAAAAGGTTCGATTAGGGGCTTGACTCTCTAGCCAACTAGACACTTTAGGATGACAACAAGTGTTAAAACACTGGCTGCGAAGAAAGCCAACGAACTCTAAAGCTTTTCAACTAACAATCACTCAAGGGTAAAAATGAATCGGTTTATCACTGCGATCGCCATCGTTACCACATTATCCATTGTTCAAGGCTGCACACAACTTGCTCAAGTGAAGGAGGAACCTACAATGACAACGACAACACATTCCAATGTAGCCCACGCAGAAGAGACCAATCACAGTCATCCTGCCACTCATACAACCAATCATGGTGAACACGGAGATGACCATGCAGACACATCTACATCAACTCAAGCAAAGCTCACAACCACTGGTGTAATTACCCCGAATACTCCAACTACATTTCAGATTGAGGTACGGGATCAGGATGGAAATGCGATCGCCCAGTTCGATCAATTCCAGGAGCAGATTATGCACCTGATTGCAGTCAGCGATGATTTGCAGATCTTTCAACATCTTCATCCAACTTACAACGGTAACGGACGATTTGAAGTTGAAACACAGTTTCCCCAATCCGGCAATTACACGCTCTTTAGTGACTATCAACCAACAGGACAAGCAGAGCAAGTCTCCGTATTAAAAACCCAAGTTGCTGGAAATAACCTTCCTGCGGCTGAATTGAATTGGAGCCGTACCAAAACCTTTAATGAAACCATTGTTGGCTTTGCTCCAAATCAAGCAACGATTCGAGCAGGTCAAGAAGTTGTTCTGCGGTTTAACTTACAAGATGCAACCAGTTATCAACCCATTACTGATTTACAGCCCTACCTGGGTGAAAAGGGGCATCTCGTCATTCTGCGTCAGTCTTCTGAACTCACACGAGAAAACTATATTCATGCTCACGCAGTACACAATACACCTGCCAATCAAGTCCACTTCGCAACCCGTTTTCCTCAGCCTGGAAGGTATAAGCTATGGGGACAGTTTAACCGCGATGGTGAAATCATTACGGCTGATTTTTGGGTAGAGGTGGTTCCGTAGTAGCATATCTCCATTTCTTGGTTCAGCAGAAGATTAGGGTTGAACAGACGGAGAACTTCTATCAAAATCCTGTATCGCCCTCTCCTCAACTCAGAGAAGGTGAATTTAGGGATTATGGTAACATTTCATCCTGGTTTGATTTTTTGGCCTTACAGTCGCAATGGAGATGAGTCAATTTTTCTAGGAGACAGATATGCAGTTGAAATTCAGCATCAGCGTTGTAGCTATTGTCGCACTTGGTATTGCAGGACTAGCAGGTTCAAGTTTATCTGGTTTGTCTAATGCACAATCGCCTTATGTAACACAGTTGGATAGCCCTGTTCGAGGTTTAGATGCCCAGGAAGTAGATGATTTACTCAATGGACGGGGGGCTGGTTATGCTCTTACTGCGGAATTGAACAGCTATCCAGGTCCAAGACATGTCTTAGATTTGAATCGGGAGCTGGCTTTATCCTCTGAACAGGAACAGCAAATTGAAGTCATCTTCAGACAGATGGATGCAGAAGCCAAACGTATCGGGCAACAGATTGTAGAGCTTGAGCAGCAATTTAGTAATTCTTTTGCTCAAGGAACGGTTTCAGAGTCCGAAATTGAGGAAAAGACCCAACAGCTAGCCCTGTTATATGGTCAATATCGAGCAATCCATCTGCAACCTCATTTGGAGGTTCAACGCTTGCTCTCAGCGGAGCAGATTGCAAAATATGATGAATTGCGAGGTTATAGTAACTCGCCGATTCAATCTACTCCCAATTCTCCAGCGCACCATCACTGAAGAGGCGATCACTCCCCTATTCCAACTTCACTCGCCGTAGCAACATCGCGTTGATTGCAACCACAACCGTAGAGACACTCATAAACAACGCACCAACGGCTGGGGAGAGTAGAATTCCTAATGGATAGGCAACTCCAGCGGCAAGGGGAATGCCAATGACGTTGTAGCCCGTTGCCCAGAACAGGTTCTGGATCATCTTGCTGTAAGTAGCCTTAGCTAACTTTAAAGCATAGGTTGCATCCAGCGGATTACTTTTTATCAGCACCAAATCCGCAGATTCGATCGCCACATTGGTTCCTGCCCCGATCGCAATTCCCAAATCAGATTCAAATAAAGCAGGGGCATCATTAATGCCATCCCCTACAAAAGCGGTGGGTTGCTCTGATTTCAGTCGTCGCACTAGCGCCGCTTTATCCTGCGGTAATACGCGGGCATAGTAGCGATCGATTCCTAGTTGCTGGGCAACAGTCTTTGCAACTGCCTCAGCGTCTCCTGTAATCATTACGACCTGTACATCCATCTCTTGCAGTCGTTGTACTGCGATACGGGCTTGTTCACGTATCTGATCCGCTAGTCCAAATAGTGCAAGTACTTGCTGATCGTCGAGCAGCACGATCGCACTTTCTCCTTGTGATTCTGCTGTTTTCAGTCCTTCTCGAATTGAGTTTGAGGCAGTTAATCCCAATTCTTCTGCCCATTCTGGTCGCCCAACGCGGTAGCGTTTGCCGTTAACCGTTCCTTCAACTCCTTTGCCTGCAACGGCTTGAAACTCGCTCCCTTTTGGTAATTGCAACTGTCGGTTGTTGGCTTCCTGCACGATCGCTTGCGCCAGAGGATGCTCAGATAGCGATTCTAGGGCTGCTGCGATCGCCAAAGCCTCTGTCTCGTCAATTCCTTCGGTGAACGTGTGCTGTACGCCAAATCGCCCTTCTGTGAGCGTGCCAGTTTTGTCGAAAGCGATCGCCCGAATATTTCGTGCCCGTTCAAACGCTTCTCGTTTACGCACTAAAATACCGTGTTTAGCAGACATTGAGGTTGCATTCACCAGCACCAGGGGAATTGCTAAACCTAATGCATGAGGGCAGGTGGTGACTAAAACAGTAACTGCACGGTTAATCGCAAACGTAAGGGATGGACCCACTGCCAGCCAAACGACAAACGTTAAGGTTCCGACCCCGATAGCAGTCAAGGTAAGCCAGTAAGCCAGTCGATCCGCTAACGCCTGATATCGACTCCTAGAGGTTTGAGCCTCTTCTACCAAGCGCATAATCTGACTTAATGTGGTTTGTTCTCCAGTGCGGGTCACTCTTACAGTTAGTGCGCCTTCACCATTAACAGATCCTGCAACCACCTCATCCCCAACCTCTTTTGTCACTGGACGGGATTCTCCTGTCAAAAAGGCTTCGTTGACGCTAGAACCGCCTTCAATTACCTCACCATCTATTGGAATTTGCTCACCAGGACGAATCAAAATTGCGTCATTTTCACCCAGTTCACTTACCGAAACATCTTCAATCCGTCCATTCACTAAGCGATGAGCCACAGAAGGGACTAGATCGGCTAAATGCTCTAATGCACGACTGGCTCCTTGCACCGATGCCATCTCAATCCAATGCCCCAAGAGCATCACATCGACCAGCGTTGCCAGTTCCCAATAAAAGGGTTCTCCTTCTAAACCCAGGGTGACTGCTACGCTGTAAACAAACGCTACGGTGATCGCTAGCGCAATCAGCGTCATCATCCCAATCTGGCTGCGTAGCTCATACCAGGCTCCCCGTAGGAAAACCCAACCTCCGTAAAAATAGATGATGGTACTCAGCAGTGGTTCAATCCAACCTGAACCTGGAAATTCGATGGCTTGATAGCCAAACCACATTTGAAAGTGAGATGCAAAGTAAAGAATGGGCAGGGTCAGCAGCAAACAGATAAAGAAGCGACGTTTGAAAATTTCTGGGCTATGACCTGCGTGCTTATCGTGCCCCATGTGGTTGCCCTGTCCCGCATGGTGATCTCGTGCTGATGCAAGCTGTTGCTGGTGTTCATGATGCCCAACATACTCTTCTGTCTGCTGAGGCTCATGAGGCTCATGATGCCTTGTGTGGGAGCTAGAATCTTGATGCCCGTGCTCGTGGTTGTGCCGCATGGAAGCCCCCTATAAGTGCTAGAAGTGTAATGCGAAACCAGATATCGCCATCTGAGACGGAAGTAACTTTTGCTATAGCAATGTTTCTTCTACTTCCCAATTCGCACATAAAAGTGAAACAGGAATGAAATTTCTAGGGTTGTTTATAATTCGTTATTCTTAAATCGCTTTATTGCTTTCATTGTGATCTGATATTCCCTTGCTGGAATAGAGACGCTGCATCTTAGGATCACGAATTCAATAAAACCGAAGCTTTGTTTAATCCACAATACTTAGCTGAACCACCAGCAGGGGGGTGATTTTGTGCCGAAATTTCATCCTCATTTTATATTTACCTGCAATACTGCGTTTCAACTTTTGCTAAGAGGACGTTTGAGAAGTAGGTGAGGCAGTAAAAAAGCCCTCAGGACATACGCTGTAGATACTACGTACAGCATCCTTGAGAGCCATGAGTAAAGCATACGCTAGCAACCTCACCCTAGAGCAAAGCGTTGCAGTTTGCGTCGTCGGCTCTCGGCGAGAATCGGTAGGGGGAGTTTTGTCGCCAAGGATTCGAGTTTGACCGTATGCAGGCTTTGTAATAGTTGAATCATCAGGCTCAGCAATAGAAACTGAGCCATTGTCAGTTGACCTTTGAGATGAGTTTGGTAAAATTCAGGCATCTTTTTAACTGAAAGGGTCGGCTTCATCAGCTTTGACCCTTTTTTTCTGCCTCATTTGCCTCTACTTCCGATAGGGGCTGCCTTTGAACCCACTTGTCACCCTCCCAGGCAGACTCGTCTCTGTTGTTAACCCCCAAAGGAAATCTGCCAAGATAGAGATGATGCAAGAGAGTATAAGCGTGCGTCGCTGCCCCCAGAGGTGAGAATCGGTCATGGAACCTGCTAGAAAAAAGCCGACTGCACTGGCGATCGCACCACTACTCAGCCCGAGTCCGACTGCCGTTGCTGATAGCCCAACCTGATTCACAAAATAGATTGGAACATAGAACAGTACAATTCCAGAGCCAATCTGTGAGAGAAATCTTCCTGCTACTAGCACCCAAACTTGTGGGCTAAGTCGGGGCAACCAGGCAATACTCCCCATATCCTCAAGCCTCCCTTCTAAGCCCAAGTGTCTGCCATTGCAGGCATGGAAATTTCTTTGACACAGGAAGCAGGAGAGAGAGACAAAATGCATCGGGCGATCGCCACCACATCATGAACCGGGATCTGAGTACCGTTGAACTGAGCCAGTGCTTGATCGATCCCTGTCTCATAGGGAACTTCTGTCGCAATCATGCCAGGATTAATGCAGGTGACAGCAATGCCATCCGTCCGCAGATTTTCACGGAGAGCGTGGGCAATTCCCCGCACCCCAAACTTAGAGGCAACATAGGCAACCTCTGGAGAACCTGTGTTTTCGACACCAGAAATTGAACCAATCAGGATTACTTTGGCGTGGTTCGCCTGCCTGAGATTGGATAGAACTGCCTGAATACAATGGATTGCCGACAGAAGGTTGACCTGTAAGATCCGCTGATGGTCAACTGGGTTAATCCCTTCAAAGTCGTAGTCATCACTAAACGCGGTTGATTCCCAGATGCCCACGTTATAGACCAACGCATCCAACCTTTGTCCGTCCAGTGCGGCAACAATCTCTTGGCTGGCAGCATTAGAGGACAGATCGGCTTCAATCCAAATGCGGTTAACTGCATCTTGTTGCATAAGACTTTGTGGTTTACCTCTAGAGACTAACCACGCTGTATCTCCGGCTTGAGGTAGCCCCTGGCTGAGAGCATCTCCTAATCCTCGACTTGCTCCCACAATCAAAATATTCTTCATCTGTTGCCTCTCAAACTGTAAGCAGGTGTTGAAAATCCTCACGCCAGCTATCAAATTCCGTGATGAAGTTGTAGCCGCAGACCGTCTCCAGCGATCGCTCAGAAACAACCTCTAGTATCCGTGCTGCACCATTACGTGTCTCACCTCGCGGGCCAAAGGGGTTGAGTCGCATCTTAGAACCTGGGGGTTCTGCGTAGTCACAGATAAACAACACCTGACGATAGATATAAATCGTAAAACCCGGTGAATGTCCACCAATGTGGAACGCTTCAATGCCACGCTCGGTAAAGTCACCGTCAAAGGGGCGATCGACCGGAAAGGGTTTGGCGATCGGAATCCTGGCATCCAGTGTGTGCAGATGGACTTTTGCGCCCCAAAGTTCACGGTACTGGTTAGATGCACCCATAAAATCCTTGTGGGTAAAGTAGATCGCCTCGATTGGCTGCAAGTCTCGATTAAATGCAGATGGACAATCGATCCAGACAGCACCCTCCTCGGTTTCAATGCGATAAGCCGCATGTTCAAACCCTAAACGAGGCACAGACAGCAATTGTGTGACATACTCATTGACGCGGTATGGAGTGACGCGATAGGTTTGCTCTGCTTCATCCCAAGCGACAAAATGATCATGAGTTGCGCCACAAAAGGGACAGACATCAGGCATCTCGCCAATCATGTTGTAGCCGCAAGTGGTGCAAACCCACTGCTTGTGGTCGGTTGAAATGGAGCCATCACCTGCCAGATCAGAGGTTGTAGGATTTCCATCTGTGAACTGTTGAATGCTCATATTAAAACTCCTATTGAAATTGCGTTCTTCGATGAAACCATAGGGATTTTGCAGTCGTTATGACGGGATGATGATTAAGGCGATCGCCAGCACATACCCGGCCAGAGTCGGCAACAGGGTCAGGGTCATGCCTAGGGCACGCCCCCGAGCGCCCCGGTAATCGCGGCGATAGCCAATCAAAAACAATAGCCGCCCCACCGCAAACAGCACCACTGCCGTCGCAATGAGCGACAGCCACGGACCGCTGAGTAGGGTTGCTAGGGCCAGATAAGCGCCAACGGCAAGCACCGCCTGCTCCAGCGTATTTTGCAGAAACGCCACCGACACCGCAATCTTTTCGCTGGGTGGCCCAGCTGCCGCACCCCCCACATCCGCCAGCGATTTTCGTCGCCCCACCGATACCATCATCACCCCCACCAACACCCAAAGCAGCACAAACAAGCTAGACTGAATGGCGAAAGCTAAACGGTTCACTAGCGCGGTCGGAAACTCAAACCAGACCGGCAATGTAAAATAGCCGACCCCCAAGCTTAGGGCACTGAGAATAAGCGATAGAACACCAGCCCGCCGAATGGCGAGTTCTTCTTGGTGCAGATTGACTGGGGCTTCGGGTTGTCTGGTCATAGGTCGTTTCCCTCTTGGAGCAGCACAGGTTTCTTTGGGTTGGCGTTCATGACCTGAACCTCTTTACGAAACTGACTTCAATGTATAAAGTCTTCCGAATCTGCGTCTTGCAAATTCCTGTACTTTTGAGCAAATTCTTATTGACTCTTGAGGAATGCTTTGGGAGTATGACCAACCAAGCGTTTGAAGTGATGACTGAAGTGACTTTGATGGGTAAATCCTAGAGAATCAGCAATCTCTGCAATACTCAATTTTCCTTGTCGCAACAAGTGCTTGCCACGTTCGACACGGCAGTGAATCACGTATTGATGGGGTGATAACCCAGTGGAGTGTTTGAACAAACGCGAGAAATAACTCGGACTCATGTAGGCGATCGCGGCTAACGTCTCCAGGGTTAACTCCTGATCGAGATGATCGTGAATGTAATCTACGATCTGTTTCAATCGGCGCTTAGGTAAACCGTTAACCGCTGGGGGAAACAAATAATTCTGAACAGAATAATGCCTCAAAAGATGCGCCATCAATGCAGTTGTCATAGCATCGACGTACAAACGCCCTCCAAGTCCACCCGATTCCAGTTCTGCTTTGAGCGTTAGCCCAATGTGGTAAATCAGAGGGTCAGACGGATTGATGATGGGCAACAGTTCTACAGAGTTGACATTTGTTGTATCAGCGATTTGCCGTGTCAATAGCTCTGGCTCAAATGCCAGCATCATGAACTGATGCTCTGTCTCCCAATACGCTGAGGTGCGAGCATTGGCGGTCAGCACTCGCACCGTTCCGGGACTCGCCAGATTGAGATATATTTCTCCTTCAAAAGTTTCAATGATGGGCGACTGTAAAGTGCGATCGTTAATCACCAGCCGATGCTGAGGACAGGAATGCTCCACCATTTCAAAGGGAGACTGGCGGTAATAGTGCAGGTAAAGTCCACCCCAATCGATTGAATCGTTGGACAGCAGTGCCTCGTTTGGATAGAGGTTTGAAAACTCTTCCCCAGTTAGATGAATCTTCAGCGCTTCGCTTGTCGCCATGACTCACAGCCCCTGCCCAGCTAAGATGTTGTTATATGTAGTCGAAATGACTTTGCATAACAAATTTATAAAGAAGTTTCTTTAGAAAGTCAAGGTGACACCACATTACAGATTGTTAATAAGCTGGTCTGATATGGCAGTACGCAGAATGCTTAGGACAAGTTCCCTGGCGTTAAGCTTATCTGGTATGGATTTCAAAAAACTCGGCCGTCCTAACTTTTCCATCCGTTGCCATATCCATTGAGCTTTTCCATAGGACGGGGGGAAGCCTCCGATTGTGACACCGCGAGAAAAGTAAAGCTTTGGGAAACGATCGGTTTTTCAATTTTCCTCCTCCACAATATTTAGCCGAACGCAACAAAACGCTAACCTACGCGGAAACAGTTCTGAATCTGGTTCAGCAAATAACAAAAAAATGCCAGGAATGCTAGAATCCACCCGAAAATGGTGAAGAATGCTGAAAAGGGAGGAAGTACAATGGGGTACACAGGGAAACGGAAGCAGCTTACACTAGAGCAGAATTAAGTGATCTAGGGAGCGGCTCTAGTGGCTACACTGCAAATTACAGGTTTCCCGACTCAAATTAGGCGAGAAGAATATCTCAGTATTAGCGGCACGTCCCAAGACCTGGCAGGCAAACCTTTAACATTAGTGATTGATGATCAATATCAAGTTGGGGCAGGGGCGATTCCGACAAATGGTTTATGGAGCTTTCGGTTTCGGTTTACTAATGCTGGAAACCGCAGTTTAGTTGTTCTTGCCCAAGATGATGCAGGAAATGTAGTTCGTAGCCAAACGATTACCATTTCTGTTACTGATGCTGCACCGCCCCCGCTTCAAATCACTATCTTACCTGCACAGGTGCGGATTGGCGAACCCCTGACCGTGCGGGGAATTGCCCAGGGGCTTGACGGCAGACCCTTGACGTTGACGGTTGATGATCGATTTCAATTTGAACTGGGCAATATTCCAGCAGGCGGGAACTGGGGTATTCAGTTTCGCTTCACCAGTCCGGGAAACCGTAAGATGGTGTTCTCAACAACCAATTTGCAGGGCACAACGGTTAGCAGCCCTCCTGCCACTATATTGGTTCTAGATGCTCCTCCAGCCACGATCGCAATTACAAATTTTCCTGATCGAGTGGCGGTACGGCAATCTTTTTTGATCTCTGGAACGGCAATCGGTCTAACCGGGCAGCCCGTAACATTAACGGTAGATAATCAATTTAGAACCAGTGCTGGTTCCGTCGCGGCAGATGGTTCCTGGCAAATTACGTTTCAGTTTTTACAAGTTGGTACGCGTCGTTTAACAGCTTCCGTGGACACTACACCCACACCCGTTATCAGCAATACAGTCACTATTACTGTCATTGCAGCCTCTCCTCGTTTAATTATTACGCCACCCACATCACCCATTTTCACTGAAACAGCCATTGAACTGACTGGGGAAGCAAGGGGATTTGCCGATGGTGAGCAGTTAATTGTAAGGGCAGATAGGCAATTTATCCTAGCTCGTCCGATCGTGCGGAATCAACGGTGGCAAACGTTCCTATTTTTCAATCAGGGGGGGCAGCGTTTAATCGAAGTGATTGCATCAGAGCAAGAAAGCGCACAGATTATTTTGAATGTGCAGGCGACTCCCTCATCGGTCAATGTGCTTCCCCGAAGTGTTTGGACAGTCAACCCAACGCCAGAAGGACTCCCTAATTTAGTCAATCCTCGCCGGATTACGCTCCATCACACCGTCATTGCAGCCTTACCAAGCAATGCTTCCCAAACGCAAGAAATTCAACGAATGCGCCAGGTTCGAGATATTCACTTAAACAGCAGTGGTTATTCCGATATTGGCTATCACTATATCGTCATGCCAAGCGGTCGTATCTATGAAGGTCGATCGAGTCGTAAGCGAGGTGCCCATGACGTAATTAATGACGGCATTGGCGTTGCAGTGGATGGAGATTTTCAAGGATCGTTGCGCGTTGGGCCGCCGCAATATGAAGCAGTAGTTGCGGTTTGCACAATGCTTTGCAGACGGTTGGGCATTACTGATCCGGTATCACCTGTCAGCACACCAACTGCTGATTTTGGCACCAGACCATTACCTCGAATTCTGGGACATCGCGATCGGGTTGCCACAATTTGTCCGGGAACCCTTTACGGACGCTTGGCTGAAATTCGGCGAGATGTGCGACGAAATTTGTAGGCTGTAGGTTGACATCTCATGCAGTGATGCACCTACGACTCACCAATTAAACTCTCCAAGCTTCTTAGTAGGTTATCGATTTCTCGTCGTTTTTCTACATCCTTCAGAATGCCTTTGCGTCGAATCGTTTGTTCAATTTTGGAAAACCTACGATTAAAGTCTAGTGGTTCAGCAGGGGAGGAAAGATTTCGTTTGATTTCCTCCCGAATCTGAGTCAAAGAGAGATTCTCAGCGATCGCCCTCTTTAAAAATTGTTGACGCTGCTTCGGCTCCTTCAGTTTGGCAATTGCTCTAGCCTTCGTATACTCTAGCTGTCCCGTTCTCAGTGCCTCAAGGACTTCTCCAGGCAGATTCAGCAAAGGTAAGCGGTTTGTCCGAAAGCTTTCAGGGCTTAGGGTTCCCACTAGAGTAAAAACCTTTTCGATTTCATCTAGGTTCTTGCGGATAACGTTATCCGCAATCTGCTCTCCTTTCCGCCTTGCATGGGCAGCAATATTTAAGGTGCTAATGATCTCCTCTCTGGAGGTCTGTAGCGTAATGGATAACAGATCGAGGAGACCTTCCGTTTCCTCTACCGGGTTGAGGTCTTCACGCTGCAAGTTCTCAAGGAGGGCAATTTGCAAAGCCTGGGCATCGTCTAAATCTCGGATAGAGATAGGAACTTCTTCCAGACCGGCCTCCTTTGCCGCACGGTATCGCCGTTCTCCAGCAACAAGTTCATACTTACCGTCCGCCAGACTTCTGACTAGAAGAGGCTCTAAAATACCGTACTCCTTCACCGACTGCGTTAGCTTTTCCATTTTGGCAGGGTCAAAATAGCGTCGGGGTTGGCGGTGAGGCAGTCGGATACTTTCAATTGGAATGGTGCTATTTGATTTCTCAGAGATTTTTTTCTCTCCACTGCTTAGAAATGCATTGACTCCGCTTAAAGCAGAATATTGAGTTCGTTGTCGCTTGGTACTCAAGGTAACTTCTCCAAATCTTTTGCTATCTGTTTGAGAATCGTAACTGCTGGATGTCTTGGACTAAATACGGCTAACGGTAATCGCTCTTGAGATGCATCTGGAAAAACAGTGGAACGGGGAAGGGGTGGATAAACTTTCGTGATAGCTGAAAGCTGGCTTTCAAGGACGCTGAGGGCCTCGCGATCCTGCAATGTACCTTTGGCATAAATGGTGGGAATGACTCCGGCAAGTTCAAGCTTATGGTCGATCGCATCTCTGACATCGGCGATCGTTTGCAGGACTAAATTTGTCCCTTGAATACTCTTAAACTGAGTTTGGCTTGGAATCAAGACGTAATTGGCTGCGACTAGGCTTAAAGTGCTGAGCATTCCCAAGCTAGGCGGTGAGTCAATTAAAACAAAGTCATAATCTGTTGATACTTTGTCGATCGCCTGTTTTAGCCGTAACTCTCGTCGAAGGACAGAAGCAAGCTGCATTTCCGCCGCACTAAGCAAAATGTTGGCTGGAACCAAGTCCATCCCGTGGATTGCATGGTGGATGGGCAAAGGCTTTTTATCAAGGATTGCATCCTTCACAGTGATTTCCAGGTCAGACGGCTCAACTCCCATAAAGATAGTTAGGCTAGCCTGCGGATCCATATCGACGAGAAGAACACGCTGTTTTTTTCGTTGTCCTAACTGATAGCCCAGGTTCATAGTCAGGCTCGTTTTACCCACACCACCTGCTTGGTTGAAGATCGTAATTACTTTTGCCACTGGGTGAACCGTCAACTCATTTCCAAAGTGTATGCAACAGAGCATGGAGTCAAGGTTAAGACAATTCCAGGTTTCTACAATCCAATCTGCTGAGAACCCAAAATTATCCTCATCTTCTTTCGTACTGCTATACCCAATATTTAGCCCTGAGATGAATCATACTAAAACGGCAGGAGTTTAGAACAATTATTGAAAAATGGTTTAAATTTTTGTGATGTTCAGGGCATAACGGTCAAGGGGAAAGGATCTGGGTGAAATGTGCCTTGAATCCTCTAAACCAGTGTATCTTCAGAAGCCATCCGAATCCAAACTGTTCTGGAACAATAGAACTCCTCCACGGTTTGCCAGTGGTGCTCCCATTGGTAGGATGGGTCAGACAGCAACAGTCCTAACCAAATTTGAATCGGCAAAAGTTGAACTTCACGCAGAATCGACTCTAGGTTAACCGGCTGGGGCTGAGCCTGGAGCCATTGTCGCACGGTTGCTGACCATGTTGAAATTGACTCCTCATAAGCAGTTTGTAGGGCTGCCCGTTTCAACTCAATTTGCTCAACCATTTCCAGCACAGCACCCTTCTCCACATCTCCCACAACAGAACCTTCTAATCCCGATCGCCGATCGCGACGTTGAGGATCACCCTCCTCCAGCAGTTCATTCAAATGTAGGGTCATGGTATGTCGCAGTACCCCTGCCAACAGTTCATCTGATAGAACTGGCTCTACCAAACATTCAGACGAATTTTGATAGCGAGATTGCCATTCGTTGAGCAACAGATCTGCCCGAATTGCACAAATTTCAGCCAGTTGAGCAACTGCTTCTCCGGCAATTTTGAGGACTTGTTCCTTGGGTAAATCGGTCAACGCTAAATCAAGGCGTTGGTGTAACGTCTTCAGGTTTGCCTGCATCGGTTGGGTGAATGCATCCTGTATTAAAGTATTAAATTCGGCGATGGGTTGTTCGTTCCCGCCTGATCCTGTCGCGCCCATGCATCTATTCCACTTTTTTAGGTCAATCTTATAACCAATGTGAGAATCTGTTGACTTACGCTAAACTTACGCTAAATTAAGCTGACCGTTTAACGCTGTTGCTCAACCCCTTGGACGTTATGGCTCGAAAGGTGAACAAAAAGTGCCAACACTGCGCCAGCCTCACTGCGGAAGAGGCGATCGAACTGCATGGCACCACAGGAGATAATTGTTGGAACCCAGATGACATCCGGCGACTAGGCTATAACTGTCATCGTCGTCGTCATCATTATCGCCACCGAGAAGAGGATAACCGCAACCGTCGGCGGCTACGGCGGCAGGCAAAAATGGAGCAACGCCTTGATCCGATCGCTGCCCAAGCTGTGAATTCTCCTGTCCCGAATACGCCGATCGAAATTCCTGCCCCACCTTTGCCTGTTGTCCGCGCTGCCGTGCTGGTGCTGTATCGGAACCATAAAGATGCACCTGTCCATGCGGTTGCTGCTGAAATTTGGCAGGGAACCTACAAAGTTGGCGAGTTGCAGCCGATTCACTGCATGGGAATGAGGGGAGATCAGGTGACTGCTTACCTACAACAGGTGCTTGCTACTCTGCGCGCACATTACAACGTAGGGCGTTTTGAAGACGTGGTAAAGGAACTGCCAGTGCAGCAGTGCCCCATTGAAGGCTGCCCATTTTCAAAACAGTGAGCCTGGATGATGACCCTACTTAACACTTAGACTCGTGGATGAAGCAAACTGTAATCATTCTGCCTTGTTGACTGCGCGGGCAAGATGCTCACCCCACAGGAGTTTCAGGTTATTCAATTTGCATTTCTTAAAAAGGTTGATCTTGTAGAACATATCCCATATTACGAACGGTGTAAATCAATCGTCGTTCATGATTTGCTTCCAGTTTCAGACGAAGTTGGCGAATGTAAACCTCCAAAACATTGGAATTTCCAGTAAAACCATCCCCCCATACATAATCAAACAATTGTCCACGAGAGACAATTTGTCGAGGATGAATCATAAGATATTCCAGCAGTTTAAATTCTTTAGCAGGTAGTTCAATCGGCCGTGGGCCGCGAAAAACTTCATGCGTTCCCGGATTCAAGCACAAATCAGCAAATTGCAGAACTCCACTCCCCCCATAGGAGATTCGACGTAAGTAGGCCCGCACCCGCGCCAACAGTTCTTCCACCTCAAAGGGCTTCACAATATAATCGTCTGCACCTGCATCCAATCCAGCGACCCGATCGGCAATTTCATCCTTGGCCGTCAACATGATAATTGGAATTTTGCTGCCTGCCGATCGCAGCCGTTGGCAAACCTCAATCCCTGCCAATGTAGGAAGTATCCAATCGAGAATTAGCAAATCTGGCTGAGCATTTTGCACTAAGGCAAGTCCAGAGGTTCCATCATGAGCAACAGAAACGTGATAACCTTCATGCTGAAGTTCGATCTCTACAACTCGCGCAAGGTTTAAGTCATCTTCAATCAGTGCAACATGGGCATTCATAGCTCAGGATGTTTAATCGGCAAACAAGATATGGCAACGGATGAATCAGTTAAGACAATCTCAGATCGCTGAAACACAAATCGTTTGGCCCACGAAACTGTCCTGATCATCTTTTGTGCTGCAATATCACTCAAAATTTTTTGGCCGTCTGAGTGTGGACATCAAATTCAAAGCGTTGAGAATAATCCGTGACACCGTAAAGATTAAACGTAACAGCCGGTTCATCTCCAATCGGTTCAACACTGTGAATCGCATTTGGCATGAAGCCAACAATGTCGCCAGGAACAAACACTTTCTCACCCACAGATTCAATGCGATCGGGTTGCTCTGGAGTGGGCGATCGCCGCCATAGTCGATGTTTCTCCTGTCCACCAATGACTGCAATCATTCCCCAAGCTGCATGGTTGTGAATGGGGGAAGTGTAGCTGGATAGCCAAGCAACCATTTGCACCGTTAGCGGATAGCCATGTTCTTGATACAAAAACCGAACTGACCAACCAGGGTCAGGATGAGGATGGGTAAACTCCATTTGTAGCCAGTAGGAACTTGTGAGGAGTTTTCTGACTAAAGGTGCGATCGTCCAAATGCGGCTATCATCATCAGATACGCGGTTGAGGATGTCTTCTAATTCCGTCAAAAAGCGATAGAGTCGATAGGGCTGTTCTGGCAACTCAAGTTCATCAATGTCAAGGGCAAAACATTCTCCATCATCAGTAATAAGCCAGTTTTGAGCCTCTGTGACAGATAAATTAATTGTAGAAATTGCAGATTTTGTTGTCATCGCTTTTCCTAATTGCCCCATTACACTTCAACATCCCACTACAGGCTTCTAAGAACTCATCCCAGCGTCATGATGATGAATGAACATGAAGTCTTCCTGAATGGCAGAATAATTTCTGCTGAGATTGCGATGAAGTTAGGACAATGGAGCAGGACAAAGCCCTGATGAATCAGTTTAGAGGACTTACCCAGTTTCTGCCGATCGGCGTATCAACATACCCGTCCAGTTTCGTCGCGGCATATTTTGTTTTGGTTTCGGTTAGTCCGACAGGATTAATGCTTCACTGCTGCCTTCTTGAGCCAGGAAAGGGCAGTTTCGGGGGTAAGCCGTTCACGGTAGTCAATATCAATAAAGGCTTCAAGGACAGTGCCCTCTTGATTGACTAAATAAGTTGCAGGGACAGGCAACTCAAAACTGCGATCGCCATTGTGCATTTCTATATCAACTCCGAAAGACTGGTAAATGGGGCGCAAGCTTTCATCCAGGGCAAAGACCAACCCAAACTGACGGGCAACCTGATTCCCCACATCCGAGAGGATTGGAAACTTCAACGCATTTTTCTCTTGGGTTGTCAGTGATTGGTCAGGTGTTTGCGGTGAGATGGCAACCAGCGTTGCACCATGAGAAGTAATTTCGTCAAGCTTCTCCTGTAGTGCCTTCAACTCCAAATTGCAGTAAGGGCACCAGTGACCCCGATAAAACGAAATTAATAGCAGACCTTTAGCCCGTAAATCGACACTGCGAACGACCTGACCTGTGGCATCGGGCAACTCAAAATCTGACATGGTTTGCCCCATCTTTAGGGCTTGCTCATTTAGCTTTGAGGCAGCGAGTTTAGCGGTTGCAGCTTCCATCATTGCAAAAATCTCCGACGGTATCTGCTGCCGCACGCTATCAGTCACAGCTCTTAGTTCTGTTTCAAGATTCATTATTTACTCCTTTTGAACAATCTATCAACACTATAATTCTGATAGTAGAAACAATAAATACGAATCAATGAATGAAACCCATGCGATTTTTACACGAATAGAAATTGATCATGGAGGGATGCTTCAATTCATTGAGTTTGCAAGCAAAATTCACGGGCAATTCATGGAAAAAGTAACGTTATCTTACTCTTGGATATTCAACGCCCAATCATATTCCAAATAGTTGACATCGTAATTTCCCTGCTGCAAATACTCTCGATCGTCTGGACTAACATAGTTACTGATAAAGTTCAACGCCGATCGCTGCTTTTGGTTGCCTGAAAATCCTGTTTCTGTGTTGTAAGCAGAAATCCAATCTTCCCCAAACCAGTCAAAAATCGCAGAAAGAGAGACTACATTGGCATCGCGATCGATCTGCAAACCGTGAGGGCTGTCCAGCCATTGACGCACTTGTTCATCTAGCTGGGTATCTAACCGATCGCCAGTATAGGGTTCAGTACGCAAACGCGGGCAGCTAATGGCTGTGCAATTTAACGCAGCATGAATGCGCGGTTCAAGATAGTCTTTCCGCAAAGTTCCATGCTCAATATCATCCAGCGTTTTAGACTGACCTGCTACATTAAATCGACGAATCCGCCAAACGCCAGGAATATCTCTAATGCTGGCTTTGATTGGGGTTTGATCGATGATTGATTGCAGCGTAAATGAATTGTAAGCATTGATCAGGAACGCAATTTGATCAGGTTCACTCCATGATTCAAACTGTTCAGAAGAAACCTCTCCTAACGCCTGATTAAACGCTCTAAGCTGCTCAGAATCTAACTGTAAGCCCTGATAATCTACGAATCCATCTTCATCAACATAACGTTTTAGCACTTCAGCATAGATGTCATAGTTCAACGGTTCCGATGAGACAACAGCTTGATTTTCTTGAGCAGTTTGCTGTTGAGTTTGTGAACCAGGAATGCTTCCTGAACAACTCGTTAAAATCACGAGAGCAGGCAGAAGTATAGCCACTAATCTAAATTTTGCCATGATCATCTCGCCTCAATTGAAAAACCATTCAGGCATATTATTGCTGATGAAGCTTAATTTTAGATGAGGATAACCTGGACGATCGCTGAATAATTTGAGAATGGAGAAACGTCATCAATATCTCATTCTCATATACAATTACCCCTCTCCTAAGGCTAGGAAAGGGGTTAGGGCAGCAATATGTGCTTTATTTAACCCATCTACTCTAGGCAATACCTAGCTATTCAAACTGCCAGAACCATCAATGAAACTATCCCGAAACCGATCGTTGAGGCTATTCAAACTACCAGAACCATCAATGAAACTGTCTCGAAACCGATCGTTGAGGCTATTCAAACTGCCAGAACCATTAATGAAACTGTCTTTAAATCTATCATTCAGATTGATCTCTGTTGGAATATCGGTAGAATCATCAGGTGGATAGGGTGTAATCACTGCCAAAGCAGGTGCGATCATAACAGCAAACAATCCGATCGTTGATAAACTCACACTAGTTACTCGTCGCATGAGATTGTCACCTCCGTAAATTTTAGTATTGCGGTATTGGATGAAGCTCTAATACCAGGTGAACGGCTGCGGTGCAAGACAACTTCATTAACTTCAAGTTCCCATGAGTGCTAGCATGAAGTGCAAATTGACAGCATAAAATTAGCACTTTGGAACTGTGAATGTTACAGCAATGATTTCAATTCATGCTTACAATCTAACGAGCAATGGTTGCGTTTGTAGATATGGGGTTGCTCATTAGGTTTTTGAAATCGCCTTTGCTTTCTATTGGTAAGATAAAACTTAAATCTGAGGTTTTCCTGAACTCTACCTTAATTGAATATAAGTTTTAAAAGGGAATAAATAAGATTGCACAAGTGAAAATCTATTATTGCTTCCCCGATCGCTGCTGTAACACTGACCACAGCCAACCCAGCAAAAACGGCAACCACAAAATTAGACGCTCTGAGGCAGACAGAAACCAATCTGAATTGCCCAAGGATATCCGATGAGGAAGGACAAAATAGACAAAAGCAGAAACGCTGACAAAACGGATTCCCAGGTTATTTGTTACCGTTGCAAAAGGAATAATCCAGGTAAAATACCAGGCATGAATAATGGGCGATAGGATTAACAATGTAATCAAATATCCTTCAGCAAAGTGAACAAAACGCTGCGATCGCCACAACAACCACAGCGTACTGAGTCCTAGCGGAACCGCATAGATCCAGTTCATTTGTTTCGAGGGTTGCCAAAGTAAACCCAGGATGTGGGGCACAAGTTCAGCACTGCGGCCGTATGAGACAAATACGGAATCAGTGGGAATTAAAGGGCACGTATTCACCTGGCAAAAGGGCAGAGCACTTAAAACGAGGGGAAGCCCACCGCACAGAATCACCCATCCCACCCGTTTGACACCGCCGCGCTTCCATGCCTGCCAGGAAAGAAACCCCAAAACAGGTAACGACATCCACTTAATGGCGATGCTAATGCCGACCAGGAAAGCACTCCCCATCCAGAGGCGATCGGCGTTTGGCTGCTCCACTTCCGGTTTCACCTTCCCCAATTGTCCTGAGCTTTCCATCCGATACCCCATTAACCAGGCTGCAACGAGCGGCAACATAAACCAGCTATCGTAATGAGCAGCCCCAGCAAACGAATATAGGATGAGGGGATTCCAGGCATACAGGAGAGTCGATCGATTACCAAACTGACGGCTAAGCAACCAGCAGATGGAAAGATCAGCGAAGATAAATGCTAGCTTAAATAGCAATACGGTAGGGGAGATAAATGCTAGTGTACGAAAGCCAAGTTGAGCGATTGGTGGATAAATTGCAGACACATCAAGATGATTGATTTGTGACCACCACTCAGTACGGTAAGGAATGAGTTCGATCGCATTGGGCGCGAAATGGTAAGGACTAAAACCTAAAGTTTGAATATATCCTTCCCAAAGATAACGCCACACATCATCACCAGGATACATTGGCAGCAGCAGTATCCTTGCTAAAATTGTCACTCCCCAGAACCAGATCCCAGGAATGGAACGCAACCCCCACGAAAGCAAAAACCCCGCACTCATTAGCCCAATGCCAATGCAGAAAACAGGAAAGGATTCAGCCTGACGAAAATCTCCATGGGGAATCAGCCAAACGCAGCCAAGCAGGAGCAAAAAAGAACTGAGCCAGAGACGAGCAGGCACAGAACGAAGAACGCGAATTGCCAGGAAAGAATGACTCATCGGGTTAGGGAGGGTGCGGTTTTGAGCAGGTGCTTGTGTAGCCGTTTGAGGAGATGTCTCCCATACCAGTAGCCCAAGGTACTCAGGATGACGATACCTGCTTTAAGGCTACCTGTAACCGTTCCAGAAATTTTAGATTTTCCACCCTGTCTAGGCTGGTAGTGAACTGGAAGCTCACAGATCCGCAGTCCTAACTCAACCGATCGCACTTGCATTTCCACTGTCCATCCCATTCCCCGATCGCGCATTTGCATTTGTTCGAGCGCAGAACGACGAATCAGGCGCAAAGGGCCCAAATCATGATACCGATAGCCCCAGCCTAGCTCAATCAGGAATGTAGCCAACGCATTACCAAACCTTTGAACTGAAGTGAGGGCAGCCCGTCCCGCAGGGGTCGCCCGTCGATCGCCCAAAATCAGATCATAGTAGGAGCATTTCACGAAAAACTGTGGAAATTGGCTGAGATCATCACTCCCGTCTCCATCACAAAACAAAATCCATTCGATCGATGCAGGAAGCCGTTGTAATCCTTGCCAGCAGGCCTGTCCATACCCTGGTTTTGGTTCAAAGATGACCTCTGCCCCTGCTTCAAAGGCTCTTATTGCACTGCGATCGGTGCTGCCATTATCAACAACGCGAATGTTGTGCAAACCTAGTAATTGGAGCGATCGAATCACTCCGGTAATTGTCGCTTCTTCGTTGCGAACCGGAATCAAAACCAAGATTTGGTCTAAATTGGAGCAGTCTGGACTCATGCGTCTGTCAGGCGAATGAAGGGGGAGCGCAGATGGGGGGAAGCGGGATACCAAGTATCCGGATTTCTGACTGAGATCTGAATCTCCATTTAATTTCCTAAACTTCCTCCCTCTCCAAGAAACGTTCTGCATTCAGGTGTAAGAAACGCTAACACCGAACCCGTCCATCTACTGAAGAACAGCCGGCCAGTTTGCATCGGCGCTGGCAATGTATCCAGGGATATCTTGATTCCAAATTTGTTGCACCTGTGCATCATAATTCAGATACAGTTTACCATCAACAATTCGCCAAGCTTCAGGATCGATCGATGCTAGACCGCCCTGGCTAACCGCATAGGCACAGTAGCCACCATACTGGGGTGCATAGGCTTCTGGACTGCTGGCAAACAAATCACGATGTTCAGCACTGGTAAACCGCCAAGTTGCCCCATTCCATTCATACTCAAATTCGCTGCTGCCAAGCATGGCTTCCCCCTGAGTGAAGTAAGCAACCGGATCAGCCCCTTCGATCGCCAACCCATTTTCTGCATAAATTTGGGGGGAGGTCGTCGTGGAGGCACCCGCACAAGGGTCAGCACTCGCACAAGGATTCGCTCCAGCGCAGGGGTCAGCACTCGCACAGGGATTCACTCCAGCACAAGGATTTGCTTGGGCTTGCTCAGTGCCAGGGTTTGCTTGAGTAGGATTAAGCTTACCAGGGAGGACGGCCAACCCTACTGCCATTGCTGAAGCCGCAGCTACAATTGCCAAATACTTTACTTTCATTGGTTTTATCCCGATAGTGAGAAAACAGAGTGAAACTGAACGCACCGAAACTTTGGGCTTGCCTGCTTCTCAGTAAATGGGATAGCTGTGAAGTTCACTTGAGAAATAACTGAATTTTTCCTGAGAAAAACTTTTACAATGAGACAGGAAAAAGGCTTCCGAGGGGCAAGATGGCTGAATCAAAGACTTTTCAGTAATCAGCCATTACGCCTTTTCAATCGCCAAAGTACTGCCGATATAGCTCACAACTGGGAATAACCTGATTTCCTTGCAGAGATATCAAACCCATACTGTGTAGCTTAAATGCCAGCAGTTGTTCTAATTCAACGGGGGCAGAAGCCTGAATCACTTGATTAAGGGCTGTTGCTAATTCAGGATGCTCTTGGAGGTGGCGCAAGTGGCGATGGAGATGATTGTGATAAATTCCGGCATCGGTTGCAGCCGTTTGGAGTAATTGGTTTAGCGTTAAGTCTTGTCGAGCGAGATGATAAAACGCCTGCTGGATCAGGTAAGGATGTCCGGCAATGAGAGACATTAATTGAGATAGTTCAGTTTTAGATAAATTGAGCCGATATCGTTGAGCTAATTCATGAACTTGAACAGGAGTAAACTCTTGCAGGTCGATCGCCAAACCCACGTTAAATGGAGATTTGTTGATATCCAGGGGAATATAAACCTCCGTGGAATGAACAATGACCAGCCGCAAGTTTTGCCAGAGCGGATTGCCACTTTCTCCATAGGCTGCTTCTTCATACCAGGAGCGCAATAACGTAAAAAAATCATCGGCAATTTCAGGATGCAGGAAAACTTCATCCACCTGATCTAAAGCAATCACCAAAGGACTGTTCAGGTCGGCTAAAATGCAGTCTTCAAAATAGGCAGTGCAGTTACCTTTACTACCAAATGTTTCACTCCAAAACTCATCCACTCGATGCGAAATCTGAAGCTTGCGCGTAATTGCGGTACAAAACCAGCGCAGAAATTTATCGAGATCAGAAAACACTGCTTTATCCGCTCGTTGTAAGCTCAACGCAACTGTATGGACAACCTCTGAATTGGGAAAGCTAGACGACTGCCGTTTCGCCTGTTCCAAAATTCTCACCATGAGCGAAGTCTTACCCATCTGACTAGGAGCCTTGACGCGGATGAGTGCCCCTGGTTTTAATACTTCCTCATAGCAGCGCAATTCGATCGGCGGCCGTTCCACGTAAAATCTAGACCCCAATGGCACCAGTCCTACCAATTCTTCTAATTCGCCTGATGGAACACCAGAAACCAAATTGGTTGTCTGAGACGCAATTTCATTTTTATCTGCCTGCTGTGCAATAACAGCGACTAAATTAGACTTGCTTACCTTCTCGCCAAAACTGGAAGAAAGTAGTTGCCATAATTTTGGCCCCACATCATGTTTAATGTATTCCGGAGCATAGCCCTGCTCTTCAGCAATTTGGTCATACGTTTGTCCTTGCCACGCTCCTTGGAGAACAGCAATTTCAATGTTCTTCAGGTGTCTGCCAAATTTCACTAAAACGCCCCGATCGGCAATCTTCAGAGCGGCATCAAAGGGGAGCAGTTGTTCACTTTTGCTGTCAGACATGGGGGGTTTAATTTCCCAAACAGGGCTACATTCATAAGTCTAAGGCAATGTTTGTTTTTATCCGACTAAGACTACAATTTATTACACTTTGCCTGCCTAAAGTTGGACAGGCAATCGATCGCATCTGAGCAATTTTGATTCACTCAGTTTGACTGTATGAAGCGAATCCGTTAAACAAACACCTCACTCGTAATCAGGTTCGGATTGACTCGAATCAGACGGGCTAACTGATCATTCTCAGCACTAATAATGGTGTTTCGCCCCTGTCTTTCGATCGTCAAATCATCGAAGCTGAGTGCTCCCTTCAGCTGTAGCCGATCATCTATTGTAAAGTCGCGAATGGTCAAGCGTCCGGGGCCTCTAGATAACACAAATACATCTTGTCCCGCACCTCCCACTGCCGTATCATCGCCATCGCCACCAAACAAGCGATCGTTTCCAGCACCCCCAATAGATAGTCATCACCGTTTTCACCAAACAGGCGATCGTTCCCGCGCAATCCCCGAATCACATCTCCGCCAGGCCCACCAATCAGCGTGTCGTTGTTACGAGTCCCCACAATCATTTGTCCAGGAATCTCATCCGGTAAAATGTCGCCCTGTCGGAGTTGTCCCCGGATTTCTCCACCCGGATTCCCAACCGTATGTACATTCCAGTACAATCCAATCTCCTCACTAGAGTCAGCATTACGAATTTCGCTCCTTAACTTAAGGAGTTATATAATTCTCCAAAGTTAGACTACAATACCCCTGTGAAGAGATTTCGCGAAACGCTCTTACCCGATCCGCCGTTGTCCTTTTGGAAATTGGTGCTAGAAATTTCTGCTGTGTCAAATTTCTTAATTCATATAAAAATTCTCTGACCTCTTGAAGAAGTCAAAGATTCAAAATAAATTATGAATTTTGAAGATAAAAGTTACTCCAACTCAATCTGAATCGTTGGCATCAAACGCTGTAAATTCCGTAAAGAACGAGTTTGCCAAGAAATACTTTTATTGCCTTTAATCAAGATCTGAATATCTTGATGTTGTCGAGCTTTCATCACGAATTTGGATAGCATTTGAAATCCAGAGCTATTTAACATTCGTAACTGCTGAAGCTCCAATGTAATAGTTGATGGATACTGAGAAAGTAGTTCATTAAGTAATTGAGTAATCGGTGCATATTCTTCTGCTCCATTCAGCAAAAGTAAACCCTGAAAATGAATTGTTTTTGTTATTGGATCACGTTGAATAAAATAATCTTTAGCCTTAATCTCCATTGCTTACCTCTTAAAAACAACACGCAAGCCTAGAGTGATAACTGCACCATTGTCATCACAGTATCACTTTCGGGATGATCTAGAAGCGTCTCCAGCTTCCAACCGATCGTTGCTGAGTAATCATTCATCATCGTGAGGATACCGAGTCCAGCAGAGAAATTGTTTTCATCCAATGCACTTTTTTCCAGTTGTTCGGTATAAAGCTGATTTGGATCTGAGGTGAGTAAATGATAAATAAAATCTTGAAGCTTTTTTTTAGATTGAGTAGATACACTATTAGTAGAAATGAATACGAGTCGATCGCTCAACAAATAAAGTGTGAGGCTAATCGGGTATGGAGATGCTTCATCAGTGAATTTCATCGCATTTTCTAATAATTCATTTGCCACATAGCAAATCGTTCCTTGGATCTCTTCTTTATGGTTGGTAATATCCATTTCACAATTACCAGTAGGAAGAAAAGACAGCAGAAAATCTGCCATAAAGTTTGCCGACAACCCATTGTTGCGCCACCGTTGCTTGAGTGGAACAGAACTTGGTGAAAACTGAATGCGTAAATACTCCTGGCTCGGAGGAAGATTATCTTCAAAGTCTCCAAAGATTTCAGTCATACTCATTTAGATCTTGATTTTTGGGGTTTAGATTTGGTCGGCTCCCTTAAAATGTTGATGTTTCTCCATAATCTTTTTCTTAAATCTAGTTATTTCTGTTTCAAAACCAATAGGGTAATGTCATCGTGAACGGTTTGATTGCCAATGTGGTGCTGAACGTCAAGAATAACAGCTTGCTGAATCTCTTGAACCGATCGATGCCAGTTCTGCTGCACCACATTACAAAGCCTTTCCAATCCATAGCACGCTTCTTGTTCATTCAAAGCTTCGGTAATGCCATCGGTGTAAAGGACAACTCCGTCTCCTGAATGAAGATAAATCTGAGTCTGAGCGACAAAGTTTGCAATATCAACTTCCAGCCCCAGCGGAAATCCCAAATCGAGTGTATCGATTCGTTCAATCTCTCCGTCATTGCGAACAACAATCACTTCTTCATGTTGTCCACTAAGTTGAATTTTTCCATCTTGATAGTCAAGCAAAGCCAGGGTGAGAGACTTATCACAACTCATCCGTTTAATATTGCCATGAATGGTTTGATTAAGCGTGTTTAAAAACTTAATTGGATCGGTTTCATTATTGGTTAGAAGCGTGCGCGTTGCAGTTTGAGCCATTAACATTAATACGCCGCTTTCTAATCCATGCCCTGTCACGTCTCCAATCCCAATCTTGACATTGTTATCATGGCTGAGAACATCGTAATAATCTCCCCCAACTTCGGCTGCTGGTTCCATAAACCCTGAAATTTCTAATCCTGGAATTTGGTCAAGTTCATATTCTTTAGGTAACAGCATTTGCTGAATTTTTCGGCTGACAGCTAATTCAGCACTCATCCGCACATTTTCAGCTGTCAATTTTTGATTCAACACCGTAATCTCTTGGTTAGCAACTGCCAGTTCTTGTTCTGCTTGTTTGCGATCGTTCATTGCCTGCCAAATCTGCTTAAACATTTGATGGAATGTAGCAATCACATCTCCAAGCTCATCACGACGCTTCACAGAAGCTGAATAGAACATAGGAATAGGCTGATCGGTACTGACGGCTTCCCCAGCTGCAATTAAATCTTGTCGCAAGTGCAAAATTGGCGTAATCACCGTAACACCCAATACGGCTAGCGTTGTCAGTGTCACAACAATGGCAATAATCAGCACAAGTCCAGCCACCCGAAACACAAATGCAGAAACCTCTGCATTCACGCTAGAGGCATCGTGGCGCAGGATTAGGAAATAGTGTCCCTCGGAATGGGGAATTGACCAGGCAGCGTCGTAGCGATTGCTGGATGGAGAAAACCGATCGGCAATTTCAAAGTTCATCGAATCCCTGGACATTAGCTCAGTCGTAGAAAGTTGAGGTAATTCCCCAAACGTGCCCACCAATTCACCATTGTTGTACAACGCTCCTCCCTGAATCATTTGCAGCATTGGGTCTTGCTGGAGCCGTTTCACTTCAACCAAAAACTCGTCTTCAGGTACTTGTGAATAGGTTGTAGCAATCCAGAGTACTTTACCTGAAGAGACTTGCCGAATTTGAGTCAGCATTTCCCGCTCCCGTCGCTGCACCGAAGGAATCAGGATAATCGCTTCAATCAAAATTAGGCTGACAAACACCCAAAATGCAATGTGTCTGGACAAGCGAGCGACCAGCAAGTTAGATAGGTCATGTCGTCTGCTGGAGAACATTTCGTTAGAGACTCCAAAGAACGCTGATTGGATATGTTTCCTCCACCATTCAGTTCATAATATGTGCTGCAACTTGGTATAACGATTGAGTAAAGGGATGATCAGCATAGTGCAAGCAAAATAGTCCACTACTTCCCAGTTCAATCATGTCGTCTGACAATGGGAAAATACCTGCCACAGCAGCACTATACGTCGTTTCAACTTTCTGCTGAAGGGCTGCACGATCGAGCTTACTCAAGACTTTGTTAATGACCAACGACAGCTTACGAACTTTCAGTTGACGCGCCACATCAATCGTTACGGCAGTGCCTTGGAAATCTTGTTGATCTGGGCGCAGAATCAAGATCAGCAAATTGGAAATAGCGATCGACAATAGCGTTTCTCGGCTTAAGCCTGGATGCGTATCAATAAACAAATAATCTAGATCTAATTCTTTAATCAGTTGGCGGAACCCATCATTTAGCAAACTCACGTTGTAACCTTCACTAAGAATTCGGGCAATTTCTTCAGCATTGACGCTGGCGGGCACTAGGAACAGCCGTTCTGAATTCTCAATACGTAATTTAGAACTGACATCATACGCTGCATCCTGAATCGGGCTGCGATCCCATAAATAATCATTCAGCGTTTTATCCGTTGATTGTTCATCAAGACCGAACAACGTATGGATACCAGGAGACTGAAGATCAGTATCGACTACGGCTACACGGTTTCCTTGAAGGGCGATCGTCGTTGCCAGATTTGCCGTCAAGTTGGATTTTCCTGTTCCACCTCGATAAGAATGAATTGCAATTACTTTAGTCACGATTACCAATCCTCCTCTGAATATCGCAACCGTTCAACCTCTGCCTGCAATTCTTGGAAGTAGTCGGTTTGCACAATTTCAGCAACCTGCCGCACTCGCTTGGCATGGTCAATTTCAATCTGCATTTCCCGTACTTGCTGCTTCAATGCTTCTTCTTCTAACTTGCGCTGAGTGATATCGCAGAGAGCCGTCAGAATGGTTGGCTCTTGGCTAAAGGTCAATTGCCGCAGCGATGCAGTCACCCAAAACAGGCTACCGTCTGCCCGCTTAAACTGAAGCTCAAAACTTTGGACGGAACCATTTCGCTCAATGGCTTCTAACAGCGATCGGCGATCATTTGGGTTATGATAAAGCTCCAGCGATCGACGCTGCAATAATTCCTCGGTGGACAGTCCAAACATGGCACCTGCCGCCGTATTCGTATACAAAATAGCACCATCTTCCACACGGGAAATTAACACCGGAACAGGCGTTGCTTCTGCGATCGTCCGAAACCATTCCTCACTTTGCCGCAGGGCTTCGATCGCGGTATGGTGCAGTTCCGCTTCAACCGAATCGGAATGTTCAGCCGTTGTTTCCAGCAAGATTTCCAGATCGGTTTTCTCTTGCTTCAGCGTTGTTAATTCGTGCTTTAGGGCAGCAATTTCTGCCTGTAGTTGAGTCATTTGGGATTCAGTTTCAGTCGATTGCAAGCCAAACTGAAACGCCTCCGAAACGCCATTTGTTCTAAAGTGATTGGGCGGTGAATTTACCAACGAAGATAACAATTCACCATTCACCAACCATTCAGCGTTCGCCAAGTTGATCAGCTTGTCAATTTCAAGGGGGGGGTGGGGCATGATCCGCTCCAAGTTTGGATGGATATTAACGTTCACAGGTTTGAGGGCACTTACGCTTTCCTCTAAGCTTGTGTGATGGCGATCGATTTTGAAAGATCAGCTTAAAGATCAGACATGATCAGTGGATTCGTGCAAAGCTGATCTTGACAATAGTTAAATTAAATGGTGCTTAATCGCGTCTTAGGGGAAGAGAGGCGATCGAGGGTGGAGAAGAACAAGATCAGCATGAGATCAGTTGGAACGAATCAAACTGATCTTGGCAAATTCAGGTTTATTATGGTATTGCAACTAACCGCAAAATTTGGCAAACCTATTTACAACGAAAGAAGCCTGTCTCCTTTCTTCTCGATGTTGCCGTAAACTCACTGAGAACCGTGACAACACTGAAAGCTTCCCCCCAAGGACTCGCACAAATTAAGCAAGCCAGAAGCGAAAAGGGCTGGACAGTTAACGATTTCCGTTGGATTGAGGCAGCGAGTCAGGTATTGGGTACATCCTGGGCAGAGGAGGGGGTTTTAGCGGTTGGCATCTCAGAAGGAACCTGGAAACGCTTCCTGGCTGGAAAGGTGCCCATTAATGCAGAGGCGTTCAAGGCATACTGTCAGGTGCTTGGCATTGATTGGGAAGCGGTTGTAGAGCAAGAAAATGAAGGAGTTACGTTTCCCAACCCATCCTCCCAACTCGTGATTCCTCCATCTTTACTCCAGGATTGGAGCGATGCACCAGATGTCTCAATTTTCTATGGTCGTCAAGCCGAACTCGATACGATCGCCCGGTGGGTCGTTCAGGAAAACTGTCGGTTGGTGACGCTGCTGGGGATGGGAGGCATTGGTAAAACCTCACTGTCGGTGAAACTGGCAAGGCAGGTAGCAGGAGTTTGTGAACAGAGCTTAGGGAACGGAGCGCAGAGGAGTTTCACAGTCCAATCTTCTCCTCATTTCCAATCGGTCATTTGGCGATCGCTCCGTAATGCCCCTCCCGTAGAAGAATTGTTAGCAGACCTGATCCAATTTCTCTCACAGCAGCAGGAAAGAGAGTTGCCAGCCCATTTAGAGGATAGACTCACACGGTTATTGCATTACCTGCGAACGTCACGCTGTTTATTAATTTTGGATAATGCTGAGTCCATTTTAAAAGGGGGCGATCGGACGGGGCGATATCGACCTGGATATGAAGGCTATGGGCAGCTTTTGCGCTGTGTGGCAGAAACCACTCATCAAAGTTGCTTGATTCTGACCTCGCGAGAGAAACCCTATGGACTGAGTGCCTTTGAGGGTGAAGCATTACCCGTGCGATCGTTTCAGCTTTCTGGTTTGCCAGACACTGATGGAAGGGAACTATTTAGCGTCAAAGGAAGCTTCACTGCCACAGAAAATGAATGGCAAATGCTGATCTCTCGCTATGCCGGAAATCCGCTAGCACTAAAGATTGTGGCATCTTCTATCCACGACTATTTTGACGGTAATATTTCGTATTTTTTGGATACAACTCAACAAAGCGCATTTTTGTTTGATGATATTCGCGATTTGCTTGAGCAACAGTTTCAACGATTAACAGAACTAGAAAGAGCAATCATGTACTGGTTAGCGATCGATCGAGAGCCTGTGTCGTTACCAGAATTGCAGAGTGATTTTATTACAACAGTTCCCTCTCGTGATTTTCTAGAATCTTTGAACTCCCTACAACGACGTTCTCTCATTGAGAAAAATGGCGTTCGGTTTACACAACAGCCCGTTGTGATGGAATATGTCGTTAATCAGTTAATTGAACGGGTTTGTGAGGAGTTCATTCAGCAAAATATTTCTCTGTTTAGTAGCCATGCATTAATCAAAGCACAGGCAAAAGATTATGTAAGAGAGAGCCAATCCCATCTAATTCTGCAACCCCTGCTCGATCGGCTAATCACGGAGCTAGGAAACACGGCAAACATCGCAGAGAGCCTCACCCAAATTCTTGCTAAACTGAGAGGAAAATCGCCTAAAGAAACAGGATATGCTGCTGGGAATGCTTTGAATCTATTGCATCAGGCGGAGGTTGACCTTACAGGGTTTGACCTGTCTCACTTAACCGTTTGGCAAGCGTATCTTCAAGGTGTAGCTCTCCACAATGTTGACTTCACAGGCTCTGATTTGTCCCGCTGCGTATTTACAGAAACCTTGGGAAACGTTTTGTGGGCAGCATTTCGTCCGGATGGTCAATGGTTGGCAACCTGCGGCACAGATTGTGAAGTGCGCGTTTGGGAAGTGCAATCTGGCAAGCTATTGCTTATCTGTCATGGACATGCCAACTGGGTGCGCTTTGTAGCGTTTAGTCCCGATGGCAAAATTTTGGCAAGTTGTGGAGCCGATCGCACGATCAAGCTTTGGGCTGAAGATGGAGTTTGCATCAAAACTTTCATTGGACATGACCATGAAGTCTTTGCGGTAGCATTCAGCCCAGATGGTAAAACCTTGGCAAGTACGAGTGGCGATCGAACGGTAAAACTGTGGGATGTGCAAAATGGTCACTGTTTGAGAACGCTAACTGGACATACTGACTGGGTACGATCGGTTGCCTTCGGCCCGGATGGTAAAATCCTTGCCAGCAGTGGAGCCGATCACACCATTAGGCTCTGGAATATGCAAACAGGAAGCTGTTTAGGAACGCTAACAGACCATACAGGTTGGGTAAGATCGATCGCCTTTAGCCCGGATGGTGAGTGCTTGGCGAGTGCCAGCAGCGATCAAACAATTAGACTCTGGAATTACCAAACTGGTGAATGCGTAAGAACCTATACAGGACATCAGGGCAGCATTTATTCGATCGCCTTTAGTCCGGATGGTGAATTGCTCGTGAGCGGCAGTGGCGATCGGACAGTGAAACTGTGGGACTACCATACAAATACTTGCGTTAAAACATTACACGGACAAACCAATGAAGTTTGTTCAGTCGCCTTTAATGCAGATCAGCGAACGATCGCCTGCGTTAGTTTAGACCAAACCTTGCGATTATGGGATTATCACAACGGTCAATGTTTAAGAACCTGGTATGGACATACCGATTGGGCCCTTCCAGTTGCCTTCAGCCCAAACGGACAGATCTTAGCCAGTGGTAGCAATGATAAAACGGTGCGACTCTGGGATTGGCAAACAGGGAACTGTCTCAAAAGGCTGTGCGGACATACTGATTTCATTTACTCTGTTGCCTTTAGCCCCAATGGGCAAATCTTAGCCAGTGGCAGTACAGACTGCACCATACGGCTCTGGAAAACCGAAACAGGAGACTGTTTTCAAGCCCTACAAGGACACACCGACTGGATTGATGCCGTCGCGTTTCATCCCTATAGACATTTGCTTGCTAGTGGCAGTGCTGACTGTACAGTGAAGTTATGGAATATTCAAACTGGGCAGTGCGTCAAAACCTTAGCTGAGCATACTGAAAAACTGTTAGGAGTTGCCTTCAGCCCCAATGGGGAATGGCTCGCTAGCTGTGGAGTTGATCAAACCATTAAACTATGGGATGTAAACTCTGGCTGTTGTGCCAAAACCTTCCAGGGACACACCAGCCGCATTTGGTCAGTCACGTTTAGCCCCGATGGAAAATCGATCGCCAGTTGCAGCACCGATGAAACGATTAGATTATGGGACATTCATACTGGGAAATGCGTTAAAACATTGACTGGGCATACAAACTGGGTCTTTGCAGTCGCGTTCAGCCCTAATGGAAAACTGCTTGCCAGTGCTGCCCACGATCAAACTGTAAGAATTTGGGATACGCAAAGCGGTGAATGCCTGCATATCTGTTCTGGACATCATCATCTCGTATCATCGATCGCATTCAATCCAAATAGCCAAACGATCGCCAGTGGTTCCCAAGACCAAACCGTAAGAATTTGGGATGCTCGAACAGGTGAATGTATTCAAGTTCTCATTGCCAAGCGATTGTATGAAGGAATGAAGCTAACCCATGTTGAAGGACTAACTGAGGCAACGATCGCCACTCTGCAAACGCTTGGAGCGATCGTCTGATGTATGGGCATCTTGCCCGCTCAATCAACCAAGCAAAACAATCTGTAGGTTATTAATCCAAAGTCCTTAATGTCGTTTTATTTCATGGCTTTTGAGTAAATATACTTAAGCCAACCCAGTTAAAAACAATTTAGGATGAAGGTAAAAAGGGAGGATACTTCTATGTCGCTGCAAGAAGACTCATTTGCAACTCATCCTGTTACTTCTAAAGATTCAGCAGATTTTGCGAATAATTTGGAAATTGTTACGGTTCGTCCAGATGCTGAAACACTCACACGCCAACGCTTACCCTATTTTGTCGGCATTTCCGAGGCAACCGCAGGGGCAAAAGGAATTTCGATGAACTTAGTGATTATTCCCCCTGGCGGGTCTGCGGAACCGCACTTTCATCGTGATTATGAAACGGCAATTTATCTGGTGAAGGGGCGAGTGGAAACCCGCTATGGGCAAGATTTAAAGCACTCCGTCATCAATGAAGCGGGGGATTTTCTTTTTATTCCTCCTGGTGTGCCTCACCAACCTTTCAATCTAAGTCCAACTGAACCGGCCCAGGCGATCGTTGCCCGCAATGATCCGAATGAGCAGGAGAATGTTGTGCTTTATCCGGGAGGCAAACAATAAGCATTAAAGTGTTTTGGTTGTTACACCCTTCAAACAGCGGTTTACACCATCGGCAGGATGCAATCGTTCTGAGAACCTTTTAAATTGAACCTTAAGGAAGCCGATCGATTGCTTCTGATTATAAAGACCGTTTAGAAACGACCGTAGGAGTAAAGGTTATGACCACTGCACAAACCCATCAATCGCTGATTGAAACCTGTATTCAAAACTGTTTGGAGTGTCTGCGTGAATGCGAAAATTGTGCTGATGCCTGCCTAAGCAGTGACATGGTGCAAATGATGTCCGAATGCATCAAGCGATGCCGCGACTGTGCCGATATTTGTAGTCTCTGCGCTCGTTTCATGGCGCGAAATTCTGATCTGCATGCTCAAGTCTGTCAGGTTTGTGCGGAAGCCTGTGACCGTTGTGCGGCTGAGTGCGAGCAGCATGATCATGAACATTGTCAACGCTGTGCTCAAGTCTGTCATCGTTGTGCTGAATCTTGCCGCCAGATGGCAACTGCAATGGCATAATTCTTCAGTGTGAATCACGTCTATCTGTGTCAGGAATTGCCGTACAGGTGCAAATCATGCCCGTATGGCAATTTCAGCTTTTATTGAATCTTATGGCTAAACCCTACCTTTACTCTTCTCAAAAATTCTTGCTTACCCCCTTGACTCTCCAGTTCGCTGGATAGTTCACCATAGGATTGGCGATTTATCGATCAGACTATGGATACAGCAACCCTAAAACTCCGGGGCATGAGTTGTGCCTCCTGTGCCAATAACGTTGAAGAGGCAATTCGATCGGTTCCGGGTGTGGAGACCTGCAATGTCAACTTTGGGGCAGAGCAAGCGACCGTTCAATACAACCCTCAGCACACTGGTGTGGAAGAGATCCAGCAGGCGATCGAAGCGGCAGGCTATTCGTCCTACTCCTTGCAAGAGCAAGAAATGCTGACTGGAGAAACCGATGCAGAGCAAGCCGCTCGTCAGGCCGAGTCTCAAAAACTGAAACGACGACTGATTTTAGGTGGCGTTGTCACTACCATCTTGGTGATAGGTGGATTGCCGATGATGACGGGTTTGCCCATTCCCTGGATTCCCGCTTGGCTCCACAACCCCGTACTTCAGTTAGTTCTCACCGCCCCCATTCAATTTTGGAGTGGTGAATCTTTTTACAAAGGAGCCTGGAAAGCCTTGAAGCGGCACACCGCCACAATGGATACGCTGGTGGCTTTGGGAACCAGTGCGGCCTTTTTCTATTCACTCTTTCCCACCTTTTTTCCCGAATTTTTCTTAAATCAAGGTTTATCACCCGATGTTTATTACGAAATTTCGGCAGTGGTGATTACGCTGATTTTGCTGGGACGGCTGCTGGAAAACCGGGCCAAGGGGCAAACCTCTGAGGCCATCCGTAAATTAATCGGCTTGCAGGCAAAAACAGCACGGGTGATTCGCAACGGCAAAGAAATTGATATCCCGATCGCAGAAGTAGAATTGGGAGAAATCATTTTGGTGCGTCCGGGCGAAAAAATTCCTGTTGATGGTGAAATCATTGACGGTTCTTCCACTATTGATGAAGCGATGGTGACAGGGGAAAGTGTTCCTGTGAAGAAGCAGGCAGGGGATGAGGTAATTGGAGCCACCCTGAACAAAACCGGCAGTTTTAAATTTCGGGCAACGCGGGTTGGTAAAGATACTTTCTTGGCGCAAATTGTGAAGCTGGTGCAGCAGGCCCAAGGGTCTAAGGCTCCCATTCAAAAGCTGGCAGATCAAGTCACCCGATGGTTTGTTCCTGTGGTCATTGCCCTTGCCATTTTTACCTTCATCCTCTGGTATAACGTCATGGGCAACACAACAATGGCGTTAATTACCACGATCGGCGTGCTGATTATTGCTTGTCCTTGTGCATTAGGGTTAGCGACTCCCACATCCATTATGGTGGGAACGGGTAAAGGGGCAGAAAATGGTATTTTGATTAAAGGAGCCGAAAGTCTGGAACAGGCCCACAAAATCCAAACGATCGTCCTCGATAAAACCGGAACCATTACCCAAGGCAAACCCACCGTCACTGACTTCATTACCGTAAAGGGAACAGCCGATCGCAATGAATTAAAACTCTTGAAATTAGCAGCATCTGTTGAACGTAATTCTGAACATCCCTTAGCAGAAGCGGTGGTGCAATATGCTCAAGCTCAAGGAGTAGAGTTAGCAGAGGTTCAGGAGTTTGAAGCGATTACCGGAAGTGGAGTGCAGGGATCTGTATTCGATCGATCGGTACAAATTGGTACGTATCGCTGGATGAATGAATTAGGAATTGACACGAGCAGCTTACAGGAACAGTGGGATCAGCTGGAACACCGGGGAAGAACGGCAATTTGGATTGCGGTGGACGGAAACGTAGAAGGCATAATGGGCATTGCCGATGCAGTCAAGCCCTCTTCTGTGAACGCCATCCGAGCCATGCAAAAACTAGGACTGGAAGTGGTGATGCTGACTGGAGACAATCGACGGACTGCTGAAGTGATTGCGCGAGAAGTTGGGATTGAGCGTGTCTTTGCGGAAGTGCGTCCTGATCAAAAAGCGGCAACAGTTGAAAAAATTCAGTTGGAAGGCAAGATCGTTGCAATGGTGGGGGATGGTATTAACGATGCTCCGGCCTTGGCCCAGGCGGATGTTGGCATGGCGATCGGTACTGGAACCGATGTGGCAATTGCGGCTAGTGATATTACGTTAATTTCTGGTGATTTACAAGGCATTGTTACAGCCATTCAGCTTTCCCGCGCCACCATTCGCAACATTCGCCAAAACCTCTTCTTTGCCTTCATCTACAACGTCGCAGGCATTCCGATCGCCGCAGGCATTCTTTATCCCATCTTCGGTTGGTTACTCAGTCCCATCATTGCAGGTGCAGCAATGGCGTTTAGTTCAGTTTCCGTGGTGACAAATGCCCTACGTTTGCGAAGTTTCCAGCCAAAACCATTGAATTAGACATCATGCAAGTTAAGAATTTAATCCAGTCATAATGCCCATCCCGCAACTGGGCAGGCAAGATGCTCACCCCACAAGACAATTCCCCGATGATTTTCTTAACTTCCATAAAAATGAGAGGAGAGAAAAATGTTCAAATTAATGACCAAACAAATAACGACTTTTGGAACGATCGCAGGATTGGGATTTTTGCTAGGTGCGATTTCAGGTTCGATTCTAGAAATACTTGGATAGGAGCGTTTTACAATGGTAAAGAACACAGTCATTATCAGTAGTCTTGCTTTGGGATTGGTAATTAGCCTTACACCTGGAAAAGCCATTGCCCAAATGCCCCACGACATGAACGAGATGCAGCCCACTGAAACCGGACAGTTTCGTCAGATTGACCAACCCCTTGGCAACAAAGTAGCCGTGACGGTGGGTGGACTTGGATTAATCGGACTGGAACTGTGGTGGTTTTTGTTTAGCAAGCCAAAATCCCAAAAGGCATCTACAGCAGGCGGCGTTCAGGAAGTGACGGTGACGGTGGATGGAGGGTACGAACCCAGCCAAATTGTGGTGCAGGCAGGGCAACCAGTGCGGTTAAATTTTGATCGCAAAGATCCGAACAGTTGTCTGGAAGAGGTACGCTTTCCTGATTTCCGGATTGCTCAAGAACTACCCCTAAACGAAGTAACACCGATCGAATTTATGCCTCAAAAGCCTGGAAAATATGAGTTTACCTGCGGGATGAATATGTTCCGAGGTGTGGTAGAAGTGCAGTCTCGTTCATAGCAAACCCACAGATCAATTCATGGGCAAGTACCGGATAAAACTCTAATCATTTAGTGCGTTCTGTAGGCGGTGGGGGTCATTCCTGTGAGTTGGCGAAACTGTTTGCTCAAATGGCTGTGGCTATTAAATCCGCAGAGAAGCGCAATTTCCACAATCGATCGATCGCTTTGTTTCAACAGTTGTTTTGCCCGTTCCACGCGCTGCTGAAGCAAATATTGATAGGGCGTAATGCCGATCGACTGCTTAAACAACCGGCTGAAATGAAACTGGCTCATCTCCAGCAATTGGGCCAGGTCTGCCAGCTTGATGTCTTGGTCTAAATGATTGTTGATGTATTCCAACACCTGCGAAACTTGCCGCTCCGGTAAGCCACCTGCATAAATGGGCAGATGGGGTTTATCCGATGTGTATTGTCTGAGCAAATGCACTGCCAAAACGTTGGATAGTGAGTCAACATAAAGCTTGCCACCTGAATTTTCTTGTTGCAACTCCGCCAAAAACAACATGATGATCGCTTCAAGGCGTGGATCACGAATCCGATTTTCACAAACTAATTCAAGCCGATCGGGATCTTTGTTCAGGGTTTCTCTGGCAACGCTTTGAACAAAACCAGCCGCAACACGGATCTCTAAAAAACTATCATCACTTTCCCAGCGGGCAAACAGCGGCACCTGAGCAGGCGTGATGGACATATCGCCTTTTCCATACAGCCCTCTGTAGGTTTTGCCTCCTTTGATATGTAAAAAGCGCACGGGACGGGGAGCCAGCGACAAACAAATCGCGTGTTCATGGTCAAATTGGCACAGGGCCTCACCCGCCGGATGCTGAAATTGCTTGACCAGAATATTTTCCCATCCCTGATTTTGGCTAGATAAAATGGGCGAATAGGTCATCTCAGCCGGATGAATGTTGGTCGTGTTCATGGTGCAAAACCCGATCGCTCTAATCTGATTCTATGCACTTTTGCATCAACTGATGGCATCATTTGGGTGCGCTTGCCTGCAACAGAAAAAAGCACCTTGACTTTCTGCTTAAAAGAATCAGAGAGCCAAGGGCTGCATAGAAATACCAGGAAACTTTGCTGTTAAATTTAGCAAAACCCGGAGTCAGAATTAAATCGCGACAAAGCCATGATTAAATCGCAACAAACGCATCCGCAGTCAGATCGCTTGCATTTACACCATTCAACTTTGCCAGGATTTCCTCTCCAAAAGTAATCAATGACGCGGAACCGCTCTGCCCAATGGACAAATCGGAGAAAGCCAACTCATTCGCTAGGGCAATCCTGTCCCGTCCCACTTGGAAATCAATAATGGTATCTGTGCCTTCTCCTGCTGCCAAGACAAAGGTATTGCTGCCGCTGCCACCAGAGAAGTTGTTGCCCATCAGAGTGTCGTTGCCAAGTCCACCCCAAAGCAAATCGTCTCCATTATCGCCCACCAAGATGTCATCTCCCGCTTCGCCATAAAGCTGGTCATTGCCTGATTTGCCACTGATGCGGTCATTGCCAGCACCGCCATAGATGAGATCGTGGCCGCCCGATTCTCCATTCTGAGCATCAACAGAGTTGAGATCACCGC
>PVWD01000086.1 GCA_003003615.1 filamentous cyanobacterium CCP2 | reverse complement strand
ACTCCAGACCTACCGAGATCTACTCATTCTCAAATCGGCTCCGAATGCATCAGACTTGCTCACCAGTCCTGCCAAATACAACCAATTGAAGGCGATCATCACTCACTGGGATTTTGATGCGCTCAATCAGTCGTTGACGCAATTGCAGAAGGCAGAAGGTTATCTTCGCAACACCACTAATGCGGCTATTTGGCTGGAAACGTGTTTGTTAAACTTGATGCCACTGCTACGGTCAGGTTCTCCCAATCAGCCAAACGGGAAGCAGTCAACAGATAAAAACGGACATCATCATAAAGCAGCCGTAGAGCCATCTTCAACAGCTACAGATCAGAACTCCTCCGATTTATCAGCTCTCTGGCAACGAGTTATCACCTCTGCTAAACCAGGAACTCAAAAGTTGCTGAGTCAGGCACGACTAACCAAGTTGCAAGGAAATAAGGCAATCCTGGAAGTTGCACCTGCTTCGTTGGCAAAGTTTGAGGCGAATCAACAGGCGATCGCCCGAATGCTTCAGCGAGTTACCCACAGTCCGAAGCCAATAACCATATTGATTAAAACGCTCACAGCTAGCAGAAATGGGAGATCTGTATGATTGTTCTGTTAACTGGAGATGATCAGTTTGCCATTCGACAAAAACTAGAGCAATACAAATCAGAACTTGATCCGCAGTGGCTAGAGTTTTGCTATCACCGTTTTCCTGCCAGTGCTTTGGAGCAAGCCATAAGTGCGGCACGAACCCCTTCATTAAGTGGCGGTAAACGGCTTGTTGTTGTGGAGGATTGCAACCTCAAGCAATGGGGTGATGCCCAGTTAGAGAGTTTTCAGCAACTTGCTCAAGTGCCAGATTCCACAACGCTGGTATTCATGGCAACGAATGTGGACAAGCGTCTCAAAATCTACAAACATTTGATCAAGTACGGTCAATGTTTTGAGCTGTCATTGATTCCGCCTTGGCGTACAGATTTAATTGAGGAAGCGATCGCAACTCAAGCAAAGCGCATGAAACTGCGACTGCCTAAGGATGCCATTGAATATTTAGCAGAAGCGATTGGCAACGACATGATTCGTGTTGCGTCAGAACTCTGCAAACTGGCAACTCACGCGAATGGTCAATCCATTCATCTAACAGAAGTTCAAAGTCTAATTCCCTGTCAAACACAGAGTAATTTACAACTGGCGGAAGCAGTTCGCAATGGGGAAAGCGAAGCAGTGGTGCGTCTAATCGATGAATTGCTTGCCCGTTCTGAACCAGTGATGGTGATGGTCGCTACGCTACTAACCCAGTTTAGAACCTGGTTATGGGTTAAGAGTGCAATTTCAAGCGGAATCAAGAACAACACGGAGATTGCTCAAATCTGTAATGTGGGTAATCCAAATCGGCTTTACTACCTGCGACAAGAGGTAGCAACCATGCCTATCAAATCATTAATTCGGGCAGTAACGAAGCTAGTAGATCTAGAAATGTCAATTAAGCAAGGTTATGTCAACGCAAACTCTATCCTGCCGTTCTTGCTTGTGATTACACGATTGTTCCAGCCTGTTCATTCAAAGTGATTTGGATAGTTCAGGGGATTGAAACCTGAGTGCCTGCAATTGTGCAGGCTTCTGCCCTTCCCCTACGGGGGATGTTTTTGGGCAGTGAGCGAAGACAACGACCATGACAACTACACCAAACTATGGTGCCCTGCTTCAGAGCTTTTGGACACCCCCGACAACCTCTGTTGAGGAACATCCGGATACCGCTGACAATCATCCTTTTGAACCGACTGACATCATTGAATTTCTCGGGGAAGACTTGCTTTGGCAGCAAGCCATTCCCGCCAAAGAGCCAAATTTAAGGGATATTCCTGCTGATCTCCCCTCTGAGTTGATTGAAGCCCTTCATGCTCAAGGAATTTATCATTTCTACTCCCATCAACTCAAAGCATTGCAAGTCATCCGTTTAGATAAAAGCCTGATTCTCACCTCTCCTACTGCCAGTGGAAAAACACTCAGTACCTACCCTGGCATTTTGGAAGGTTGCATGAGACAAGGGCATCGAGCATTGGCGTTTTATGGACTCCGCGCACTGGCATTGGATCAATTTCATAAAATTTCGGAATTGCTTTCTACAATGCCTGTTGCCTCCCGTCCTGGTTTGGCAATGATGACAGGAGATGTGAAGACCGATGAGCGAGAGCAAATTCTCGCATCCGATCCACACATTCTGGGAGTCACTCCAGAATTGATCCATTTTCAACTCAAGCAAGCCTGGAAATCAGAGCGCTGGGCAAACTTCTACCAACGGTTGCGCTATGTGTTGATCGATGAGGCACACACATTTTCGGGTAGCTATGGTGCAAATATGGCGTGGTTGATTCGTCGCCTGCGGCTAGCGGTGGATCACTATGGGGGTTGCTCTAAAGACTTGCAATTTATCCTTCTAAGTGCCACCTGTGGCAATCCTAAACAGCTTGCTCGAAAGTTGTCAGGGCTGAAGCCAACTAAACGGAACCCAAAGCCTCTTGTCTGGATTCATAAGAGTGGGGCTGCGGCACCCGATCGCCAAGTAGTTGTCACGCAACCCAGCCATAACTTAACGGCTGATACAGCTCGTATCATTCAATTTCTGTTAGCTCAAGGGAAGAGCGGGATTGCCTTTTGCAACTCGCGTCGGAGTGTCAGAGATTTGACAGGATTGTTGAAGTCATCCCAAGTTGTTGCTTTTTATGGTGGTATCAGCTCAGAGCGTAGAGCTGAAGTGGTTCAGCAACTTCAGTCCGGCATCGTCAAATGGATTGTTGCCACTGAAGCTCTAGAAGCTGGCATCGACTTACCTGAATTGGAATGCTGTGTTCTGCGGGGATGGCCCGGCTCTAAGATGGCATATCAGCAGCGGAGCGGTCGAGCAGGGCGTTCTAAGTCCGGATTGACAGTGTTGATTCCTAATGCTCTGAATCCCATCGATCGCTACATCATAGAGCATCCAGAAATGTTGATTACTGGTGAAACTGAGGACGTTTTCTTCAATGACGAGTATCCTATCTTTGCAGCTAAGCATCTGCTTTGCGCCGCAGCAGAAACGGGTATTCCCACCCACAAAATCAAAAACTACTTTGGTAGTTCTGCGATCGAGGTTGCAAAACTCCTGATGGCTCAGGGGCACCTGAATAAAGGTCGTAATGGTTTATGGGCAAGGGGTTATCCACACAGAGATATTAACTTTCGCGGAGGAGTGTCTCAAACAACGATCAAGCTGGTAGATGCGGAATCTAGTGAGGAGATGGAGGAAGTTTCCGAGGATATTGCTTACCGGGAAGTGCATCCTCAAGCGATTTATAAACGGCAGGATGGTGATGGCAAAATGCTCACCTATCAATGCATTTCACTTGATCTACACAGCAAACGAGCAATCTTAAAACCGATTGTTGAAAGCCCGCTTTTCACTGTCGCAGTCACTCAATCTGAAACTAGCAGTCTAAAAGTGCTCACCGATCCGATGGTACTGCCGCTGAAATTTTCTGAAGACATGGGAAGTAACGGAAATAGAGCTTGCTTGACGCTTGAACTGAGTTATGGGCAAGTGAGCCACATCACCAGCGGTTACAGTGTGTTGACCCAACTGTACGAGCAGACTTGTTTGAATCGCCGTTGTTTGAATTATAAAGAGCCGCTCCCACAGGAGCGACGCTGTCCAATTTGTAGCAAGCTGACTCGCAAAGCATTAATCGTCAAGACATTATCGGAAGAGCGGTTTGAGCAGCCTTACCGAACTCAGTTTTCAGCCCCCATTGTCAAAGTTGCGATCGACGCACCGGCGCGAGACTATCTCCAAACCTTTGCTAGAGAAGCTAGAACCAGCCTATCTCGTAGTGGACAGCCTATTCCGCCGGGGTATCAACAATTATGGGAACATCCCAGTACTCTGATCGCAATCCATAGCTTTGGGCATCAGATTCTGCGATCGCTGCAACTGTTTGCCAGAGTTGACTCCAGAGAGGTGAACTTTTCAGTGGTTAAGGAGCCAGGAGATAGCAACCACTATGCAGGCTATTTCTACGACACCAGTGATGGGGGCAATGGAGCCTCCGAAGCTGTATTCAAGCACATGATTGAACTTGCAAGTGCCGCTGCTGCGATCGCTCGTGGCTGTGATTGTGATGCGGGTTGTGCCAAGTGTTTGATTCAACATGGCTGTCCTGATGGCAATACCGCTTTATTAAAACAACTGGGATTGGTGTTGTTGGATGCCATTGCTCCACCTAGCGCACAAACCGAAGTAGAACTAACGCCTGAATAACACTCAGCTATCGCTGCACATTCACCGATCTTCAGCAATGGAGATCGGTTGTTCATTTTTTAGAGCGATGGCTAACAAATTGGCAGCTAAGAAATCAGACCTCGAACGAACACTGGCAGCGATTAATCGAGAATTGGGAGATGGTTCTATCATGCGGTTGGGGGATGCCAGTCACATGAAGGTGGAAACCTTCTCTAGTGGCTCAGCTGAACTAGATTTAGCATTAGGAGGAGGATACCCTAGAGGGCGCATTATTGAGATCTACGGACCAGAGAGTAGCGGTAAGACCACGCTGGCATTACAGGCGATCGCCCAAATGCAAAAGCTAGGCGGCACTGCTGCTTTTGTTGATATGGAACATGCGCTTGATCCACTCTACGCCGCAGCGATCGGAGTCGAGATTGATCAGGTGTTGGTCAGCCAACCTGATAGTGGTGAAATGGCAATGGAACTGGTTGAACAACTGGTACGTTCCAAGAGTGTTGATCTGATTGTGGTAGATTCTGTAGCTGCATTGGTGACAGAGGCAGAACTCCAAGCGGATATGGGTGATTTTCCAACGACTTCCATTGCCTGGTTGATGAGCAAAGCGCTTCGACGCTTGATGAACTGTCTGCACAGTCAATGCACGTTAATCTTCCTGAATCAATTGCGTTTGAAGATCGGTGTCGTTTATGGCAATCCCGAAACAACCACAGGCGGTCATGCGCTCAAATACTATACTTCAATGCGACTGGATACTCGCCGGATTCAAACGTTAAAGAGAGGGATGGAGGAATACGGCATTCGAGTCAAAGTTAAGGTAGCGAAGAACAAAGTTGCACCTCCATTTCGAGTTGCAGAAGTTGACATGCTCTTTGGCAAAGGCATCCTCAATGCAAATGCTCTCAACGGGCTTGCTGCAACTAACGGGCAATTAGACAGCGATTTGCTGCTATGTCGTTGATGATTTCAATCAAAACCAACCGCAACCTGAAACTGGATTACAACGATCTCCTACAAAAACGACAAATCCCCTAACCACAACGTTGTGGTTCAAATTTCAAGCCAGTTAATGCTGTCTGAATTCAGGCAGTACTTTTTTCTCCCCTACCGGGGTAAAGCGGACAGTTCTGATTCCTTTTCAGCAACACTTATGGAACCTGCTCAATTTCATCAACTTAGAAAAGCACTTGGCACCTTCTACTGGGACAACGGCTTTGAAACTTTCTGCCGAGTAACTGGGTTTGATCCACGGTTTCAACATGCTCAAGAAAAATGGCAGCAGTTTTCAACTTGCATTCAAGCAATGGGTCAACTGGACGATCGCACCTGGGAAAAGCTGCTAGAAGCCAGTCTTGTTGAGCAACCATCTATAGGATCTGTATTGCCCAGATAGAGGATGCAACGGCGACTAACGCCGCATTGATGAGCAATTAATCTTCTCACCAATGGCACTTTTAACTCTTGCTGATTTGCATCAAATCCACCAGAATCAAACTCCCCTCTCAAGCTCATGTACTCATGAATCTGAGTATGTAATTAGCTCAACGGACCTGGCTAACTTCCAGTTATTGATGAGGCAATTATTCCTGGGGTTGCCAGTGCAATCTCTTTTGGATGCCTATCCATTGATGGCTCACTGGGTAGCTGAAATCCAAGAATTAGCTCCAGAGCTGTTTAAGGGGAGTAAGAAACTGTGGGTTGATGCACCAATAATTACTCCTCTCACAACAGGTGATACTTCAATTTTCATTCAAGCGCATATCAATTATGGACTCCGACAGGGAATACCCAGGCTGTATGAATGGGCAATGCGTCCTGCAAAAATGACTTGGCAAGATGCGGTAAAGCTTTGGGCAGTGGCTGTGCATTATGCCATTCTCCCAGAGAAGTTATCCCTGATTGTTTTGGTACTTCATCCATCTCGATCGGCTCAAAAACTTCGATTGCAGTGGGATCGAGAGCAACAAGATCAAACACAGCAATGGTTAATTCAACTCCTAACGCAGCCCACTGATCTTCAAGCTCCTCAAATCCATAACACCGATTACTCATTGTTGTTGAACCTGGACACAATTCCAGAAGTTCCTTTGTAGCAAGGAGTTAACAGTATTTCACTCCACTTCTTATTTGAAAGAATGCAAGGTATTAGTCATGACAACACCATCGTCTCAATCCAATGATCCTACACGCGCAATTCCAGTGCTGAATCCAAATGTTCCAATGCCAGAGTTTTCATTCTTCCAAATTGTCAAAGTTAGAACAACAAAGGAAGTTGGAACAATTGTAGGAATGTGGTGTGTACAAACAGAAGAACAGTCATATCAGTGGCTGTATCGGTTAGAAGGATTGATAGAAAGAAGCACAACGTGGTGGCAAGAATTGCAACTTCGCAATTTGGATCGCAGACAAAACCGTTAATGTGTTTGTTTTACTAGAAATGGTTACTCTTGCAATCCTGGTGCTGTAAAGGTTCGTTTAGGGAAATGATCGAGTGCATCAGTTTCAACACCACTTCTTGGTGAAGGTGCTGATGGTTCTCCTTCATCTGGGAGTGGTAACATTCGTTCTGCTTCTTCAATTCGCTCATACAAGGCTTGAGTTAGTGCGTCTACGTTTGGCATGATTACTTGGCTCTCCAAGCCTGCTCGCACTTGCGCTTCCCATAATGCCTCACTCTCCTTTGCGCGTTTCTCATCTACTTTAGAGACAGGAATAATCAACGGATAAGGGATCGATGCCTGCCCACCTGAGCTATAGCCAGGACTGGTGATCACGCATTTGCCTTGAGGGAATTTGAGAATTTCATCAGCGCTGATCACCGGCATTTTTTGCAGATTCTCACTCCAGCTAATCGAACGGCTCATTTGTCCACCCAGCGATCGCCCCGTCGTTCGATTTTTGATCAGCACTTCTTTTTCACCGTACCGTTTTGAGTAGTCCTCAGCGGTTTTATGATTACCGGGATTGAATAAGACGTGGGTGCTACAGGCAGAAGCGATCGCGGCACCCATCTTGTCTCCGTAAATGTCATAGAGTTGATCCAAGCTTTGAATACCCAGAATGAAGCAAGCGCCATTGGAACGGTATTCGTTAATCCATTGGGGTAGGCGATCGAGCTTAATTGAGGGCAGCTCGTCTAGAGAAATAATGAGTGGATCTTTGCGAGGTGTGCTGAGATTTCCTACAATCATTAGATGAATCGCAGCAGCCAGCAATGGACCTACCACACTGCGGCGCTCATCATCAAGCTTAAATACTACTATCTCTTGTCCTTCTAGACGAGTTGGAATCGTAGATTTGCCAATAAAGGCTCGAAGCAGATCTGCCTGGATGAACGATGAAAAAGTGCCTGCGGCGGTGGTCAGAATGCCGGAGATTGTTTTTTCAGCATCTTTCGCGCTAAGAAACTGCACAAATGAAGTAGCAACCCATTCATCTAGTTGTTTGGATTGTACGGCATAGTCAATCCGATGCACCAAGTTAGGCAGGCGCAACACAGCGTAGAGCATTGCCATGTCGGGGTAACGAGAACCCTTAACTAGTTGTAGAAGTGCTTTTGCCAGTAGATCACCTGCTTTAGTGAAAAACTCATCACTCCGTCCACCATCGCCCTCTCTGGCGTTGCGATTAATGACTTTACCTATCTCCCCTGCCATTACGCCATCTCTGGCATCTCTCATATAATCCAGGGGATTGATCACACCACTAAAAGGTTCTCCCGGTGCAAAGACTCTGACCTGATATCCGTAGCGAGCAGCTAGAGGGGCGTGAAGGCGCATTTGATCGCCTTTTTTGTCATAGAGCAGGATCGGAAACCCCTGCTGCATTGCACTTTCTAGCATTCGATCGATCGTGGAATAGGTCTTTCCAGAACCAGGAGCACCAATCACTAGTGTGCCCCGCTCAGAACTGGGAAACCAAACTGTTGGAGATGCTCCCAATGTGGTTTGGATGGTTGTCATCAGCCCACACCACGCTCCCTTTGCCCAGTAACGAGGTGTGCCAGACCAAAGCGTTACCTTATTGTGTTTGCGTTCTCGAATTTGTTTAAGCGAGAGGCTAGTTGCAGATAGTTTCTCCGCAGTGCCACACAGCTTGCCTGTCGTAATTTTGCCCTTTCCTGATCCACTGATACGGAGTAGCAACAATACGACCAGTAATCCACCCAGCATCATCCAACCTTGAGGATTGTTGTATTGCTGAAGCATTTTGCCAAAGTCGATCGCTGCCAGTGGTTGGGAATGGGATGGCACCTGAATTAAAGCTGTGGATTTAGGGCTTTTGCTGCCAGGGAACTGGTTCAAATAGGCAGGCAAGGGGAAAGGCATGGCAAATCACTGAAATCTTGGCAGAAATTCTAACGATTGCAGGTCAGGCAAAGGCTCAACCGTCTGGACATTTTTTAGGGGGTGAGGGAATGGCGTAGTGATATCCAATGGCTCAATCGCCAAATGTATTGTTTCTGTTTCGGTCAATTTCTCAGGCTAACGCCTCGGAGTGGGGATAATTCATTTGATTGCACTGCAATGGTTAAATCAACGAACTCTAGAAATAGCTCTACCAGTACCACCAGAACGGGTGCTAAATCTGCGACTCCTAAATCACCAAAATCAACTACGGCAACTGACTCTCGTGCGACTCGAACTGAAAGGACGGAACCAGACGAGTTTGAAGTTGATCCAGACCTACTCAGCGATGCTTACAATCAGGTGCGCCGACCGCTGTTACCCTACGGCATTGTGGTCAATGATAAGCCAGCCGGAATTTTGATTCCGATCGACCAATTGGAAAAGGCAGGCTGGATTGCCATGCCTGACGAAGACGACCTCACGACCGTTACCTTCACTGAAGATGTCACAGGTCTTTTGATTACAGAAGCCCGGTTGCTCGTGCTGGCATTTGTGCCGGAATATATTCGCTACAAGTCGGACGTAGAAGATTTGGGCGGTACGGTGGTTGGACTCTATGACGAGTACCGCAACAGCCTTGACAAAAAATCGATGGATGTGTGCTCAGAACATGCGCTGCTGTTTCTAGATGAGGATAATCAGCCGCTGCATACCATGCCGATCGTGGTGCGATTTAAAAACGTTGCGCTTTGGAGCTTTAAATCAGCCCGTGAGGAGTTCTACCGTACCCTGGAAAAAACGTTTGCTGACTATTTCAACGTGCCGTTCAGTGGCAAGAACGACAAATGGCGGAGTTTGGGCGTGTTGGAAGTGGAATTCAAAGCAGTTAAGGAAGGGGAGGGCAAGAACAAACATGATTGCTGCAAGACGGTGGCGTATACCAAACCGACGATCGAAACTTTGCCGCTCCTCTATTTGGGCACTCCTACGTCAAAAGCATTAATTTGGCAGCAGCATGATGCGATCGCCGGATTCACAGAACCTCAGTCTTTACCCGCTTTGCCAGGTGAGGTAGAAGCAGTGGAAGTCGAGGTATTGCCGCCTCACAAGAATGGTGCAGCTAACAAAGCCTCAAATGCTAAACCTTCTACAAAACCTCCACGAAAAATCAAATCAATTGAGGAGGATGAAGACTTTCTAGATGACTTGGAGAATTCAGACACAGAGTTGGATGATGAGGACTTTGATTTCGATGATGATGATTTAGATGATGACGAGGAGTGAACCAATTTATCTTTATTGATTGTTCTAGATCAACCTCTGCTGTAGCCAAATTGGCTATGGCAGATTTTTTGCTTGTAGCTGAAAGAGCAATGTTGGACGTAAGTTCAAGACGAGAGAAGTTGGCTGTCTGCAAGCTGGTAGCGATCGCCATTGAAACAATAATTCAACTGCCTTAAGCGATCGCCCTCCATCTGTAACACCTCTAAACAGGGCAAAGCCTGACCCCGATCTTCTCCCATCTGAATCAGAGGTTGATTTGCTGGAAGGTTAGGGTTGAGATAGTTTTGAAACACCTCTACTGCGGATTGATTCTCTCTCAACCAGTAACCAGTGTAGAGACAACCTAAAGCTCCGCATAAATTGGGGGTGTTGAAATTGAAGAGAGTCAATTTACCTTCTTTTCCGTCTACGGACCAGGCAAGCAAGGTTTCTTTTGCCTGTGCCACATCCATATCTGTATTTGTTTGAATCACTTGTTCTATAACAGCTTCTGGGACTACTGTTGTTGCTTTTTGCCAGGGAACAGTTGCCGCACTAGAACTACAACCTGCTACGCCGATGAGTACCGACAACAGCAGAAAAAGGCTAAAGCCGATGCGAAACCAATAACCTGCCTGACACAACCATTGAGGCGGTGCAGGGATAGCAGATGTACTGAGTTCTTGGGACTGAAGTGGAGCCTGTTTTGAAGATGAATCTGTCATAGTGGATGTTCTCTCCGACTTGAACTCACTGTTGCACCCGAACATTGGCGGGAATGGTAATACCTAACTGCCGGAGTGCCCAGACTTCCTCAGCAAACCAGATAGGATTTTGAGTGGAGGCGGCACCCTCGCTGACTTGTTGCTGAAAGCGATCTTTACCAATGCGCTGAATTTCTCGGCGGTATTGTGCTAGCGTCAATTGTTGAGCGACTGATTGAGGAACAACACTGGCAAAGGGAACGCGGTCGCCCATCGGATTAAAGAACAACTCCTCACAGCGTCCATTTGTAACTGCAACAATCAGATTAGTCGGCTGTTGGTTATTTTCGGTGTAAGTTGCCAGCAGGTAATAGTCTTTGCCCTGCAAGCGACTAGAGCCGATTAGCTCACTCCGGACAATAGGCTGTCGGGTTTGTTGAGGAATGCAGCGACTAACGGTTTCTGGAATGCCAGTAGTTTGAGCGTCGAGAGGAAGGTATCCCAGCCCAATCGTGAGCAGTATTCCTACCACAATCAGTAGCCAGAAATGTGAAGTCAAGCGTCTGCTAATGGAGCCAAATGAGAATCTGCGATGGGGTTGCATTGATTCCTCCCTAAAATTGAACTCGCTGTCTAGGGTTGATGGAAGAGCCGCTACGCCAATTGCCAGGGGTAGCGCCTTCTAACACTTCAAAGTGCAAGTGAGGTCCGGTGCCCAATCCACTTTGCCCACTGCGAGCGATTGCCTGTCCCTGCTGCACCGGGGTACCTGCGCTCACGTCCATTGAATCTAGGTGAGCATAGAGCGTCATCCTGCCATTGGCATGGTCCACAATCATGGTTTTGCCATAGCCAGATAGCCAACCTGCATAGAGCACTCTGCCGCCATCAGCCGCTCGAACCGGTGTCCCGATCGGTGTTCCGATATCAATGCCAGCATGATTGGAGCTACAACTCGCGCAAGGGCTAGAGCGAGGACCAAACTCACTGGTGACAGGGAAGCCTGGAGCAGGGTTAGTTAATCTTCCTGTGGCTTGTCCGGGTGTCCCGCTGTTCTGGGTCGCATCATTGCTTTTCGTTTCAGAGGCATTAGCGGTTGTCAAGGTTGCACTGGGAGCGCAAGTGAGTGTGCCGTTGCCACCATTGCGATAACGGGTGAGAGCAGCGCGACCGTAATCTCGTAGGCTCAGACGACCCAATGCATCAGAGCCTCCACCATCGACACGGCTGTAGTCGCCCCCGAAATGTTTTTGAGCAACTCGTTCTAGTAAGCGATCGCCTGTAAAGGGTTGCCCGGTCGTTGGATCAATCTGTCCCCGTGTCACCTGGACTTTATTGGCGAGGTCTGCCATAAAGGCGCGATCTTGATCGGCGGGTGGAAAGAACTGAAACAGTTCTGCATCAGTGGGTTGATAACCCTGCTCAATGCGATTCAAGAATCCCTGTCCTCCTGGTTTGGCAGCAATTAACTGGACTGCATAGGGGTTGTAGCTCATGAACTGGTAACGTCCTAACCCCCGTCCGCAGTTGCTTCCACCATCCGCGCACGTATGAACTCCAACCGCTTGGTAACCTCCACTTCCAGCACTTTCGATGCTAGCGATCGATTCCGCCAATGCATCTAAATCAATACCTTGCACAGATTGTGCCGACACAGGCTGACTACTGCCACCTAAACTACAGGGATTTTCCCCATCCCGATCACCAGCAATGGTTTGGCTGCTTCCAGGTTCTCGGCTGGCTCCCGTGGGTTGAGATGCCGCAGCAGCTCGTTGATCGCTCAAATCGCCTACAAACATCAAAGCATTGACTTTGTAGGTGAAGAACGGCACAGAACCGATGAAATAAGGTGTGCAGCCCAATGCATGGGCACAGAAGCGGAAGAACAAAGCAGTATCTACGGTATCCGTGGTTTCATCTGGCTCCATCACCACGACTTTAAAGGCAGAGCCAAACGGCAAGCGTCCCGTAGGTTCTCGTCCACCATTCACCGATCGCAAGACACCCCAACCACCCTCAACTTCCTGATATTTTCCCGAAATCCATTGTTTTCCTTCCAGCCTGCCCCGCTCATTCCGCCCGATATTCTCTAAATCATCGAGTTCAACATAGGCGCAATCTGTTTCAGCACAAGGGACAGAAAAGCCCTGAATATCAGAGCCAGAAATCGTGTTATTTCGTTGTGCCTCTGCTGGACCATACACCTGATCAACTCGCATGACCAGGCTACCCAGTTCAGAGATCGGGTTTGGCATTGACCCTAATGGTACCTGTCCTAACCCTGGAATATCTTGCACAAAACTATTCATCCAGCCCTCAAATTGCTGGAGCTGAACGGCTTCTAGATTGGGAATGGAGGCAATAGGAAAACCAGAAATATCAATGTCCCTTAAACGTAACTGTCCAACTTGGGGATGCTGTGCCAAAACTTCAGCCAGCGTCTGATCAGAGACATTAATGCCGACGGCTTTGGCAGCGAGAAGAGAAGCAACAGGGGCGATCGCCCGCACATTGGTCTGTGCCAACCCCGGTACTACCTTTGCCAAATGGTTTAAGGTTTGATCGGCTGCCAGTGTAAATGTACTCAGGGCAACTTGATTGAGATCGAGATTGGTAAGTTGGGCGATCGCCCCTGACGAAAATATTTCTGCCTGAAATGCCTGCGAAATGTCCCCCAACTTCAAATACTGATCGGGAGTCATACCAGCATTCCAACGGCGGCTCAGGTCATACCCCAACGTTTGCACATAGGGTTTACCATCGATTGAGCCAGAACGGCTGATACCTGGCATCTGTGACAGAGCAATCCGGCTCCAATCAGGCAATAAAACTTGAGTTGCAGGCAGTCCAGATTGACTCCCTGCAACTTCTAGAATCCGGGTTGGTAGGCTGCCATCGTCAATAGTGCGAGCAAATGCAGGGGCATTGAACCCGCAAAGACTCATGACAATTAAGCATAGCGAAATGATCCATGCCAGAACCCGCTGCCTCTTGAAGCCGTCTGGCATTTTCAATGAGGTATTCATGACATCAGACAGGGTTAAGGGGGATTACAGCTCCAGTTCCGGTGCAGAAAAAGTACGCTCCATCTTTGGCTGATAACCAGAACCCTTGCTATAGCCCTTTAGGTGGGGGTTAGGGTTAGCAGCGGATTCCGAGTAGGGCGTGTCACCAAAGTTTTGCTCAAAGATGTTCTCCTGATAGCCATCACTGAAGTGATCAGTTTGCCAGGGATTGTTACCAGCTCCAGAAATTGATTGTCCACTTCCATAACCATGGGTTTGATAACCTTCCGTTTGATAACCGCTATTGTTATCGGAATTGATATTGAAATCAGGCATCGGTTCAGTGTTCATCACGCAATCCATCCATACGAAACGATATGCCTGTCAGCCTATAAAGCCTGCCCTAGTGATCACCTCAACCAGATGGATAACAGTGCTCCAGCCAACTGGCTGTTTGTAGGGACATCCCTATCGGAGGCTTGCGCTGTGGATCAACTGAGTTTTATTCCCGAAGAGTTGGTGCAAACGATTCAACAAAACACTGCTAACCGAGATAATCGCTGCTCATCCAGCACCCTGGAAATGTTGCGGCTTCTAGCATCCCTTGATGTTCCCAAAGAATTACTAGCGTGCATGTTGGAGATGGCAGAATTTTCGATCCATCATGTTCGTTATTTAGCGGGACCACTGATACTGCATCGAAGTTTGTGGGGTGACGTGATTCCAACTTGGTTGAAGGCTGCCTGTGTGCAGGATCGGTTTGACCTCATTCTTGAGGAATATGAACAGGATCAAGTTGGGGACTATGCTACACCGACTGAAGTATTGGCTTACATGATGCCTGCCAGTTTTGAAGCACCCATGCATCGTGACTATTCTGACCTTTACATTTGGGCAGGAAATGAGGTGATGCGGAAGCACAACAAATTACCAGAAGGGGCTGACAATTTTTATGAATTGATTGGTGGTCGTGCGATTGAGTTCAAGACTGTCAAGACTGAATTTCATGATCTGAGCCGATCGATTCGTCAGAGTGTGGTGAAGCACGCAGCTCAACAAGGGTGGGGAAAACGACGTAATCGGAAGACAGAAGCGATCGCGGTTGACCCAGTTCAAACAACCGATCAACCAGAGCAGGTTAGTTTGTTTTGAATCATTAGAGCTACCGGAATGATTGGTGCTATCGCCCCTTCAAAATAGTCCTCCATCTATTTCTAGTCATGCCCGTCTCCAAAACTTACTCTAATTTGAAAAATGTTCCATATCACCTGATTACATCAAGTAGAGAACTTGAAACGGCATTGCGATCGCTAACACAGTCTCCCATTCTCGGATTAGACTGCGAAACAACTGGGTTAGATCCTTACATTCACACCATTCGGCTGATTCAGATTGCAGCCCCCAATCAGCCAGTGATTCTGATCGATTTACCCCAAATTGCCCTTTGCGATCACTACCTGCTTCAACAATTCCTCTCCAAACCTGCACTCAAAATTACTCACAATGGTAAATTTGACTGGCAATTCCTTGCTCAGGCAGGACTTCAGCCCAGTGCTTCTTTCTTCGACACACAACTTGCTTATCGAGTACTAACGGCAGGATTAAAAACGAGTCTCTCATTGCAAACTCTTGCTCAAAAGCTCCTGAACATAGAATTGGATAAAACTCAACAGGTGAGTGACTGGAGCAAACCGCTGATATCGAAGCAGTTACAGTATGCAGCAATGGATGCAGCCATTTTGCTGGAGCTGTACCCGATCTTGATCAAGAAGCTGGAGCGATCGCATCTCCTAAAGATTGCCCAACTAGAGTTTCACTGTATGCCTGCGGTGGCTCAGATGGAACTGAATGGCATGTTGTTGGATCTTTCTCGCTGGCAAACGTTAGGGACAAAGTTGGAGAGCGATCGGAATGCTGCACTTCATCAGGTCAGGGAACTCCGGGTTGTGGGTAACGCTCAAATCTCCTTGCTGCCAGAGATGACAGATGCAATCAACCCCAACTCTCCGCAACAGGTACTTGCAGCACTGCAAGCGGCTGGGATTCCAGTGAACTCGACTAACCAGAAGGAACTGGTGCCACTGGCGAAGCAGTACCCTGTGATCCAAGCGTTGTTGGATTACAGGCACCTCTCCAAAATCACTGCCACCTTTGCTGATAGCTTGCCCAAGCACGTCCATCCTGTAACAGGAAGGATTCACCCAACGTACTACCAGCTTGGAGCCAGGTCAGGTCGGTTTTCTTGTCGCAATCCACCTTTGCAGACCATTCCTCGTGATGCGGCTGCTCGAACCTGCTTTGTAGCTGCACCAGGTTATCAAATAGTGCGAGCGGACTATTCTCAAATTGAGCTGCGAATTGTTGCCCGATTAAGTGGCGATGCCCGGATGCAACGAGCATACCGCAAAGGTGAGGACCTGCATCGGCTGACAGCAGCTCTGGTGACGGGGAAAGCGATCGCTGATGTGAGCGAGGAAGATCGACGGCTTGCCAAAGCCATCAATTTTGGGCTGATTTACGGCATGGGTGCCACCAAACTTCAGAGCTACGCTGAGACAAAGTATGGGGTCACTCTGTCTCTGGAGCAGGCAAAGGCATTCCGAAAACGCTTCTTTGAAGCCTACGCCGGAGTAGCAGAGTGGCATGAGACGATCAAGCGCAGTTACATCCGAGGAATCAAGGAGAGCCGTACTTTAGCAGGACGGCGACGCAAGTGGGCGGATAAACCCAGGCTGGCGGAGTTGCTGAACCATCCAGTCCAGGGATTGAATGCTGACATCACGAAATTGGCGTTAGTGAAACTCAACAAAGTGCTGGCAGAGACAGGAGCAAAGCTGATTTGCACAGTTCACGATGAAATTCTGCTGGAGTGTTCTGGTGCTGAGGCAAAGCACATCAGTTATCTCTTACATCGCTGCATGGTTGCGGCAGCTCGGAAGTTTCTGCATCCGATCCCGGTGGTCGTGGACATCAAAGTTTCAGCTAGTTGGGGTGGCGATGAGGCTTAGGGAATAATTTTGCCTTTATGACGAGTTAAGTATTCCCTAAGCAAAAGCAGTACGGGTGAATCTGGACTTAGGGAATAAAAACAAGCTAAAGATCCCTAAGTATTCCCTAAGCAATTTTTGCGGGGTCAGGGGTGGGAGATGCCAAAGCGGAGCAAAGCAGCGCGGTTGATTCAGCAACTTCAGGATTGGAGTGATGAAGAGTTAGGGGATCTGGCTGAAATGATTCAGGGGCTATTGGAGTCACGGCAGCAGGAGGCAGAGGAGAAGAACCAGGAGACTCGTGAGGATGGCACACCGCTGGGGAAGCACGGAGGGCGAGGGCATATTGAGCTGAAGATGATTCCCGATGCTAAGACGGGTAAAACCTATGGACCTTACCGCTATCTGCGCTACTGGGGAGTAACGAAGAAGGGGACGATGGGATTGAAGAGCGTATATTTAGGCAAATTTAGCGAAAAAGGGGAAGAATGATTGGCTTCCCCAATGTATTAAGACGAGAAGTATTTTCCGATATTACTGCCCGTACCAGTCCTTCCGCCACTGCACCATCTGATCAATTTCTTGCTGCTGACTATCAATAATGTTCTGAGCTAGTTCTTTAACTTCAGGGCGATCGCTCTTCTCTAACGCTTCCTGTGCCATTGCAACTGCCCCCTCATGATGAGGAATCATGGCATTCATAAATCGCAAATCAAACTCTTCGTCCGCTTCTCCGAGATCCATCTGCATCGCCATGCTCTGTTGATGCAATGCGGTCATGGGCATCATCGATTGACTGGCTGCATCATACATTACTGGCTCTGCACTGGCGTTCGGATACCATGCTTGCCGCCATGCTCGTAACAACTCATTTTCTTCGCGACTTTGCGATTCAATAATGTTTGCGGCAAGCTGCTGAATTTCTGAGCGACTCGTTTTTTGCTGAGCTTCTTCCGCCATTTGAATTGCGCCTTGATGATGGAGAATCATGGCATCAATGAAGCGCAGATCAAAGTTTTCATCGGCAGGTCCCAAATCCATGTTCATCATGGAGCCATGATCCATTGGCATGGGGCTATTCATGGAGCCATGATCCATCTGAGCCATCGTGGAGCTGCTAGGACGACTTTCAGCAGCTTGTTCGGAGGCTGTACCACTACAAGCAGCTAGGCTAAATGACACTAAAGGCACGATTCCGACCAACAGAAATGAGGCGAGTGTCTTTCTCATTAACGTAACCACCTAATCAAGCCTCCAGGTTTTTGGGTCAAAGCATTAACTTCTTACAAGCGTTAATGATGACAGACAAAAATAAAATCAGGATGAAATCTTAGCTAGTAAACAGCGATACAAGCCAAGACGAGTTTGTGATCAATGCACTAAAAAATAAAATCAACATGAAATCTCTGTCGTCCAAAGGTCAGAAATTATAGAAAGTATCTTTACCTCAAAAGCTGGATGCACAATATCTACGCCACTTCCTACCGTACTCCTATGAGAAGAAGTTTTATCGTTTCTAGGAGAATCTAGCAATGCCACACCAGCAGTATAAAACCAGTATTGATGCTGCCATTCACTGTGCTTACGAATGTGAACACTGCGCTGATGCTTGTATGGGTAGCATGGCAGAATGCGCTCGTCTCTGCCGCGATTGTGCCCAAATGTGTTGGACGATCGCTGGCTACATGAGTCGCGGGTCTCAATTCATCCCTCAGGTTGTTCGAGCTTGTATCGATGTCTGCGAAGCCTGCGCCAGTGAATGCGAAAAACACGATAACGAACACTGCCAAAGCTGTGCCAAAGCTTGCCGATCGGCTGTTGAGGAGTACCGTAAGGTGGTTAGTGTTGCCACATCGCGTTAATTCGACCGAAATTTACAGTTTAAGTATCAGGAGGTTGGCAAGCCTGCTTGATAAGCTTGCCAATTCCCTCTACAACTTCTGCGCTTATGTAAGTCGGCTATAGAAGTGACGGGAGGATTTGAGCGAAAGCATTATTTTGAAAGGGTGGAGAAGTAATATGAATCAACAGAAAGACATGGCAGGAATGGGTTGGAACCGATTCGCAGCGATGATCGCGACCTCAACATTCATCATGTTCTTCTTGATGTATCAGCTCATATACTCATTTGATCACGCACTGTTTAGCGTAAATCGACTGGTCGCCTCATTGGTCATGGGGTGCGTGATGACCGTTGTGATGCTTTCCTTTATGTGGTCGATGTACCGAGGAGTAGGAATCAAGATCGCAGTTCTCGGTTTGGCTACCGCGCTCGGCTTGATTCTGCTCTCCGTAAATAGAACCCAGGCGCTGATCGGAGATGTCACCTTCATGAAGGCGATGATTCCGCACCACTCAATTGCCATTAACAATGCGCGGAAGGCAAGCATTAGCGATCCGCGCGTTCGTGAGCTTGCGGATGAGATCATTGCGTCGCAGGTTCGTGAAATCGCTGAGATGCAGTTGCTTCTCGATGATATTGCGCAGAATGGAGAACGGGGGACGGCGGCGCTTCCCCCTCGTTCGCTTGACATAACTCCAGACATGGAGCGTCAGATTAGAGAAGCAGTGCAGTAAATAGGCAAGTTTGCGTTGTAAATGCCTCGCGCATATTATCAATTGAGCCAGGTGACAGAAGCAGCAAAGTAAATTGCTCGTAGCTTTAGTTTCGTCACTTTAAAGTAAAAAATTCTTCTAGTTTTGGGAAAGGAAAAAGTTGAAGCATGGATTGGCTAGTACTTGCAGGTGGTGTTGGACTGATACTCCTGGCTCTTACAGACCTTTTCTTAACCGTATTGTATCCCCGCAGTAGTAGGGGTGTGCTGAGCACGCTACTCAATCAGGGAATATGGCAACTATTTCGACAAGCTTCATACAGTCCCTGGGTCGATCGCGATCGCCTGCTATCCTACTGTGGTCCTACCCTACTAGTAGTAATTGTCATTGTATGGACAACCTTACTGATCGGCGGATTTGCCCTCATCGTTTGGACTGCCCTAGGTTCTGGTATCCAGGCTAGCCAGGGATCAACGCCAACAGATTTTGCTACAGCACTTTATTACAGTGGCTACACCTTTACCACTCTGGGCACAGGCGACCTTGTGCCAAAAACAGGAACCTATCGGCTACTTATGATATTAGAAGCAGCCCTTGGTTTTTCGACCTTTACCCTAACGCTCACCTACTTCTTGTCAGTCTATAGTGCCTTAACGCGACGCAATACTTTTGCCTTAAGCTTACATCACCGTACTGCCAGTCAAGCAAATGCTGCCGAGTTCCTGGCGCGGCTGGGAGCGAATGGAGATTTCAGTGGTGCCCGTCAGGAAGTTGCTGATATGGGCAGAAACCTGTTGGAGTTGCTAGAGTCTCACCACTCGTATCCGGTTTTACACTATTTCCGCTTTCAGGAAAGCTACTACTCACTGGCGCGGATTGCACTAATCACAGTGGATACAGCCACATTAATCAAAAGTGCGCTTAATCAAGAAAAATATCGTGCGTTAGTAGACTCTACTGGAGTTACCGAGTTAGAAGATGGTGGTTTGGATGCCCTGCTTCAATTGTCCGATTCGTTCCTTCCAGATGGACATTCAGCCCACCAGAACAAATCGGAGAAAGAGTGGCGCGAGTGGTATTTCCGTGCTGTAGAGCGGCTGCAAGCTGCGAACATAGAAACAACACCTGCTTTAGAAACGGGCGCAGATTTATACATTTCTTTGCGCCAAAAGTGGAATCCTTATGTTGTTGGCTTTGCTGAGTACATGGCATACAGGTGGAGTGAGATCGCTCCAGTTGAGAGAAAGTAAGCCTCTTGCAAACTCGCTTCAGCCTCGTCACTTTAAAGTGAAAAATTCTTCACCCACTGAAGGGTGAATTCCCAGTGATTGATCAAAGTGTTGCTTGGTCACGCCTGCCTTGAGCGCGGGTGCCAACATCTGAATGACTTCGGCAGCACACTCACCCACCATGTGAACGCCCAACACGCGATCGGAATTGCTATTTACAACTAGCTTGAGCATGGCTTCTTGTTCTGCTTCACCAATTAAGTTGAACAACGGTTGAAATGTCTTTTTATAGCAGCGCACTGATTCACCCAGCGTTTCTCTAGCCTGTGTCTCAGTCAAACCAATTGTTGCAGCTTCGGGCATGGTAGCAACCACATAGGGAATTCCTTCAAAACTGACTATATGCGGCTGCTTGCCAAATTCAGCATCGGCAAAAGCACGACCAGTGGCAATGGCGGCAGGAGTCCATTGCGGACGAGGTGTACAGTCACCCACTGCGAAGATATGCGGTTGAGTGGTGCGGCTATTGTCATCAACCGCGATCGCACCTTGCTGGACTTCAACCCCTGCGGCTTCTAGGTTCAAACTGTTTACATTGGCAACGCGATCAGTCGCATACACAACAGTATTGACTGTAATAGCCTCTGTAGCAGTATCAGCAAACTCTAGTTTCAAGCCCTCTTGCACCTGTTCAATGCTGCTCACATGCGTATTATTGAGAACCTGAATTCCTTGCTGAATCATTCCTGCTTGCACCGTGGTACGCAGATCAAGATCGCAATTCGGTAAGATATACTCTTCTGCCACAATCTGAGTCACCTTGCAAATTAGCCCGTTCATGATGCCAGCAAATTTAGTGGCAATGTGATTGCTGCCAATGATAGCCAAATGGTCAGGTTGTTGCTTCAGCTCCAGCAATTCGCGCATCGTAATTGCATCGTTGATACCCGGTATATTGGGTGTAACGCTTCTGGCACCGACAGCAATCAAAACTTTGTTTGCCGTGATCTGGCGATCGCCCAACTTGAGGGTATGCGGATCTAAGAATGTAGCATCGCCATACATTAGCTCAACCCCTGCCGTTTGCAGATGATGGACATGAACTCGACTCAAGTGATTAATATTTTCATCTCGCCTTTGGGCAAATTTTGACCAATCAAACTGACGCGGTACTTTGTTCCATCCATATTCGTCGGCGTTTTGCAAAATATGAGAAAATCCGGCAGCATAGGTCATCATTTTTTCAGGCACACAGCCATGTACCACGCAGGTTCCTCCTACTTGGTCACGTTCGGCGATCGCCACTCGTGCGCCATATTGTGCAGCCCGTTCCGCTGCTGCTAGCCCGCCAGGACCTGCTC
>PVWD01000358.1 GCA_003003615.1 filamentous cyanobacterium CCP2 | reverse complement strand
GCATTACTTCCTGGAGGGGCAAAGTTGCTGCGTCTGGGTTTCTCTCTGCCTCAAACCCGCCTGCCAGCAATGCCCGGTAAAGCGGCAATTCAAACAGTTCTTGCATCACGGCAGGAGCCCGTTGCAGGTCTTCCACCGTTTCAAACAAAGGAACCACTTGCAGCGTTCCCATTCCGGTCGCCGGATCATAAACCCCTGCTTCCTTGGCCAGCAGCAACACCTCCAGTAAATCGCTCACCTGATGACTCATGCTGATGATGTAAGTGGTGCAAATTTCTTCGCCAAACTCCTGCTGAAGTTTTCGCACCATGCGGAGCGTTTGGATTGCTTCGTTCGCCTTGTCGGAAAAAGAAAGCTCTGCTGGGATTAAAGGGCGACGAGTTTGCAGCTCGGTGGCCAGCCAAAGAACTTTTTGCTCCTCGGACAGGTCGTTGTAGGGAGTTGGCAGAATTTGCAAATATTCAGCGATTTCAGTCAAGGTATCAGAGTGGCGCGAACTTTCTTGACGAATGTCTAAATGGGCTAGGTTAAAGCCATAAATTTCTACCTGACAGATTAAATTGTCGAGTTCACGACAACTCAGCCCCGTTTCTTCCAGGTTGTGACGGATTAGCTGCAATTCTTTGAGGAATTCTCCGCCTGTTCGATAAATCACGGCTGGATTGACATCGACCAGTTCACTTTGCAAATAATCTCCGTTGTAGAGCTTGATGCTGCGATCGAGGGTATTTTCCAACCGTTTTTGAATGTAGGCCAGCTTCAGACGATAGGGTTCTTGGCGGTAGCGAATGGCTAACTGCTCATAAACCTCTGGAAGCTGAACTTGATCCTGCTCCAAGGATTCCAGCAGTTCCGGTAAAACATCGCTCCAGTGAAGCGACAGGCTGAGCAAGCTCGTAAGATGGCTCACCGACTGGATGTATTTTCCCAGCACCAAATTTCGCTGATAGCAGGCGGTTTTCCAGGTAATTTCAGGAGTTACAGAAGGGTTGCCATCTCGATCGGCCCCTACCCAGGAGCCAAACTTACAGAAGTTGTGCTTGGGCGGACGCAGGCGAGGAAAAGTCCCCTTGAGAGCGCGGTAAAAGCGGTGATAAAGCTGCGGAATGGCATCAAACAGCACTTCCTCGAAGTAGTGCAAGGTAAAGTCTACTTCATCTAAAACCGTTGGCTTGAACTGGTGCAGTTCATCGGTGCGCCACCACAGACGAATTTCTTCGGTCAACCGTTCCCGCAAGTCTTCCAGTTCGATCGCAGAGGTCAACCCTTCATCAACGCGATCGAGTTCCCGCAGGATTTTGGCAATGCGTCGCTGCTTATCGCGGATAGTGTGCCGAACAATTTCAGTGGGGTGAGCCGTAAACACCAAGCGCACATCAAGCTGGTCAATCATGTTCTGAATTTGGCGCGGAGGCACATTCAGCCGATGCAACTTCGGGAAAAGAGCTTGAAAGGTTCCAACTTCTCGTCGGGGGGGAACCGTCAATGATTTTTCTAAAAGATTTGCATGTAGGACGCTGCCTTTTGCTTCGGGATCAGATTCATCAGGCACATGCCCCGACTCCAGCAGATCTTCCCGAATCACGGCTTGCTGCTCTGCACGATATTGCTGCTGCTGCCCCCGCTGTTCATAATGCTGTTCAACGATATTAATCAGTTGAAAATATAGAGCGAAGGCGCGAGCAGTCCGAATTGCCTCATTTAAATCAAGGCTTTCAATCACCTTGAGGGCGTTTTCCTCTTCATTTTCCGACAGCACCTCTCCTTCAGGTGAATAGAGCGATCGCAACTGTTGCAGCAAATCCACCAACTGCTGTCCACATTCCTGTTGCAGCACAGCCTCCCATAGATCCTCCACAATTTTGAGACGATGGCGCAAGAACAGATCGGATGTCGAATCCGGTGCTAAATTTTGATCAACTTTTAACTCGGTAGCTGTTCCCGAACGAAAGGCATCATCCGAAAATTGAAGAGTGGAACTCATAGTCTCTGCCACAGAATGTTTGAGTAAATTTTATGGGTTTTACAGATGTAAATCTATAATCCTGAATGCGGTTTAAAGGGTTGTTAGGATATAAACAATTAAGAGAAAAATGGTTTATTTCCTAGAGGTTGTCTATCCCTTTGGATTTTCTACCCTTTTATGGCAAACAACGAAGTGCTGTATACGGTCTTGTAAGGATTTCAGGTTTTCCATCACTATTTTGTATTATTTGCTACATCTTTTAGTTAGCCGCGTGAAGAAGAGTCCTTAAGCTGTAATCATTAAAGTTGAGTGATGCCTAATTTTGAGCAGCCTTCCATTGCTTTCCCTTCTTTCTAAGTTGCGCTTATCCGCCGTTTCGCCTGCCGATTGCGGTTGACGATCGCCCTATACCTGCGACTTTTGTTGGCCGCCCTATGTCAACGACTCTCGGTTCAAATGTTCCACGCCAAGCCCTTCACCCCCTCCTCCGCGATGTCAGCGAATGAAGGCAGAGTCTTCGCCTACTCTTACAGCGATCCCTTATTAGAGTCTGTACCTAATGTATCAGTCTGGGGACAGAGGATAGACCGAGTTTACCAGGATATTGGTCATCGCCAACAGCTACAGACATTACTCGCAGATTGCCAGACTGAATCCGTTGCCTACGTCGTGATTCGGCGGCTAGATGAGCTAGGAGATTCAATACAGGAGGTCAGCGATCGACTGGCAAAGCTGGAGTCCCTTGGCGTTTCCCTCATTGCGACTCAAGAGACGATCGATTCTGGAGATTCGCTGGAAAATCCATCTGGGCAGGCTGGAGCATCTGGACAGCTAGTGCAGCGATCGGATTTACTCTATCTATTACAAACGCTGCAAGACCGTCATCGTCGCCATCGGCTTCAGCAGGGACACGCCCGCAATCGAGTCAAGGCATTACCTCCTCCAGGCAAGGCTCCCTATGGCTACCGTCGCGGCAAAGAGCGATATGCGATCGATCGCACCACGGCCCCCATTGTTAAAGAATTTTTTGAACACTTTTTGCTGTATGGCTCTTTGCGGGGCAGCGTTCGGCATTTGCAAAAAAAGTACAATAAGAAAATTTCTGCCTCTACGGGGCGACGCTGGCTCACCAGTCCAGTGTATCGAGGGGATTTGGTTTACCACAACGGGGAAGTGGTGCAGAATACCCACGCTGCCATTCTTTCACGGGAAGAAGCGGCCCAAGTCGATCGGCTTTTACGCCGCAACCGCCGGGTGCCTTCCCGTACCGCCAGTTCCTCGCGATCGTTGTCGGGTTTAGTAACCTGCGGAACTTGTCAGTCGCCAATGAAAGTTAACCATGTGACTGCGGCCCGCAAAAACAAAGAATATCTCTATCTTTGCCCCACTGTCTGCCCCCATCAGCCCAAATGCCGATCGCTGCCTTACCAAACGGTTTTAGAGCAAATTATTCAGCAAATTTGCCAGACATTACCCGAAGCCGTCGCTGCAACCGCCCTGCCCAATGTCGATCAAATTCAGCAGGGTTTACAGGCTGAAATTGCTGCAAAGCAGGCGATCTTAGAGCAATTGCCCGGTTTGGTAGAAAACGGTATTTTAGATCCGGAAACCGCCCAACTCCGCACCTACAACCTCCGCACAGAGCTTGCCGCCATCAATGCCAAACTTGCCCAGCTTCCCCCTGTCAATTTGCAGACGATCGCCCAAGTGGTTTCCATTCCTCAATTTTGGTTTGACCTGTCTGAAGCCGAACGTCGCTTCTATCTTCGTGAATTCATTCAGCACATTCAAATCGATCGGCATGAACGAAATCAGCAAAACCTAAACCAGCCAAACCCAGAATGGACAGTGCGGCTGATCTTTATCTTTTAATCACTTGTGGAAGCCAATGCAGTCGGAGTTGGTAGCTAAACCCCTACCACCAGAAGCGAAATCTAATTAAATTTGCACTTCCTAGCTGCGAGCTACCCCAATATTACAAATGCAAGTTGCCCAAATGTTACAAAATTATCTAGCTGAAGCTGGAAAAAATAATGCAAAATAAGCCCAACGCATGGTGTTAGGAGTCTTGATATGAAACTGCGGCAACTGCTGACCCCTCTATTTCCTAATTCATCCCTGCCGGAGCATCCTGCTCTTGATGCAGAAGTCAAAGGGCTGACCACCAATTCCCACGCTTGCCAACCCGGAGATTTATTCATTGGAATGCCTGGAACGCGGGTGGATGGGGGAGAGTTTTGGTCAAGTGCCATTGCTGCTGGGGCGATCGCAGCCGTTGTTTCACCCACTGCCGCCCAAAAGCCTGCCCCCTCCGCAGAGTTGCAAAATGCCTGCCTCATTCCCTTTGCAGATATGACCCATGCCTGTGCCCAGATTGCTGCCACCTTCTATGGCGACCCAACCCAAAAGCTGCAAATGATTGGCGTGACAGGCACCAACGGCAAAACCACCACCACGCATTTAATTGAATACCTGCTGAACCACGCCCAGAAATCCACTGCCCTCCTGGGAACCCTCTACACTCGCTGGACAGGCTACCAGCAGACAGCAATCCATACAACCCCCTTTGCCGTTGAACTTCAAAAGCAGTTTGCGGAAGCGGTTGCGGCGGGCTGTGAATCTGCGGTGATGGAAGTTAGCTCCCATGCGTTGGCCCAGGGGCGGGTGTTGGGCTGTGCGTTTGATGGGGCAGTCTTTACAAACCTGACCCAAGATCACCTGGATTACCACAAAGACATGGAAGACTACTTCCAGGCAAAAGCCCGATTGTTCAGTCCGGCTTACCTCAAAGGACGGGCGATCGTCAATCAAGATGACCCCTACGGCAAGCGACTGATTGAACAACTAGGGGAAGAACGGGTCTGGTCATACAGCGTTATCGATCAAACGGCTGACCTGTGGACAAGCGACCTGGTATATGAGCCAGAAGGGGTTAAGGGTATTCTCCATACGCCAATGGGCAACATTCCGTTTCAGTCGCCTTTGGTCGGTCAATACAACATCGCCAATCTGCTGGCTGCGGTTGGGGCGGCTTTACATGCGGGGGTAGAACTGGAAACGATCGCTCAGGCTCTTCCTGCCTTCTCTGGTGTTCCTGGACGGATGGAGCAAGTCCAAATTAACCCCAATCAAGACATCAGCGTGATTGTGGATTATGCCCACACGCCCGATAGCTTAGAAAACCTATTAAAGGCAGCCCGTCCCTTTATTCAGGGGCGAATGATTTGTGTGTTTGGCTGTGGTGGTGATCGCGATCGAACCAAGCGTCCCAAAATGGGAGCCATTGCCGCTCATCTATCCGACTGGGCCGTCGTCACTTCCGACAACCCCCGCACCGAAAACCCAGAAAGAATTTTGCAGGATATCCTGGTGGGCATTCCTGACTCGGTGACTCCCACGGTAATTGGCGATCGGGCTGAAGCGATTCGTACTGCAATTCTGCAAGCCCAACCCGGTGATGGTGTACTCATTGCGGGGAAAGGTCACGAAGATTACCAGATCCTTGGTACGGAAAAGGTTCACTTTGACGATCGAGAGCAGGCGCGGGAGGCTTTAGGGTTGAGAATCGGGAGTGGGGAGTAGGGAGTGGGGAGTAGGGAGTAGAAATTATGCTCTGACTCCCAATCTCTGACTCCTGACCTTAAACCGTCGCTAACTCTGCATGTTCAATTCGGGTTCCCAACACCTTGAGGAATTCTGCTAGCCAACGAGGATGGGCTGGCCAGGCAGGAGCCGTCACCAAGTTGCCATCCACCACTGCCTCATGAACAGGAACTTCCACAAAGATTCCCCCTGCTCGTGTCACCTCTGGAGCGCAGGCAGGATAAGCCGTACAGCGTTTTCCTTCAATGATGTCTGCGGCAGCAAGCAGTTGGGCCCCATGACAAATTGCGGCGATCGGTTTGTTGGCTTGGGCAAAGTGGCGAACAACCTGGAGAACATCCGGGTTGAGACGGATATATTCTGGAGCGCGTCCACCGGGAATGACTAGCGCATCGTAGTCATCAGGTTGAATGTGGGCAAAGGTAGCGTTCAGTGAGAAATTGTGTCCTGGCTTTTCGCTGTAGG
>PVWD01000357.1 GCA_003003615.1 filamentous cyanobacterium CCP2 | reverse complement strand
CCAACCCATTATGCCGCAGCAAGGCCGTTGTATCTGGCTCCCGTCCACGAAAAGATTTGAACACTTCCATTGGGTGCTGGCTCCCGCCCAAGGCTAATACCGTATTGCGGAAGCGATGCCCCACCTCAGAAATGGCCGTTTCATTCTCTAAACCAGCCTCCTCAAAAGCAGCAAACGCATCTGCACTAAGGACTTCTGCCCACTTGTAGCTGTAGTACCCTGCGGCATAGCCCCCGGCAAAAATATGGCCAAACGCACAGAGGAACGAATCTTCTGGCAGGGGAGGTAAAACGGTGGTCTTTTCAGCAATCCGACGACGCACATCCTCAGGGGTTTCAGACCCTCCCGGCTGATAGCGGTGATGCAGTTCCAAGTCCACCCAGCTAAAGTGAAGCTGCCGCAGCATCGTGCTGCCACTCATGTAAGTACGAGCCGCCACTAATTTTTGGTAGTAGTGATCGGGTAAGGGTTCACCTGTTTCGTAATGCTTGCCCAAACTGAGGAGGGTTGGCCGGTGGTAGCACCAATTTTCCATAAATTGGCTGGGTAGCTCAACGGCATCCCATTCCACATTACGAATGCCCGATGCCCGTCCATAGTTCACCTTTGTCAGCATGTGCTGGAGTCCATGCCCAAACTCGTGGAATAGGGTTTCCACTTCAGTGAAGGTCATGAGGCTAGGTTTACCGTCCACAGGTGGAGTTTGGTTACAAACTAAATAGGCAACTGGCAACCGTACCGCTTCACCAGACTCAGCTTCAACCTTCGCACGACCAATACACTCATCCATCCAGGCTCCACCTCGCTTCTCGGCAGGACGGCTATACGGGTCAAGGTAAAAGTGGGCGATCGGGGTTCCCGTTGCATCTGCCACCTGGAAATAGCGTACATCTGGATGCCAAACTGGAGCCTGTCCATCGGCTGAAGTGATGGTGACACCAAAAATCCGGTTGGACAGGTTAAACAAGCCCTGTAGCACTTGCTCAAGGGGAAAATAAGGGCGCAGTTCTTCCTGGTTAAAGCTAAACTTTTCTTCACGCTGTCGCTCTGCCCAGAAGGAAATGTCCCAGTGGCACAAATCCTCGGCTTCTGGAGCATTTTTGGCGGCTGCAAACGCCCGAAGTTCTGCTAAGTCTTGCAGGGCAGCATCGTAGCTGGCTTGGCGCAGTTCTTCCATCAGGCTTTCCACTGCTTCAACGCTGGGAGCCATTTTGGCTGCAAGGCTGACTTCTGCGTAGCTGTTGTACCCCAGCAGTTTGGCTTCTTCCTGCCGCAGTTCTAGAATGCGCTTGATGTGGGGGGCGTTGTCATATTCGCCATCCGATGCCCGACGGATAAATGCCCGATACAGGGTTTCCCGCAAATCTCGACGACGGCTATGCTGCATGAAGGGAAGATAGCTTGGCATATCCAAGGTGACGCGCCAAGGGCCAGACTCTGCCGTCGCTGAGGTTTCCCCTTCCGATCGAGCGGCTTGGGCTGCCAATCCCAACCAACTGGGCGGCAAACCTTCCACTTCATCAAGTTGGGTCAGCGTCAGGCTGAAAGCTTTCGTGGCATCTAACACATTGTTTGAAAATCGAGTGGAGAGTTCGGCTAGTTCAAGCTGAATGGCGTTAAATCTTTCTTTTGCCTCGCCCGTTAGCCCCACCCCAGACAGTTCTGCATCCCGCAAAGCAGACTCTACAATCCGTTTTTGGCTCTCATCTAAATGATTCCAGGCATCACTTTCCCGCAGTTTTTTGAAGCCTTCATATAACGGTTGACTCTGGCTAAGTTTGTTCCAAAATTTCACCACTTCCGGCTGCATCTGCTCATAGGCTTGCCGCAGTTCAGGACTGTTTTTCACCCCCATCAAGTGACCAACAATTCCCCAACTCCAGGACAGCCTTTCTTCAATTTTCTCCAGAGGCTTCACCAAGCCATCCCAGGTTGGCTTTACGGAGGCTTCTAGCTGTGTCAGGCTGTCTTCCAGTTCAGCGAGGAGTTGCGTAATGGCAGGAACGACATGTTCAGGCTGGATTCGCTCGAAGGGTGGCAGTCCTTTACCAATGAGTAAGGGATTATCCAGCAGAGGCGTTTCAACAGTTGATGCGATCGCAGTCATGGGAGTCCTTCGGTGTTTCGTGGAATAAGCAACTTTTCAGGAAATGAATGAATCGTTGCCCGGTTAACTTCAATGTAGCACTGGGAAAAATAAAACGCTGGAATGCTTGTGGGGTAGGGAATTTGGGAGTAGGGAGTGGAGAGTGGGGAGTGCGGCAAATCCTTGTACTACAGCGATTTTCGTTGAAAGACTGCTGCATTTCAAAACTGGAAGGAAGAAGTAAACTTATGCGAATTTCCGCTGTTACAGAGGATATTTTGTAACAATGAATACAGAATATTTTTTGGGCTTCAAGTCAGGAGTTTATCAAATGGGACGATATTTAACCCTTGTCCATCCTGATCAGCACTCTAACGGACGATCGGCTTATGCCAACCCATCCGCAGCAGTGTGGGTGAAACTGGCTGCCTTGCCGAATCCTTACAGCCACGATCGCGCCATGTTGTTATGTCGCCATGCGGATGATGAGTGGGTGGCGTGGATTCCTGATCATGGTGAAGTGATTTTGCATCGGAGCGAGTTTTTTGTAGAGCCGGATTGGAACTGAAACTAAGTTCGCATCACATAAACGAGTTGACTATCAAATTTTTGATAGGACAAATCCTGCGGAGCCGGAATCATTTCTCCGCGAAAGTCTAAAAGCTGCACTATGAGTAAGTAGGCAATGCCGAGGGCCAGGGCAATGACCCCTGTAATCACAGCAACTAGCTTCGAGCGATCCATACAGTACAATCTCCTGATAGCGCGTTTCTCAATCTTTCTTAGCCTTCCTATGCTCTAGCCTGACATAAAACTGGGCAAGATCTGAAGTAAAACCCGATCGCCCTTAATTTTGCTCTTTGACCTCCGCTTTACCCATGAACATTGCACCCCAATCTTCAACTGATTCTGCGACAGCCGATCGCCCCGTCTTGGTGCAGACCGCTCACTTGCAAAAGGTCTACCGTACTGGGTTTTGGCTCAACCAAAAGGTGGTAACGCTGCAAGATTGCTCGCTGCAAATTTACAAGGGCGAAACCTTTGGGCTGCTGGGCCCAAACGGGGCTGGCAAGACGACCTTGTTAAAGATTTTGCTGGGCATTATTCGTCCGACGGGTGGCAGTGGGTGGCTGTTGGGAAAACCCTTGGGCGATCGAAGTGTGAAGCAGCGGTTGGGCTATTTGCCGGAAAACCCCTATTTTTATGACTACTTAACTGGATGGGAGTTTTTGCGCTACGCGGCTGACCTGTTTCAAATTCCCTATGAGGTACAGCGACGACGCATTCCTGAATTATTGGAACTGGTGGGGCTGGCCCAATCGGCTGCCAAACGAAAACAGCTACGCCAATACTCTAAAGGAATGCTGCAACGGGTGGGAATGGCGCAAGCTCTGATTAACGATCCGGAGGTGGTTTTTCTGGATGAACCGATGTCGGGGCTTGATCCACTGGGGCGGTATCAGATTCGAGAAATCATTCTGTCGCTGAAAGGGCAGGGAAAAACCATCTTTTTTAACAGTCATGTGCTGTCGGATGTGGAAAAAATTTGCGATCGGGTGGCAATTTTAGCCAGGGGCGAACTGCTCTGTGTCGGTTCGCTCAATGAGTTGTTGGGTACGGCAGACCTGTATCAGGTGAGGGTCAGAGGCGGCAACCCAGACATTCTTGAGCGGTGGGTGCCAGATGGGGAGTTTGTCGATACGTTTTGGCAAGGACATCTTCAGGGTGATCCGCAAGACTTTATTGCCAGTTTGGAACTCATGGGAGCAGAACTCATCAGCATGAACCTTGCCCGTATGTCGCTGGAGGACTTTTTTGTGCAGCAGTTGCGGCAACGGGGCATTGTTACCAGTCGGTAGGTTTTACAAATCGGTAAATCAAGGAAAGGGTGAAGGTAAAACGTTAGTCTAGAATCTGGCTGAGTTTTGCCTACCCCAAAGTACTGCTTACTAAAATCAATGGATTTGCCGATCGTTTATCACCCTGACTATGTTTCCCCCCTGCCCCCCGGACATCGGTTTCCAATGGTCAAGTTTGGGCAGCTTTATCAAACGCTAATTGCCAGCGAAGTTGCTCATCCGTCCCAATTTCATTCCCCAATGCTTCCTCCCCGCGACTGGATTCAGCTTGTCCATACTCCCAACTATGTGCAGGGCTATTATGAGGGAACGCTTGACCCCAAAGCACAGCGACGCATCGGTTTACCCTGGAGTCCGTCTTTAGTGAACCGAACCTGTATTGCCGTCGGGGGAACGATTTTAACGGCACAGTTAGCTTTAGAAACCGGGTTGGCTTGCAATACAGCAGGTGGAACCCATCATGCCTTTCCTAGCTATGGTTCTGGGTTTTGCATTTTTAACGATATTGCGATCGCTGCACGGGTTTTGCTGGAATTGGGAAAGGTGAAATCGGTTCTCATTGTTGATCTCGATGTGCATCAAGGAGATGGTACAGCGTTTATCTTTCAAGATGAGCCTAGGGTATTCACATTTTCAATGCATTGTGAGGTCAACTTTCCAGGAACAAAGCAGGTTAGTGATCTGGATGTGCCTTTACCAGAGGGCATGGAAGATGATGACTATTTGCAGACCCTTGCTGAGTATTTACCCGATCTTCTGGCTCAGCTCAAACCTGATCTAGTAATTTACGATGCTGGGGTGGATGTGCATTTGGGCGATCGGTTAGGCAAGTTGGCATTGAGTGATCGGGGTGTGTTCTGCCGTGAGATGCAAGTGCTGCAAACCTGCGTGTCTCAGGGCTATCCGGTTGCTTGTGTGATTGGGGGTGGTTATGCTGATGATATGAATGCGTTGGTGTATCGTCATTCATTGTTGCATCGAGTCGCAAGTGATGTATTTCGTCAGTATCGTCTTTGATCTGGTCTTGAATCTTCTAACTGCCTTTTTCATCTTTATCTTTATCTTGTGATGCCACTCTAACTAAATCCAGGAACTTTCCAGAATACTGGAACAGCGAAGGTAGTTCGGTCTGAGAATTGGCTTGGGCTAAGAGGGGCGATCGACCGATTTGAGTTAAGGCATATTCTAAAGCCGGGCCAGCATTTACCACTGTCCAACCTTCTTGCGTCATGCGGCGAAACTCAAAGTGGAGGTGTGGCCCCGTTGACATGCCAGTACTCCCCACCCGCCCGATCACCTCTCCTTGCTTTACCTGCTCACCCGGTCGGACGAAAATTTCAGACAAATGGGCATACAGGGTTTGCTCTGTGCCATTGCTATGCTGAAGCACCACTGTTAAACCATACCCGCCAACAAAGTCTGATACTTCTACTTGTCCATCAAATGCTGCCAGTACAGGGGTTCCTTGGGGAGCACCAATATCTGTGCCAGAGTGAAACCGAACATCTCCTGTAATGGGATGGGTACGCCAACCGAAAGCCGATGTGATTGCGGCTGGAATGGATAACGGAAACAGCAAGTTTAGGTTGCCATTACTGAATTGAGCCGGTGGACGAATGCTGAGATTGTAATAACTTCGTGCGGAACCGCCACCATTGGAAATACTTTGAACGCTGTAACTTGGGGGAGTGGCATGGCTTGATGGGGGGCTGACCGCAACCTCTGGAGCGTTTCTTCCGGACGTTTCTTCACCTGCTCCCGTTGGGTTAGATGAAGCGGTGCTGTTTTCAACGGTGGGACTGGGTGGACAAATGCTATTGGGAACCGTTTGCTGAGGATTGAGGGCAACCTCACAAATTGAATGGTCTAGGAGCGGAGCATCCAGATCGGCAACGTCAGGTGTTTCTGTTTCGGCAAAGGCAACGATCGCATCTTCCGCTAAATTTAGTGAAATCAAAGAATCCAGGGAAAGGGTTCTTCGTCCTGCCAGGGTTGAGGCATCAATGGGCTGTTGTTGGGCAGCCAGTTCTGCTTCTGTCAATGGCTCAATTTGAATATTGGAGGCAGCAAGATTCGATCGCTCAGATTCGGCA
>PVWD01000356.1 GCA_003003615.1 filamentous cyanobacterium CCP2 | reverse complement strand
GTATATGCACCCGAATGGGCAAATTCCCGCCTACGAATGGGCCTTTGGCGATGTCAATCCTCCGGTTCACGCCTGGGCAACCTGGCGCGTTTACAAAATTGAGCAAAAAATCTACGGACGACGCGATCGAGCCTTTTTGGAGCGATTGTTTCAAAAGCTCTTGCTGAACTTTACCTGGTGGGTGAACCGCAAGGATGCAGAGGGCAGTAACGTGTTTGAGGGCGGTTTCCTGGGCATGGATAATGTGGGCGTGTTCGATCGTAGTGCAGAACTGCCGACAGGCGGACATCTGGAACAGTCGGACAGCACCAGTTGGATGGCGATGTATTGTCTCAACATGCTGACCATTGCCCTGGAACTGGCAAAGGAGAATCCGGTTTATGAAGACATGGCCACCAAATTCTTCGAGCATTTCATCTACATTGCCGATGCGATGAACCACATTGGCGGTGATGGGGCGCAACTCTGGGATGATGAGGATCGGTTTTTCTACGATGTCTTGCACTTGCCCCATGGAGAACGTTTACGGCTGAAGGTGCGATCGATGGTCGGACTCATCCCCCTGTTTGCCGTGACGACCCTGGAACCCGATCTGCTGGATTCCTTCCCTGGCTTCAAAGTCCGGTTAGAGTGGTTTATTCAAAATCGTCCTGATCTGAGCCAAAATATTGCCTCGCTGGAAGTGGAAGGGGTCGGAGCCAGGCGGCTTCTGGCAATTGCTAAGCCTAATACTCTAGTAGCCATTCTGGAGAAAATGCTGGATGAACAAGAATTCCTGAGTGACTATGGGATTCGATCGGTTTCTCGGTTTCATGCGGATCATCCCTACATTTTTGAAGCGGGTGGGCAAGAACATCGAGTGGATTATGTACCTGCCGAATCAACGACCGGGCTGTTTGGTGGCAATTCCAACTGGCGCGGCCCCATCTGGTTTCCGGTCAATTACTTGCTGATCGAGTCATTGCAACAGTTCCATCACTACCTGGGGGATGATTTTAAGGTGGAATGTCCCGCAGGTTCCGGGCAACTGCTCACCCTCTGGGAAGTGGCTTCAGAACTCTCCCAACGCCTGACGCGCATCTTTTTACCCAATGAATCGGGGCAGCGTCCGGTGTATGGACACATCGAAAAATTTCAAACTGACCCCCACTGGCAAAACCTCGTTTTGTTTTACGAATATTTCAACGGCGATACAGGATCGGGGTTAGGAGCCAGCCACCAAACGGGATGGACAGGCCTCGTTGCCAAGCTGATTCAACAGTGCAGCGAATACGCTAGCTATACTTCCCTCCCTCAAAGAGAAGCGGTTAAAACGACGATCGCTTGATTGCTAATCAGGTATAACCGTTGCCATACTTTCCCTTGGACAACAAGCCATTGAGTCCCAAAGGATGATGTTTCGCTGACTGGGCAGACAAGATGCCCACCCCACAAGAAATATCTCCTTAGTTTCCATCAAGCTGACTGGGCAGGCAAGAGGCCTACCCTACAAGAAATTCTTCTTTGACTGGGCAGGCAAGAGGCCTACCCTACAAGAAATTTTCCCTAGCGCACTCAATTAGCGCACCAAAACCGTCATATATTTTCCAGAAGCGAAAGGAGCCGGGATGATGGGGGTGAACTGAACGCGATCGGTTGCGACTTTGCGAACGTAAAGCTCATTCATTAAGTGAATCACCTGATCCCGTGTGCTGATAATCCAAAGTTGGGCCCGCTCACCTTGTGCAACGGGCAATAGTTCATTGAACTCTGAAGACATATTTAGTTCCTCGCTGATGAATTAGGGAAGAAAAGGAAGAAAAGCTTAAGGTGTGGGGATTGTTCCTTGGGAATGCGAATTCAATCAAATCCTGATTTCCACAGGTAGAGGTGTGGCAATGCCAAACCCTGACACAGGTAATTTTTCAGGTTATTGAATTCACGATCCTCAGAAGAGGCTCCTTTGAAACCGTCCCCAAACTTCTTCATGCATCAGCGAGGCTCCCGATCGCAGATTAATGATCTACAATCAAACAGCCTTGCCCTCTGGTTGCTTCAGAGAGTTAGGTTAGCTGGTTAGGGTTGTTTGCCGCTTCCCTAATCAGCGTTACACCTCACCTTAAGCCGGTTTTGTGTTGTGACTGGCTCCTTCGTAGAAAAAACCAGCATCGCATCAGCATAAAGGAAAGGCTGATGAAATACAAGCATGTTGGAACACTTTTTAGGAGTTACGCCCTCCGCACCAAATTTAATTTTCAACTTGCATCAATGGGTTTTTGCTTTGAGCCTGAGATTGCTCCCAAAGCAACTGCATAACCTCTGCCATTATCAGAACCATTCCCATCATCACTCTGGTTCCGCACCCGTTCGATCGCCCACAAAATGGCTTCTGGGGTGGCAGGAGAAGCAAGGGGAATGTGGTTGGCATGGCCAAAAGCAGCGATCGCCTCGCGGATGGCTTCCCGCACCGAAAGGGCCAGCATCAGGGGCGGTTCACCCACTGCCTTGCTGCCGTAAATTACCCCATCTTGGGCGGCTCGTTCCAATAGGTGAATGTGAAACGCTTCGGGAACTTCGCTAATCGTCGGAATTTTGTAAGTGCTGGGGGCGGCCGTTCGTAAGCGGCCCTGCTCATCCCACACTAACTCTTCCATCGTCAGCCAGCCCATACCCTGCACAAATCCGCCCTCAATTTGACCGCGATCGATCAGGGGATTCAGCGACTCCCCCACATCATGGACAATATCCACCTGCCGCAGCTTAAACGTCCCCGTGAAGCCATCCACCTCCACCTCGCTGACAGCAGCCCCATAGGCAAAGTAATAGAACGGTCTGCCCTTACCGGCCTTCGCATCCCAACTCAGATTGGGTGTGCGGTAGTATCCAGTCGCAGAAAGGCTAATCCGGGCGGCATAGGCATGTTCCACCACTTCAGAGAACTGAATCCGAGCAGAGGGATAGGTTTTGCAGAAAATCCAGTCGTCCTCAAATACAAGCTCTTCAGGGGTGTCTAAGCCTAAAAGTTTGGCGGCAAGGGGAGCCAACCGTGCCTTCAACGTTTCACAGGCATTTCTCACAGCCTGCCCGTTTAGATCTGATCCACTGGAGGCGGCCGTAGCAGATGTATTGGGGACTTTATCCGTGCTGGTCGGCATCATCCGAAAGCGATCGATCTTTACACCTAAGGCCTGTGCCGCCACCTGGAGCATTTTAGTATGCAATCCTTGCCCCATCTCGGTTCCACCATGATTTAGCTGAATGCTGCCATCAATGTAGATTAAGACTAAGGCTCCCGCCTGGTTGTATTGTTCTTTGTTAAAGGAAATTCCAAACTTGACGGGTGTAATGGCTATTCCGCGTTTCCGATCAGGATGCGATCGGTTGAACTGGGTAACGGCCAATTTGCGTTCTGTAAAATTAGCATTTACCTTGACTTCATTCCAGGTGCGGAGAGTCCGGTTATCAAAAATTTCTTGTCCGTAATGGGTTGTATTCGTTTCTCCTTCACCATGATAAAAGTTGCGTTCGCGGATGGTTTCTGGCGGTAAATTCAAGAATCGGGCAATGCGATCGATAATATCCTCGATCACAACCATTCCCTGGGGGCCACCAAATCCTCGAAATGCTGTATTGGAAGTCTTATTAGTTTTCGTAATCTGTCCCCGAACTTCGAGATGGGGAATGTAATAGGCATTGTCAATATGCAGTAATGCCCGCAGTAATACCGGCGGTGATAGATCCATACTCCATCCTCCGTCGGAATACAAATCCACATCCAAGGCTGTAATTTTTCCTTCCTGGCTAAACCCCAGCTTGTACTGCCCCAGGAACCCATGCCGCTTTCCCGACAAAATCATGTCATGCCATCGCTTCAGCTTCACCCGCACCGGACGACCTGTTTTATGGGCCGCAATGGCCGCAATTCCTGCAAATGGGTTCGCCTGAGTTTCTTTCCCACCAAAACCACCCCCCATCCGCAAACACGTTACCACCACGCGATTTTTGGGCAGATTCAACAGTTCCGCCACCACGCCCTGCGTTTCCGATGGATGCTGAGTGGAGGAATACACCTGATAGTTGCCCTCGCCATCCGGAATCACCCAACTGGCATGGGTTTCCAGGTAAAAGTGGTCTTGTCCGTTCATTTCCACTTCGCCTTCAAGCCGGTAAGTCGAGTTTTCCAGAGCGGTTTCCGGTTCCCCTCGGCGAACAGTCTGCCCACCGCCATGAAAACTACCCGCCCCGATCGCATCTTTAATCGACAAAATCGGCTCTAGCGGTTCATACTCCACCCCTACTTTTTCCGCTGCCAGCCGGGCCGCCTCCTCGGTTTCGCCCACCGTCCAGACGATCGCCTGCCCCCAATAGTTCACTTCCTCCGTTGGAAACAGAATTTCATCATGAACAATCACGCCGGTATTATTGGCACCCGGCACATCTGCTGCGGTCAGTACTGTGACTAGCCCTTCTACGTCATAGGCTGCTGAAACATCGATCGATCGGATTTTGGCCCTGGCGTGGGCAGCCAAAACCGGATAAACCGACAACATGCCGACGGGTTGACGTTGGTCGTCTGTGTAAATGGCGTTGCCTGTAACGTGGCCGATCGCGCTTTCGTGGGAGTTTGGCTTTCCGATGCTCATGGGTTTGCCTCCACTGGTTCAGCTTGTGCCCTGGTCATTTCCCCAAAGAATTTTTCAAACAAATTGGCCACCAGGAGTTTACGATACGCTGCACTGCCGCGAAAATCCGTCAGGGGGGTAAAAGCCTCTCGCAGAGCCGGTTTAACCTGTCGAATTGTATCGATTGTCCAGGGTTTACCCACCAGCATTTTTTCCACCTCGATCGCCCGAATGGGGGTCGCTGCCACACCGCCATAGGCCAGCCGTGCTTGAATGATGTGGTTTTGCTCGTCCAGGTCAATGGCAAAGGCCGCCGCTACAATGCTGATATCATCGGTGCCCCGCTTGCCCACCTTATAGGATTGGCTCAACCGCACGATCGCCCCAGGTGCCAGCGTTTTGGGAATTTTGACCGATACAATCACCTCTCCAGGCTGCAACTCCGTTTGGCGATAGCCCTTGAAGAAATTAGCTAATGGCAAGGTTCGATCGCCCTTTATGCTAGCCAGCCGCACCTCTGCATTGAACGCCAGCAGCACTGGAGGCAGATCACCAATGGGGGAAGCTGTGCCAATATTACCGCCGATCGTGGCTCGGTTTCGCACCTGACGGGCCGCAAACCAATACAGCATTTCGTCTAAGGCAGGAAAGATGCCCCGCAAATTTTCTTCAATGTGGCTGAGGGGAACCGCTGCCCCAATGTCAACAAATTCTGGAGTTTGTACAACTTGTTTCAACTCCGCCACAGCCTCCAGGGAAATTAATACAGAAACCTGCTTGCGGTGATGGCTAAACTCTAGCCCCAGGTCTGTGCCGCCCGCCACGAATTCCGCTTCTGGAGCTTCCTGGAGCAGGTCGAATACTTCTGCGAGGGTAGCAGGACGGAAAAATTGCTGTTCGTTGCCGCCATAGCGGACTGGTTCAAGGGTTAGAGTTGCCTGGGACAGGTGTTCACTAAATCGATCGTCTGGCACATGATTTGCCACCTGCTGTGCGGCCCTGCGAATGGGCAAGTACCCCGTACAGCGACACAGGTTCCCCTCCACGCACCCATCGTCTACTTTGCCATCATAATAGGCAGCAAACAAGCTCATAATGAAGCCTGGAGTGCAATAGCCACACTGGGAACCCCCCGTTTCCACCATGGCCGCCTGAACGGGATGAAGCTGCCCATTGGCCACCCCTTCAACGGTAATTAGTTCTCGTCCAGCAACCGATCCCAACGGAATCAAGCAGCTATTCATGGCTTGATACTGCGGCTTGCCATCGGCTCCTTCCCCCAAAATGGCGATCGTACAGGCCCCGCAGTCACCGTCAGCGCAGCCTTCCTTCGTGCCCACATGCCCACTCAGCCGCAGGTATTCCTGTCTCTTATACACATCT
>PVWD01000355.1 GCA_003003615.1 filamentous cyanobacterium CCP2 | reverse complement strand
GGATAACATGCTCCCAACTTGCTCCGGCAATCGCCAGGGTTCGCTCTACGTTCCGAAACGCCTGAGCAATCTCGTCCTCAAGCGATTCGGGAATTTGCAGGTTGTCATCCCAGCCGCCTTGTCCAGATATTTCTATGCGATCGCCACTTTTTACCGCTTGTGAGTAATGCAATTCATTCAGCATGTATTTCCCATAACCGGGAGTGACAAAAAATTCGGGCTTATTCATAGTGTTCCTTTTCTGTAAATTCTTATGGTGCAGAGTGAGTTCGTAGGATCATCCGATTTAGACACTAATGTTCAGAATTCACTCGCCATGTAATCACAATGATTTCTGCAAATATTAAGACGACTAATAGCCGCGAAAACGCTCCTAAAATGGCTTCCATTGTCCAGTTCTGACTCTGAAGCTCCCAGATCGTCACAATAATGTTCACTCCAATCACCAACCAGGGTAGAATTACCGCTGAATTCCGTCTGCGATAGACGCGGAGCGTCGCCTCCCGCCAAAAAGGGAAGGTACTGAAGAGACAAACAAGGTAGGAAGCTCCTGCACTGGCGAACAAGCTTGTTTGAAGACGCGAAGGCAGGTTTGGGTATCCAAGCGCGATCGCCGTCAAACAAACTCCGAGCGCGAGGTACAGGAAAGTAAACCAGGTAAATCGTTTCATTATTTCTTCTCTGGTGAAGCTTATTCTCTGTACCAAACACGCACACATTGAAAGCACTTGATTGCAAGACCCTGACTGATCATCACTGGGTGGAAAGCATTACTGGTCGTCACTCCGTAGACATCATCACTTGTGCCTTCAATCCGATCGGGTAAAACAACGGTTTCAACATTGATCACCTGTATCGTTGTATTTTGAATCCACTGATTGACAGCACTCACAACCTCAGAGAAGGATTCATAATCGGAAGGTCCGCCGAGTGGTCCCCGTTCAGTAATCCGAGGCGCAAAATCTTTGTACTGGATCATTTGATTTACCACCTTAAAACTGTAGCGTTGAGCATCAATTCAAGTAGTGGGCATCGCCCACCATTTTTAAAACCTTTCTTTTCAAAACCTTTCACGGTAAAGCTTTGTGGGCAGTGCTATCCCTACGAGATCTATTTCAAAACTTAAGCCAACCTTGCCAGTAAACCGTTAAGAACAAAAGTAAAAGCATGAACGCTGATGTGAGCTAACATTGCAGCTTCTAGCGAATATTGCCAAAAGAGCCAGCCAAACCCAATCGCTGCAATCCCATTCAGTAACAACGCTCGAACAATCACAACTGGAGTGAGGGGAACGATCGCGGCAGTTGCTGGCAGGTGTAGTAGTCCAAATACCAACGCGGCTAGAACGATCGCACCCTGGTAAATCCCTTGACTTGGCAACGTAACGCCTTGTTTTAGCCCTTTCCACGCGATCCAAACAAGCAGCGACATTAAACCCCAGCGCATCAAAATTTCCTCAGTGATGCCGCCATAGAACATTGCTGTGAGCAAATTCAACCAGCCTGGTTCTGTATTATTGGCTGCCTGTAGCGCTTCAGGTAGGGCAGGTTGCATTAACCGATCGAGCAACAAGAGAACGATCGCTGCTGCTGCACCCACACCCAAACTCCACTTCATCTCAACGGCAAAAGATGGAGACTTAGTGGTATGAAACACCCAGTGATCAATTAAATGGGATCTTAATCCAACACGGTAGGCACAGCCAATCCCAATCAGAATGCTGATTGCCAGCAGAATTGAATACTGTAGTCCTTGCAGAAGCATTAAAATTCCCAATGGTGGCACTGTTTCCAGGGTTTCTGGAGACAGTTTCGCTAACTGTTGCTCGATCAAGGGAATAGATGTGATTGTGAACATGACAATTCCCACACTGCCCAATACAAATAAAATCCCAAACTGTTTCAGAATTGCCATTAATTTAATCTCCAGACGATCCATCCTATTAGCTCATGCCAGCAACTACCATAGTCAGCAATCTAGCCGTTGCTTCACCAATACCGCTACTGGCTCCAGCAATCACAATAACTTTGTTCTCAACCGTTAACATGGTTGTTCTCTGTAGGTGATTAAGCTGATTAGCAGTTAGACTGCTTTTAGAATGTCTGCCTGTACGACTTGGGCAAGCTGCTCCATATACAACCGCGCCCATGCGATCGCGTTTTCCCTCAGTCCCACAACAACAACGCCTCGCATATCGAGTTTTGTGCCGTTGGTATGGTTGCCTTGCCAGTGCCACTCCGACCAACCCAACTCATCCGCGATCGTATGGGTGATTAATTTTGCCTGGATGTCAGGAACTTGAGCGAAGAGAGCAGTCCAGTTCTTTCGCACCTGTGCTGCACCGATGGGGTTTCGTTCTGGATGGACGGGTTGTTCAGCCACGAAATCAAAAGCAGAGCAGTTCATGAACGTATCAATGTCATGAGCATTGATTGCCGATTCCATCTTGAGCAAAACTGAGGAAGTGTTTTGAATAGGAGTAGGTTTTGTGTTCATGTTGTTATCTTCATTGTGCTTAGAGGTATTACTCGTCTAAGCTTTGTCATGAGCTTCCGCAGTGACACCGCCCGAAGCATCGGTAACGATAAATACTTCGCTATAAGTGCCCATTTAATGTTTACTTTGCAGATATGCCCTAGCGTGTGAGCCTGACTCAACTGATGAATTACAGAGTTTTTTTACAAGTCAGAAATGGAGCAGGTCACTGATTATTTCTGCTGAAGAAAGTCCAGTAACGCGGGATTGATCTGATCGGCGTGAGTCCAGTTGATGGCGTGCGGCCCGCCAGGAATGACAACCAGTTGACTGTGTTTAATCAGCTTCGGGAGTCTTGCTGCGGTGGACTCAAGCGGCAAAATACGATCGGCATCACCATGAATGATCAGGGTTGGCACATCAATGCGGGGCAGATCGTCGCGGAAATCGGTGAGCCAGGAAGGGACGCAATCCAAAGTTCCTTTGGCAGAAGCGCCTGCTGCCACGTTCCAACTGGCTTGAATCGCTTCATTGCTGATACGGTTACCCAGCAACACATCCACATTGAAGAACGCTTTGAAAAATTCAGAAAAGTAAGCTGGACGATCTTCAACGATCGCTTTCATAATGCCATCGAAAACGCTTTGATCAACACCCTCTGGATTGTCGTCTGTCTTTAACAGAAACGGTGGAACGGGAGCCATCAGCACCGCTTTCTGTACCCGCTCTGAGCCATATTTGCCAAGATAACGCGTGACTTCACCTGTTCCCATTGAGAAGCCGACCAGCACGGTATTTTGCAAGTCAAGCTTGGTCATGAGTGCATTCAAATCGGCGGCAAAGGTATCGTAGTCATAACCAAACGAGGGTTGGCTGGAAGCACCGAATCCTCGGCGATCGTAGGTAATGACTCGATACCCCGCATTCAGTAGCACTAAGACCTGCTTTTCCCAGGAATGACCGTTGAGGGGGAATCCATGAATGAGAACAATCGGTTGACCTGCCCCAAGATCTTCGTAATAGAGATCAATGGTCGCAGAATTTTCTTGACCAACAGTGACGTAAGGCATTGTAATCTCCTATAAATACTGCATTGGATTCTTGTCTGGCACTCGAAGTGTAATGAGTCTTAATGCTCGGTTTCTTTCAGATTCTTACGGTGTTAGCGATTTGATAGTAAATGGCTCACGCTCATACATGAAGGATTCAACTTAATGGAGTTTGATTAATCACACTTGCGTTTAGATCAAGATCACCGCTTGTGTTGTAAACATAATCAAAAGCATCTTGATCATTAAGCAGATGCGACCTCTCAGATTAGCCCTTGACGTAAAGCGGCTACGGCAGCCTGTACACGATGGTCAACTCCAAGTTTGTTGAAGATAGCCCGTACATGAGTTTTTACAGTGCTGTGGCTCAGATATAGATGGGCTGCAATTTCAAAATTGCTTTGACCTTCCGCTATGAGTTTCAAAACTTCCAGTTCACGAACTGAAAGCCTGTGATTAGGCGTTAAAGACATTGAGGAGGAATATGTTATTTTTTGCATAAAACCTCTTACGGGGTGCTAGAACTGCTAACCATTGATCACAAATCAATCACGATTTTGCTGATAGTCTTACCTGACGATGCTTTGACTAGATTTCATACTGATAAACCCTCTGAGTAGTTCTTCTACCGTAGAAAAAGGTAAAAACGCCAGTGTTGAACGAAAGACACCTTGCACAGTCAAACGTGGTTTGCTGGTCTGAAAATTGCTGTAAACACGAATTTGGAAATCAGTAGGTCACTTAAGCACTGCTGTTGCCTCAATCTCAACTAATGTTTCTGGAGAGGCAAGTGAAGCAACACCAATGCCAGTTCGCTGTTGAATCACATACTGGCGTGGAGAAATCTCAATCGCTTGTTTGAACAAACTCGCAAAATAGGTCGGACTAATGTTGATCACTTCTGCAAGTTCAGCTAGCGACAAGTCTCGATCGAGGTGAGTCTGAATATAGTCGAGTACTTGTTGCAATTGGAGGTTTGTTAAACCTTTGTGCTTGAACTCAATGGGTGGTGTTGGTGTTGTCAGCATGGTTCAAAAATTGGCAAGTTGTTCAACAAAACAGGCAAAAACTAGCGATCGAATGCGCGATCGCTTACTAGCACTCACAAACAAATTAGATATGAATAGAGCTTAATGACCGGCAGCAACAATGGCTGTCACTAACTCTGTTATCTTCCAGCGTCCGGTATATCGAATGTTATTAATAAATAGAGCTGGAGCAGTTGTTACTCCACTGTGCAATCCACCTTCGATATTTTCATTGATGCGATCGATATGCACTTGTTTAGACAAGTCTTTGAGAAACTGAGGAACATCAAGCTCTAAATCATTGGCGTACTCGACAAGATAACCGTTCTCCAACCTTTGTTGATGGTCAAATAAAGTATCGCTCATCAACCAAAACTTTCCTTGGGCGGCGGCAGCTTCGGCAGCTTGGGCTGCCCGTTGAGCATGGGGATGAATCCGTGCTTGTGGAAAATGACGGAAGATGAAGTATAAATAATCCTCTCCCAAAGAAACTGTAAGCTCTTGCCAAATAATTTTAATCAGCTTGTAAACGGTTGCACTCCTAGGACATTGATAATCCCCATACATCACTAACACCACGGCGGCACTTAGCACACCTTGACTGTGATCTTGGGTTGAAGCTGGCACAACTAGAGAACTGGAACTATGGTCATCGATCATCTTTCTACATCTGTATCAAGCATGGAACCTTGCGATTCACTTGCTCAATTCACATGAATTCAATATAAGCAATTGGCGTTTAGCTGTCGTCTACAGTGAGTTAACATTTTTAGGCTGTAATTTGATGGAGCAGCCGCTCCTTCTCAAAATAGAAAGCTGGTTATAACTCAAGTTAGAGTCCGAATTCGACCAAAAGTTCTACAAGCAGACAATGCCGCGTTTAACAGCAACAATTACAGCTTGAGTGCGATCGCTGACATCTAACTTATTCAAAATTCGATTGACATGAGATTTAACTGTGCCTTCACCGATGCTCAAAGCAGCCGCAATATCGGCATTACTCATCCCCTGTGCCAGTGCACGGAGTACTTCTAGTTCTCTTTCACTGAGTTCTGGATTGCTGAGACGTTGAACTAACTTTGCTCCCACATCGGGCGGAATATACTGCTGACCTCGATGAACGGTGCGAATCGCATTCAAAAGCTCATCAGGTTCAGTTTCTTTCAACAGATATCCTTTTGCGCCTGCCTGTAATCCCCGATAGATATCTTCGTCACTATCATACGTGGTTAGTACAATAATTCGAGCAGATTTAGCGATCGCACAAATTGCACCAATGGCGGCAACTCCTTCCACTTCCGGCATTCGCAGATCCATCAGCGTGACATCCGGTTGGTGTTCCCCAAATAGAGCGATCGCCTGTTCCCCATTCTCAGCCTGAGCAATCACGTTCATATCTGGATCACGGTTAATAATCGTGGCTAATCCTTGCCGAAAAATGGCATGATCGTCCGCAATCAGAATCCGAATAGGGGGTGTGGGGAGCATGGGGTGTTAG
>PVWD01000085.1 GCA_003003615.1 filamentous cyanobacterium CCP2 | reverse complement strand
AGATGTGTATAAGAGACAGGGCGTGATGTAGTCGTATACGTGAGTCGTGGGAGCGCGTAAAGCCGACTCATAGGAGATACGCTGAACCGCTTTATTGCCGCCTGCAATGATTTCATTGGCTCGTTCTTGAACCCATTTCGTAATTTCGGGATCAGCCGGGCCGCCAGATGGTGGATTGTACTTAAACCCGCCATCGGTTGGGGGGTTATGGGAAGGAGTAATAATAATGCCATCGGCTAAACCTGCTGTTTTGCCTTTGTTGTAGGTGAGGATGGCGTGAGAAATTACGGGGGTGGGGGTGTATTGAGCATTGCCTTCGGTGGGGGCAATAAAGACTTCAACCTCATGGGCAGCCAACACTTCTAAAGCCGACTTTTGGGCAGGGCTAGAGAGCGCGTGGGAGTCCATTCCCATGTAGAGTGGCCCGTTAATCCCCTTGCTTTTGCGATATTCAACCACCGCCTGAGTCACTGCAAGGATGTGATCTTCGTTAAACGTGCTGTTAGCAGCCGACCCCCGGTGCCCTGATGTCCCAAAGCTGATCCGTTGGAGCGGATTATCTGGATCAGGACGCAGGCTGTAGTATTGCTGCAATAATTTAGCAACATCAATTAAGCTGTCAGCAGGAGCAGGCTTTCCAGCGAGGGGGCTGATTTTTTCGTCTACGGTTTGCATTGGTGCTCTCCATATCCCGTCATGGTTTCCCAAGTCAAGGATATCGCGAAATGCACGGAAACCTCAGTGTGTTCAACGACCCTTCATCTCAGCCCTCGATTTGCTGCAAAGCATTTTGCTATTCCTTCATCAAAGCCCGATCGACTGCCCCTAAGCCAATTAGCGTCGCCCGTTGCCTTGAAGACAGCCCTTTGGCTCCCGTAATATTCATCCCCTCGTAGGGACGATCGATTCGCAAGGTTCTTAGCTCTTGCCCGGTTTGAATGTCCCACAGCTTAATCGCTTCGTCATTGCTGCCGCTTGCCAGCAACATCCCATTAGAACTCACCGCCACCGACTGTACCCGCCCCGTATGCCCTGGAAAAGTTCGCACACATTCCCCCGACTCCACATCCCACAACCGGACATCGCGATCGTCACTGCCGCTGGCAAGGGTGCGACTATCAGGGCTAAAGGCCACCGAACGAATGCCCTTGGTATAGCCATTTAATGTGCGTAACGCTTTGCCCGTCTTCACATCCCAAAAGCGCACCGTTCGCCCCACGCTGCTGCTCGCTAAGGTTTGCCCATCCGGACTAAAGGCGATCGATCGAATCCAATGGGTATGTCCTTGCATGATTTTGAGGCATTGCTGAGTTTGCATGTCCCATAGGCGCAGCATCAGATCACCACTGCCGCTAGCCAATTTTTTACCATCCGGACTGAAAGCCACAGACCAGACCCAATCGGTGTGGCCTTTCAATGTTCCTAACAGTTGCCCTGTGGAAACCTCCCAGAGTTTAATGGTGTGATCGCTGCTGCCGCTGGCAAGAATCCGTCCATCAGGGCTAAAGGCTGTAGAATGCACCCCATCCATGTGGTTATCCAGCACTTTGAGGCTTTGTCCTGTTGTGACATCCCACAGTCGAACACTATGATCCTCGCTGCCACTGGCAAGAATCCGTCCATCGGGGCTAAAAACCACCGACCAAATCCGGTTTGTATGCCCCAGCAACGTTTGCAAACACTGCCCCGTTTCTACACTCCATAGCCGGATGGTGTGATCTTCACTGCCGCTGGCCAACAGGCGATTGTGAGGACTAAAGGCCACCGATCGCACCCCTCTGGTGTAGCCCTGTAATGTTTTCAGGCATTGCCCTTGAATGTTCCAAATCCTCACGGTTTGGTCATCACTGCCGCTGGCCAGGGTTTGGTTGTCTGGGTTAAAGGCCACCGATCGCACCCAACTGGCATGTCCATATAAAGTCTTTAAGCAATGCCCCGTTGCCACATCCCAAACGCGCACGGTTTGATCTTCACTGCCGCTGGCCAGGGTTTGTCCGTCAGAGCTAAACACCACCGACCACACCCATCCAATGTGTCCTGATAACGTCTTCAAGCAGTCCCAGGTTTGGGTATCCCAGAGTTTCACTGTGCGATCGCTGCTTCCCGTTGCCAACAGTTGACCGTTCGGACTAAAAATGACAGACCGTACACCGCGATCGTGTTCATTGAGCGTTTTGAAACATTCGCCAGAGTCCACATTCCACAGCCGCACCGTGCTATCTCCACTGGCACTGGCAATGATTTTGCCATCTTGACTAAATGTGGCCGATCGCACCGTTCGAGTGTGTCCTTGAAATACATTCAGGCATTCGCCAGAGTCCACATTCCACAGCCGCACCGTCTTATCTTCACTGGCACTAACTAACCGTTTCCCGTCTGCACTAAAGCTGACAAATCTCACCCAACTTGTATGTCCTTCTAAGGTGCGTAAACAGCGACCCGTTGCCACTTCCCACAGCCGAATGGTTTGATCTTCGCTGGCGGTTGCCAAGATAGTGCCATCGGGACTAAAGCGCACCGATCGAATCCAATCATCATGCCCTTGCCAACTGAGCTGCTGCTCTCCAGTTGCCACATCCCATAAATGAACGTTGTAGTCTGTGTCTCCGGTGGCTAGAACTTTACCATTAGGGCTGAAATCAATGGCTAATATACTGCCCAGGGTTTCGGCAAACACGGACTGTGATAGATCTGCCTCTCCAAAATTCACGCCATGCAGAGTCATATCTTGAAGATATGCTTGCCGTATTACCAACCGAGAAAAATCTCGATCGTGGATATCGCTGCCCATCTGCCAGAGCAGGTTCAGGACATTTCCCGTAACGTATCCAGGTTTCAACGGCGAATGGTGTTGCCAACGAGAGATGATCTGTAGCAGACAGGCTTGAACCGCTGCTTCTGTTTCCAGAGTAGTGAATAGCTTTTCTTTTAAGGGTTGAAGAATAAAACGCAGTTGTGCCTCTCTCAGGTAATCTTGGGCTTGCGCTTTGATTAAAGGATGGCTGTTGAATAGGGCAATGTTACCCTGGATAATCTCCTGAGACATTTGCTCCACCAGCCGATCGAGCGTGTATTCCATCACGACAGGCTGTAAGCAAAACAAGGCCCTATCTCGCTTCACCAACGATCGCCGTCCTAAAGATTCCAGGGCTTCTTGCAAGCGGGGCGGCGACACCAGTGGCACGATATCCTCACGTAAGTCTTTAAGGGAAACGGCTTCTCGGTTAATCGCAATCCAGTACATAATGTCTTTTTCAAACGCCGACAGCCGCGTAAACTGTTGGTCAAGCAGCGTTGTAATTCCACCAAAGACTTTTGCCCCTTGCTCTAAAAATTCTGAAATGCTGCCAAACAAATCTTGAATGGTGCTGGAAACAATTTTGAGCGCAAGCGGATTTCCATCATACAAATTGACGATCGCCTTGCATTCACTTTCCGATTCAGGATTGATTCCTCTTTCCCTGAAAATCTCTTGTCCTTCTGCATCATTTAGACCATTTAGCGTATAGGCACGAACTTTTTTGCCTTCAAGGTTGGAAAAGTCTTTGGGCTTCTCCGCACTGGTCAACATTAAACAACTTTGGTGGCAGGTTTGCGCCATCCGTTCGATTAAGTCTCCATAGTCTTGATAGCCCTCTTTGTAATTTCCAGCCAAATCAGCCGCTTGTAAAATGGCTTCAATCCCATCCAATACAACCAAGCACCGATACTGATTAACATAGTCAAACAGCCGCGACAACCGATCGCGTTCTGGAACATCAGTTTCCTGCCCATTCGACAAAACCCGAATCAGATCCAGCAGGATTGTCTTTAAAGGAGGAGCATTTTCTAACGATCGCCAAACGGTTCGCTCGAACTGTGGGCGAATTTGCTGCAACAGTTTAAGAGACAGGCTGGTTTTACCGATTCCCCCAATTCCCAGCAAAGCCACCAAACGACAGCGATCGACCAGGAGCAGATGCTCTAACTCAGCCAGTTCTTTTTCTCGACCATAGAACGCATCAATGGCGATCGGAGCTGCGGCAGAGGGATAGGAGGCAGCTACTTCAAAGGTTAGAGCCGTTCTAGAATCAGTAAAGGCCGTTTGGGCGGCATCACGATCTTTGCTGGGCTGTGGCCGTTCCAGTGGCTGTTGCCCAAACAACTGTTGCCGCTTGATGGATCGAGGTGTGGGGCTGGAGGTTTCATCTTTAGACAGTTGAGGTTGCGTTTGGTATTTGGAGACAAGAATTTGTTGGAGCTTGGCTAGTTTGCCGGGGCCGCTGCCAACAATCTCGAACTTTTTGTAGACCTCACCCAATCGTTTGCGAACGGCTGTGGCATTAATGTCTAGCTTCTGGGCAATTTTTTTCATCGATTGCCCTTCTATAGCCAGTGACAACACCTCTAATTCAGTGTTGGACACGCCATAGTCATGGGTAATCGTTTTCAGAACCTCTTGGGGAATCACGGCGGCTCACACCTAAGTATTAGAGAAGGACGACAAACACTACTCTGCATACTCATCACTTTTAGCATAAAATCACATATGTGATTTTTCGTTTCGTGAAGCAATCTCATTTTTGTGAGAAATAATGCTCTCAATGCAGTAATAATTCCCCTGATGTTTCTAGAATACTAAAAGGGAATTGGGATGAAATCCGTATTGTGAAAATCATAATGGGTATATCTTATGGACATTGGCAAATTAACTGGCTCAGGGTTGCGCTAAATTGATGTGAGCTAGTGAGGTTTTTCTGAAACAAGTTATAAAATGCTCACAAAACTCTTTGCATTACCCCCTTGATTTACTCACAAATGTGAGATACGGTAAACCGTAACGAGTAAATCCATTGAAGGAAAGGAACCTTTTCCGTTTTTCCTCACTCAATCATGGGATCATGAGCCGATCGCATGAGAAATGCAAATTTGTCTTTATCGTTCGTCTGGATTTTGTTTTGTAGCTTAGCAAGTGTGTTGATGTCGATCGTGGTGTGATGACAGCCTTAGATAACTCACTTGAGTGAGGTGAACTGCTACAGTAGCTCACAAACCCCTGAATATCCGGCTGGCAGGAGTGTAAGCCCAAACGTAAAGAGCTAGCTCATTCGGGTCGAGGTGACATCTTGAGAAACTTTTTCTTGCCCCCCAATCCCAGTATGTTTTCCGAACCTATTCAAGGCGTTGTTGACTGTGCCGTTGCCCAAGGACGACTCTGGCGAGTCAAATTTCAAGGCAGTTATTGGTTTGCCAGGCTCTACCAGCCCAATGAGCAGGTGACAATGCAGCCCGGTGAACCTGTTAAGGTAATTGCAATGCAGGGAATTACGCTGCTGGTCGCACCAACTGCCTTTGGTTAACTCAAAAAGAAAGGGTAGGCACATCACTGCCCTACCCTAAAAAATCGGACTATATTACTGCTGTATCTCTACTCTCTACTTTGGATAAAAACGCTAAGTCTGAGGTTGCTCCTTTCTATAAACAGAATTCATAGTAGACAAGAGAATGAAGACAAATTAGGTGCTGGCACACTTTACGATCGAGGTTGTGCCTGGATTGGATGCTTTCATTCCTCTTGGTCAACCTAAGGGTCAGTTTGAAGCGTTTGAGGCTGCAACACGGACACCATTTGTTCCAAGCCGCGCTGAATCCGACGAGTCACCGTCATTGGGCTGACTCCAATCCGCTCAGCAACTTCCTTGCGCGACAAGTCATTAAAAAAGACAAACTCAATCGCTGCTCTGGTTTTAGATTCAAGCTGATTGAGGGCGTGCTGAAGCTGTTGTCGGTCTTCTTCAAGCCGTTGCAAGTTTTGATAGTGGGCATCGGGCAAAGTTTCGCCTAAGGTGATGCTGGAGTCCATCTGCTGAGACACGGTTGCATCCAGGCTGAGGGGAAGACGATTTTTGGTTGCCATTTTAATTTCGCGCCATTCATTGAGGGAAATGCCCAGTTCTTCGGCCACTTCATTATCAAGAGGTGTCCGCCCCAATGTTTTGGTCAGTTCAGCCCGAACTTTCTGCCCCTCTTTCTGCATATCTTGCCAACGACGAGGCACCTTGATTGAGCTACTCCGATCGCGCAGGAAGTGCAGCATTTCACCCCGGATGTAGGGAACGGCAAACGAGCTAAACGCACAACCTTGGCTCGGGTTAAACCGTTCGATCGCCCGAATCAGTCCCAGATAGCCAATTTGCTCCAAGTCTTCGTAGGGTTCAGCACATTGATGGCTCACACGATGAGCAATTTTACGGACTAGCCCTGCATTTAATCGCACCAGTTTGTTACGGAGAGCAACAGAAGGATTCTGCTGATAAGCCATCAGGAGTTCCATGCTGTGGGAGCGAAGAGAAGATTGAGTCGCCGTCATCTGAAAGTCACCTTATGTCCGATTTAGGCTCATTGTCGGCGGAGGAAGGGTGACAAACCATCGTTATTTTACGGGAATGAAAAAAGGTGCTTTGGGAAGTATCAGCAGAAACACGGACTCTACCGCAGGGAGTACGGTCTAGGTCACGAATCAAAATTCGTCAGTGCAAGTCTTAAGATGAGTAGTTGCCCACAGGCGATCGTTTGAAAATAGACCTACCCTAGACCTACGCTAGACTTGAGGCACAGGAGTGAGTCAATTTTAGCTACCTGTTAATTTTGCTTAACAACGAGAATCGATATGAGCAATACCAGTAATTTTCGAGAGGCAATTCGCCAAGCCCAAGGACAAGCTCTCATCGGGCCCAATGTCATTGCTAATGCCCTACCGTTTTTAGGGGGTGGGCTTGCTCTCACTGCTTTAGGAACTTATGGTGGTGTCCGAGTCATTGACACCAATCCGTCCCTTTTTATGCCCACCTTCATTGGGGCAATTGTTCTACAACTGATTCTGTTCTTTGTGGCACGCAATGTCGCAGAACAAGGCAAAAATTCGATCGCGCTGCCGTTGTTAGCAACTTACAGCTTGCTTTCAGGGTATACACTCAGTGGAATTGTTTACGTTGCCCTTGGAACGGCTGGCGTTGGATTGCAGGGAATTGGCATTGCGGCTCTTGGCTGTGGTGCCACGTTCTTAGCGGCTCGACAAATTGGGTCTAATTTGTCTGATAAAGACGGCATTGCCCTAGCGCAGACGGTTCGGCTCGGCATTATTGCCCTATTTGTTGTGCTGATGGCGCAGCTCATTTTCGCTTTATTCGGTGTTTTCACGCCACAACCGATCGAAATTGCCATTTCCGGGATTGGGGTGCTGCTGTTTACGGGAGCAGCCGTTGTTGATTTCTATGTACTGCCCCGTACCTATCGGGATGATCAGTATATTCCTGCTGCACTGTCGATGTATTTGACGTACATTAACCTCTTCATCTTCATTCTGCGGCTGCTCATTGCGATTAACCGCGACTAGAGCAAAGTTTACGCAATGTAACTCGCTCACTGCCCATTCATAAATTAATGATTAGAGCGACAACTCGCTATTGTAATAGGGTTTACTCTTTGTACAGGTGCAAAACTGGCACCTGTATTTTTATTTATATCCCGATGAGTACGGAATCCCGAATTTAGGGCTGTAGTAGGTCTTAGGGACATTTACATTGTCAATTGCTGAAATAAATGTTATGCATCAGCTAACTCTTGAATGGGCGGCAGCGAATCAAAATCTTTCGCAAACACTTTCCTTGCAACAATCTACGCGGGTACCCGGTTCAATCCGGATTGGCCGAGATGCAACGCTGTGCGACGTTGTTTTAAGGCATCCTGACCCCAGTGTAGAAAAGACGGTTTCCGGCTTACACATTGAAATATTTCTTAATCCAGATTCTAATCGCCTGTATCTGCGGAACCTCACCCGCGATCGGCAACCTCCGAAGCAGCCTAATCCGGCCGTTGTGGATGGCAAAAAAGTTGTAACCGAGGAAGTCCCCTTACGGATTGGGAGCCAAATTCAGTTGGGGCGAATGGCACTCACCGTGAAGGCGATCGATGCCCAAGAACAGGCTGTTTCCAAAGAGCCTCAGTACATGAAAGTTTGTGCCAATCCTCGGACTCCGCACTATCATCCACTGGAGTACAACAAATTCAATTGCGAAGTTTGTGGCTATGTCATGTTAGGTGCGACTTTACTCTATCCGTCTTAGCGGATCGAGGATACTGAAACTGCAACATTCTAGTGTTCAATACAGCGTTCATTGAAACCTGAGTAGTCCTGGTGCAGCGCGCCTATCTGCCAGTTTAAGTAAAAAGACTTGAGTAAAAGCCGAATCATTCCTAAAATTTAGTTTGAGTTTCTGAGCCAGTTCTCTGTCTATTTTACTGATGGACTATTTCAATTCATAAACCGCTTCAAAGTTCAGTTTATTTCGATTCATAAATTCAGTTCGCAAATTCGGTTCACATTGAATAAAAAACGGGCTGCTCAATTTTAATCATTCGCAGTTCATGGCAGCATTTCAATCTCACACCGTCCTTATCAGCACAAGGGGTTTCGTTTATGCAACTTCAACTTATATGGGATGATCCGATTACTGAGGAACCGCAACAGCGGGTTTCTCCTTTACCGATCGCTTTTGGGCGAGAACTGGCCCAGTTACCAACCGAACTTGATGGGCAGCCGGTGCATCAACTCGTTTTGTTGGATACAAATCATGAAATTTCTCGTTATCATGCCCTCATTTTTGAAATTGCAGGCGGTGTCATTTTTGAAGACCGCAGCACCAACGGAACACTCCTCAACGAAGAACGGGGGATTGGAGAGCGTCGTCCCTTAACTACGGGAGACACCATCCGCATTGGAACGTATACGATTACAGTCAGCATTCAGCAAGATGATCCCAACGCAACTCGGTTCACAGGGGCTTCTCCATCTACCGTCATCTTTAACCCCCAAACTGAGATTCTACCTGCCGATGAAGTAGCAGAAGCAGTGCCAACTTCAAGGGCTAGCCACTCTCCCACAACGATCATTTTTGATCCAGAAACCGATAACCTTCAGTCTGACCCCTTCATCCCAACGCCATCTCCTACCCCAAGCCGCAGGGTTTTCCCTCCTGGCGATGTGTTTTCTGCGGAGCAAGTGTCCATTAATGCGCTTCATGCAACAGGATATCCGGTAGAGGAAATTGACTATGCAGCGATCGGGGGTGGCATGGGGTCATTTGCCTGGGTAGACATGATTCGGGTTTGTGGGGTCAAACCGCATCAAATTCGAGTGTTAACCCTGCGTCCGGGCAAACCCTACGAACGGTATGAAGCATTATTGCGAAACTGTCAGATTCCTCGCTACAAACGGATTCGATCGGGTTCTGATTCTTGCCCGGACAACGTATGGGGTTGGCCAGGCTATGCGCTGCGGGAATCGTGGCGTGAGACATTTTCTGGGCGAATTCCTTCGGCACTGCAAAATTTGTGGCAAGTCTTCTCTGAACCTGCCTTTGCTGATACCTATACCCCGATCGCCGATAACGTATTCAACTCAATGGATCGGGAAGCTACCCGGATTGGTTGGAATCAGATCGTGCAGTATGGCAGCGTTCGCAGTATTCGCAAAACAGAAGATGGCCGCTATGTCATTGCCTACTCTGCGACCAAACCGCCCACTGCCGGTGGAGCTACCCAACCCGTCGTTGCTTCAGATTACCGCTTCTTGATTGCAAAATATATTCATCTTTGCACAGGATATCCTGCCATCAAACTGCTGGACGACCTGCAAGATTACCGTCAACGCACCGGAGATACGAAACGAGTTGTACATGGCTATGAACCCCACGACCATGTGTATGAACACCTGGAAAAATTTGGTGGAACCCTTGTGGTACGAGGGTTTGGGATTGTTGGTTCGCAAATTATGGATCGGATCTACAAAGCCCGTAAAGCAAACCCCAGGATCACAGTCATCCACCTGAGCCGATCGCCTAAATCCGGTAATCGCTTTGGTAAAGCAAAACGCTATGTGGAAAACCATTGGGAATTTCAGCCCTATAACTGGCCGAAAGGCACTTGGGGTGGAGACATGCGATCGATGCTGGAATCGGCTGACCCGTTGCGTCGTCGGGAATTGCTGGAGGCATGGGGCGGAACCACAACTGCTAGCCGTATTCCCTGGCGTAAAACGGTTCAAGAAGGACTGAAGCAAGGTTGGTATACCATCAAGTTTGGTCAGGTAGACAAGGTGGAACAAAACGAGCAAGGTAAGCCCGTTACCTACGTCAAGAGCCGAGGCTATGAAGGTGTTGAACGGATTGAAGCCGATTTTGTGGTAGACTGCACCGGACTCATCTCAGACCCTCGCGAAAACCCCCTACTGCGAGACTTGATCGAACATCACAATCTAGATCTCAATCCGCAGATGCGCCTGCACGTTGAAAACGATTTTGAAATTAAAAAAATGCGGAACGGCAAAGGGCGAATGTATGCGGCTGGTGTGATTACCCTGGGTGGCCCCTATGCCCCAGTGGATACTTTCCTCGGCTTACAATATGCTGCCCATCGATCGGCAGAAGCCCTTGCGGGAGCCAGAGCACCGAAAATCCGCTACCTGGAAGGCGTAGGATCAATTTGGCAATGGTTTAAGTGGGCCTTTAATGTTGCTCCGTAGGATGAAAATGGGCGATCGGCGGTGAGTGTTATTGATGAGTAATCACTCATTCACTTTCCGATTCATCTATTCATTCATTGATCTCCCTTACTCCTCACTTCTCCCTCCTCTCTCTACTCCCCACTCTATCCTTTATCCCTTTCATCATGACACCTACACTCTTCGGGCGTTGGCAAACGCGAATCTTTCTCCTCGCTACCGTTGGGCTGATTGTTACCTGGCTTTTTGCCTCTGGATTATTCGGCACCGAACCAGGGACATCTTACTACTGGGTTTTGTTCTATGTTGCTTTGTTTGGGCTGGCGTGGGATGTGCTGTATAACTACCTGCAAAAGTTCTTGTGGGATCATGACTGGCCTGGTGCATTTCAGTTGATTTCTGGAGTGGCTGAAGGCTTGCTGTTGGCGGCTTTGGGCATTCTTGGCGTGTTGCCCCACATCGATGGCGATCATTTCAACATCGGCACGTTTGTTCTGCACTATGGTTCAGTTTGGGTTGCAACGTACCTCATGGCTTGGGTTCTAATGCGCTTACTGTTTCCTCGCTGGCGGTTCCGGGGAGGAGAATGGATTGGCAAGTGGCGCAGAACTAGCTAAATGCCTAGAAATTAGCAGTACTCCATCTTCAAAAATATTGAGTTTCCGAAATATCTAGTTAACGTACTGTAGCCATCAAAAAGTCTGTTTTTTGATACGGAACTATTACGTCATCGAGGGCACGATCGCCATGAACACCAAACATTTTGCTATCTTTGCTATCACCTCGATTTTAGGCTTGAGTTTAGCTGCGGGTTGCACCGCTCCTGGTACAGGAAATACAACAGAATCTACTACTGAAGAGGGGGCGATCGAAACCTATCCTGAACCCCCTACCGAAGCCAGCCCAACTGAAGCCAGCCCCACTGAGGAAAGCCTGGCAGAACCAGAAGCAACTGCCCCTCAAGATGCCAGCCTCGTTTTTTACAGCGATAACGGCTTTGCCATCCGGGGAACTGACCCAGTTGCATACTTTCAGCAAGGGCAACCTGTCCAGGGCAGTGAAGCATTTAGTTATGAATGGGGCAATGCCACTTGGCTATTTTCCAGTGCTGAAAATCGCGATTTGTTTGCCAGTGATCCAGAAAGATATGCCCCTGAGTATGGTGGTTTCTGTGCTTGGGCAGTCAGTCAGGGCTATACTGCTCCGATCGACCCTAATGCCTGGAAAATTGTCGGCGATCGGCTATACCTGAATGCAACCACTGGGGTGCAACGGCGATGGGAACGAGATATTCCTGGAAATATCGCTAAAGCCGATCAAAACTGGCCCGGAATTCAAGGCGATTTAATTCAGTAATTCATTCAAATGATTAATTTCGTTTATCAATAATCTTTCTCTTGAAAACCAGGATACTGAGTGTGAAAACGCTCAGTTTTTTTATTGCTTTGCACTAGAAAAAATGATTCAGATAAGTTTTGTATTTCCAGGCTCTTCAATTGGTTTTATCTATCTCAACTATTCTCAGCTTCTTGTCCGTTGCTACATTTCTTAAGTTAAGTTTTTCAGGCATTACGCAGGTTTTTACACCATTACGAGCTTTAATCATGATCATTAACATCAACGATCTTGTGAATCATTAGTTAAAGTCAGCGAATTTTTCAACAGTCTATTTCTGATTCTGTTGGTTGAATTAAACAACGCAAAATCCAACATCTACACTAGCTCTATTGGGTTTCGCAAAATTTATCTTAACCACATCCTAACTACACTACAATCACATTCTAAATTGGGCTAAATGCACCACTACAATCTGTAGTTTGTGCATTGGAAACTGCTCTGGAGTGGATGAACTTTTTTGGGCAGGCTCAATTCTCCCTTTCTAAGTACATAAGCATCACAACAAAGGCTTTGAGGCTTGGACAGGTGGTAAGAGGTTTAGCTGTGTGAAAAATTCTGCGCTGGAGAAGCTCTACACGTCGTCTCTAGCTCATAAATTAGAGGTAAGAATAATGACTCTTCCTATTTTTTACCTGTCCCAACTAGATGGCAAGAATGGCCTTCGCATACATGGGGGAGCAGTGGGTGATCATTTCGGGTTTTCAGTTAGCGGTGTTGGCGATGTCAATGGTGACGGAATTGACGATCTGATCATCGGGGCACGAGATGCCAAGAACCGGGCTGGGCGAAGCTATGTTTTGTTTGGGCGCAAGAGTTTTTTCTCTATACTCGATTTTCGATTTCCTCAATTTTATCTGGGCGGAACGTTGGGTTTTGTGCTTGAAGGAGTGAGGGAAGGAGAAGCAAATAACCCTCGATCGGGCGATCGAACAGGACACTCCGTAAGTGGAGCCGGAGACTTTAACGGTGATGGGGTCGCTGATCTGATCATCGGCTCATTTAGTACGGAAGATGGAGTGCCAGGCAGAGCCTACGTTGTATTTGGTCAGCATCAGCCATTTGACCCAGTGTTCAATTTAGGAGAGATTACAACAGAATCTGGCTACAGGAAAGGGTTTTCTCTGAGCGGAAATCCATTGGATCTATACGGTTTTTTTGTGGCTACGGCTGGGGATCTGGACAAAGATGGCAAGGATGATTTGCTAATTGGGGTTCCTGGCCCGGCGAGTGGATCAAAAACCGGAGAAGTACGCATTGTTTATGGAAAGGAACTGCAAAACGAATCTGATCTCTCTTCTATTCGTCAGACAACTATTAAGGGAGAAACAAGGGGCGATCGCTTTGGGAATTCAGTAAGCAGCATTGGTGACATTGACGGGGATGGATATCCTGACTTGCTGATTGGCGCACGCGCAATTGGCATGGATGCACCAAAAAATCGCGGTCGAACCTATGTTATCTTCGGGCGCAACAAAAACACAGGGGAACTCCTCTCAACGAAAACTTCTTTGAATGTGGCAAACCTTGATGGGAATGACGGCTTCAAAATTAATGGACTTTTTGAAAATGAGCTTTCAGGTTGGGCGGTAAGTGGTCTTGGAGACATTAACGATGATGGCTACGATGACTTCATTATTGGTGCAAATCGTAACCAGTCCGGGGGGCGTGCAGGACGAGCGTTTGTTATTTTTGGTGGACAAAACTTTGGTGAAAGTTTTGATTTGAATCCAAGCACATTCGTTCGGACTGGTGGAAGGTCTGGTTTTGTCATTACCGGGTTAAGTGCGGACGGTGGAGACAATTTGGGTTTTTCTGTGAGTCCGGCAGGAGATTTCAATGGAGATAGTATTCCTGACCTACTAATTGGAGCACCCGGACAGCAGAACGGCGAAACGGCTGTTTCTGGTAGAGCCTATGTCATTTTTGGGGGTGAAACTGTTGGAGCAGGGGGACTCGTTAGCTTAGGTTTGTTGAATGCGAATCAATCTCCTAATCAGACTAATCTGATTGCCTTTGAGGGAACGCCTTCGTTCAGAGATGATAAAACGATCGGAGATAAAGCAGGCTGGTCAGTGAGCGGTGTTGGAGATCTCAACGATGATGGAATAGATGACATTATTATTGGGGCACCTGAGTCAAGTGTCAGTGGCAGGCAGGCAGCAGGGGCAAGTTATGTCGTTTTTGGTAATGCGGCTCCTGTTTTAGATCTTAATGGGTTGCCCAATGCAGGGCTTGATACCCAAGTGACCTACACTGCTGGCAGATCTCCCGTTCGTTTGATCAACGATCGCCCGGATAGTTTTCTTTCCCTGTTCGATCGCAATGACAACACGTTGCAATATGCCTCAATTAAAATTACAAACCTGCTGAATGGAACATCAGAAAGACTATCGGCCAACACTTCTGGAACAAGCATTTCTACAAGCTATAACCCAAGTAACGGAACGTTGGATTTATTCGGAGTAGACTCGATCGGAAACTACAGTAGAGTTTTACGTTCCCTGACTTACCAAAACACTTCGTCTTCCCCCAATCGAACACAGCGAACTATTGAATTTATCGTTTCCGACGGTAAAGCGTTTAACAATGAGAGCCAAGTCGCTCGATCGTTTGTAACCATTGCTCCATCAGGTTCAGGAAGCAGTCCTCCAACTCCAATTCCGGGTAGGGGCCCTGTTGTTGTGACTCCAACTCCAATTCCGGGTAGGGCACCTGTTGTTGTGACTCCAACTCCAATTCCGGGTAGGGGCCCTGTTGTGGCTCCGATCTCTCCGTCTCCGACCAGAGTTCCAACCCCCGTACCTACACCCGCACCAGTGAGGAAAAGAGGATCTGTTGCCAGAGACGTGCTGGTTGGAGATGCGGGTAACGATACCCTCATAGGTGGGGGAGGGAACGATATTCTGATTGGTAACGCGGGTGATGATGTGTTGAATGGTGGTAGAGGCAACGATCGCTTGAATGGAGGAACAGGCAACAACCGCTTGCGGGGTGGGCAAGGTAAAGACCGATTTATTTTTGATATGAATCAGGCGTTTGATCCGCTCATCATGGGGGTCGATCGCGTGTTAGACTTCAACCCCAAACAAGATCGGCTTGTACTCGATCGCACCACTTTCACTCGACTCGGCAAACGGACATCTTTTGCAACGGTGAAAAACCTGCGGCAAGCCCAAAGGAGCAAAGCCTTAATCACCTATGTGCAATCGACCAAAGGTTTGTATTACAACGAAAACCGGGGAATTGCTGGGTTTGGGGATGGTGGGTTGTTTGCAACCCTTAATCGATCGGATGTGTTGACTGCTGCCAATTTCACCACACAAACATAGGTGCTTTCCTACAAATTGATCTTTACTGCGCCGATCGCAATTCTTCCTCATAGAGCAAAACGGCTGGAATTTGCTGAACTTGTTCTCTAAGGGGAAAAACTTTTTGCACAAGTTCAGTGAAGTGGTTGTAGTTAGGAATTTCGGCGGATGGTACATAGCCAGCATCGGCTGTAATTTCAGGAGGAGCTTCTTGCAAAGCGCGTTCAATTTCCTGCTGAAGATTGCGTTCAACGTTGGGGCCAAGCAGCACCAATCCAGGTGGAATCCAGCGGCTAGTGTGGAGAATGCGAAACTCGGTAGCTGGAAAGTCTCGTCGATACTGTTCAAAATCTCCCATTGACAGCGCGCTGGCATCAACAGTTCCATCACTCAGCCATTGCAGCGCAGTGCGGGGCGTGGGAGCAAACCGAGCTTCCTGTAAAACTAAACCATACAAATCATAAACGGGAAGGTAATATCCTGCTGCCGAACCGGGTTCTCCGAGGGCAACCACCTGATTGCTCAAATCAACAAGTTCTTGGGCTGGGCTATCCCCCCTAACAACGATTAAAGAACGCCGATTGCTATCAATTTCTTCTAGCGAAAACAGAGGAATATAAAGATTTTGATCAATGGCGATCGACGCGAGTCCCGGAGGGGCAAAAACAATATCCCATTTTTTGCGTTCAATTTGTTCTAAAGCCTGGATTTCGTTGTAGGCTGGCTCCAACTGAACGATCGATTTTGTTTCCTCTGCCAAATATTGTTGAAGCGGCTCATACCGTTCCACAGAAAGTTCCCCTTGGTCATAGCTAACCACCCCCACGGTTAGCTCATTCAAACCTGACAATTCCGCTTCTGAATTACAACTAGCTCCCAACACGCCAACTAGCACAAGCAATTTAACGAACAGCATACGGCGAAGAAACATGATGATTTGCCAAATAGTTTGCTAAAGGGTTAAGTACATAGAAGATTGGTTGCAGGCGGACGCAAAGATTGTCTTAAGAATAATTTCTTTTTATTGGGGAGAAGCTATTATTTGATTACCTATAGTCAATGAGAAAATTATTCTATTACTACACAAACTTCACCTTTGATTTCAGATGCTTAACGATTCAAAATGATGAAGTTATCAAAAAGAATATATACATGTCGGAATTTGGCTATTTGAAACTGATTCATCTATTAAGAACGTCAGTGATTGCTTTACAAGGCGCATCTTCATTTATTCAGTAATCTACGTTTAGTTTAGTCGTGTGGCGATGTTAAAAAACCTGAGTTTGAGACGAAAGTTTACAATCCTGCTAACAATCATTCTTCTAGCAGGGTTAACCCTAAGTGGCTTGGTGCTATCCACTGTTTTACGCCAAAATGCCCGAAATGATGTCGCTGCAACCGGGCTAATTTTGATGGAAACCATGGGATCTGTGCGAGAGTACACCAGTACCCAAGTCAATCCTGAATTGTCCGATCGTCTGGAAGAAGTCTTTTTACCCCAAACGATTCCGGCATACTCTGCCCGCGAAGTATTTGATCTGCTCCGAGGTCATTCTGAGTATCGCGATTTCTTTTACAAAGAAGCGACCTTAAATCCCACAAATTTAAGAGACAAGGCTGATGGGTTTGAAACTCAAATTGTGGAAGACTTCCGGCAAAATAACAATCTCAAAGAAGTGAGTGGGTTCCGTTCGGTTCCTAGCGGCAAGGTGTTTTACATTGCGCGGCCCCTCTCTGTGACAAGTGAAAGTTGTTTGCAGTGCCATAGTACACCTGCTGCGGCTCCAAGAAGCCAAATTGAACGGTATGGAGCTTCTGGAGGGTTTGGCTGGCAGTTAAATGAAATTGTTGGGGCAAGAATTGTTTCTGTCCCGGCTAGCCGAGTCATTAACAAAGCAAATCGATCGATTTTGCTGATTCTGAGCATCGTTTCAGGAATTTTTATTGCAGTGATCATGCTGGTTAACGCAATTTTGAATCGGCAGGTGATTCGTCCTTTGAAGCGAATGACCCGTGTGGCAGAGGAGGTGAGTACGGGGCATACAGATGTGCAGTTTGAGCAACTTTCTAATGATGAAATTGGGAACTTGGCAAGAGCATTTAAACGAATGCAGCTTAGCTTAGAAATCGCCTTGAAGCGGATTAATCGCCATACTCACGGAAGTTAGGTAAAAATCGATCGCGTTACTTGCTTCCCTTGGGTGGGTATATCCCAGTTTTGCCTTTGCCTGACAAATCGCTCACTGACAGGCAAGATGCCTGCGCTACGGAAATTCATCCATTGGCATCAATTGGGATGATCCCCAGCACTTTACTCCCTGGCAGGCAAGATGCCTGCGCTACGGAAATTTTGTTGGCTCAAATTGTCCTGACTCAATTTTCAGGAGAGCAACTTGCGTCTAAATTCCAGCACTGCCTGTGGATCAGGAATTTCTTGAACCAGGATTTCTACTAGCTGCTGTAAAGTGGCTGGAGAATACTGGGAAATTGCCTCTTCTACCACCAGTCCAGCGATCGGGCCAATAAAGTACGCTAACTCTTCCCGACACCGAGTCACAAACGCAGGATTTAAAGTCGGCTTGGTATTGAGAGGAGGGTTTGGTGATGGTGATTGAGGAGATGGATAGGGCGTGTTTGGATAAGGGGCGTAAGGCGAATTCGGGTAGGGTGGCGTTGGCCCAGGTTGATTTTGGGGCGGATAAGACGGTGGGCTAACGACTGTTTCAGCGTTACCAGGTGCAGGGTTAGGCGGGAAGCGAGTCTCTACGGCTTCCTGGGAAATGCCTACTCGATAATTGTGAGCCAGAACCGTTTCATCAGCACTCTTGATGAAAACTCGTCCCATTTCACCAGCCGATGAGCCAGCAGAAATTGCTGCCATTACTTCATCTGCGGATTGGAACCGTCGCCCCGGAATAAACTCCAACATTTTGTCAAGTAACTGCCCCAGACGATCGCTAATTTGCACAAAGGGTTTCCAATTCCAGGAATCGCCACTGGCATCGAGTAGAGCTTCTGGGGATTGGCCCGTCAGCAAACACAATGCCGTCACCGCAAGGGAATACAAATCAGTAGACGGATAAACCTGCTTACCGGCAATTTGTTCGGGTGGCGCAAAGCCCAAAGTCCCAAACACCAACGAATTACTTTTCAGCGGAACGCCGGTGGTTACTTGTTTCACGGCTCCAAAATCAATCAGATAAATCCGCCCATTTTGATCGCGCATCATGTTGCTGGGTTTGATATCGCGATGAATTGCCCCCCGATCGTGAATAAACTGCAACACAGGCAACACCTGCTGCATGATGTCTACAACATCTGACTCAGAAAACCTGCCCTGTTTCCGCAGTTCTTTGTCCAGATCCTGCCCTTGAACGTACTCTTGAACAAGGTAAATGTACTCCTCAGTTTCATTCCGATGAGGGTCTGAGGTGCGCGAACCCATAAACCCTGGAGCCGTCAGCCCAAAATAAGCAAACAGTGTGGGAATTTGCTGATTGTTGTCGCCCAAAACTTCTAAAATTTCAGCTTCCCGACGAAATGCTCGCTTCACCCCTTCTACCTGATTAGGGGCAAGGTTATTTCGCAATTGTAATTGTTTGATCACACAATGTCGCTGCTTGGCCGATCGCAGGTCTAACCCCAAAAAAGTTGTGCCAAAAGCTCCACCGCCCAAACGTTTGAGCGGCAAGTATCGACCATCTAAAATCAAGGGCATCGTGCAAGCCGCACAGTACCGTTGTTGCACAGCCCTGAAGAATGCGCTGTCATCTAAATCAGGGATTGCATTAATCGGATCTGGGCAGTTTGGACGAGTGCAATAAATGTCCATTTATAAGGTTTATTAGAGAATCGCCTTGGTTAAAGCTAGATTGTGTAACGAGAGGGGTTAAATTTTATTTCAACGAAGCACAACGAAGCACTTGGACGCAGAGAGATAAACGCTTGATTCACAACTTTAATAAAGCGGTTGAGTCAGATGCTCTGTTTAGCTATAAACCATCATTACATCTTTCATACAACCCGCTTGTCTTAGATTAACAAGCTTTGATTAAAGTATTAGCAGCTATGATACCCTTTACTAGATCTATACAGTTTAACAAGGCTAAATTCCTTAAAAAAGCTGTAAACAAAGCCGATCGAGTGCCTTTTTCCCAGCTTATTCGAGCTTCTCCATCGCAGTTCCAATTGTAGTGTAGGCTGAAAAAGGAAATCGTTTGCTGTGTAGTAAGGGCTATGGATGATCGTCTGCTTCCTGTTGTTTATCTCAGTATCCTGGTGACGCTGTTGGCCGTTGCAAGCTGGTTTTTGTTTCGGCAAATTTTGAGGACTCGTCGCACTGAAAGCAAGCTGTCCCGGTTGCAGAGCAAGCTGAGTAAGGAAAAGGGTACCGCTCCAGAACATTATGAACTGGGTAGTATCTTGCTGGACAAGCGGCTTTATGCCCAGGCGATTACTCAGTTTCAGAAGGCACTGAAGTCTAAAGATTTGGAAGACGGTGAAAACGCCGCCCTAATTTACAACGCCTTAGGATATGCCTACACCGCCCAAGAGCAGTTTGATTTGGCAATTAAGCAATACAAAGAAGCACTAGACCGTAAGCCAGAATACCCAACCGCTCTCAACAACTTGGGGTTTGCCTACGAGAAGAAACAGTTGACGGTGCAGGCATTAGAAACCTATGAAGAAACGTTAAAAATTGACCCCAAAAATCCAACAGCCAAGCGGCGATCGGAATCATTGCGGCGGCGATTAGTCCCGTCTTCTTAAACGCTTAATTTTGGTTTTCCCACGCCAACACCAACAGCGCATTCAGAATTGCGGCAGCCACAGGAGACCCCCCTTTCCGTCCCTCTACCCGAATTTGAGGAACTGGAAGTTGGGACAGGGCCGCTTTAGATTCTATGACAGAAATAAAGCCGACCGGAGCCGCAATCACAACTGGAGGATAGGGTTCGCTTTGCCAGCAGTCGCACAAAGCCAGGAGAGCTGTTGGAGCATTGCCGATCACGTAAATCGCTTGAGGGTAGTGCTGCCAACAGTGAAGCATTCCCGTTTCTGTGCGGGTTTTACCTGGGAGGGCAAGATTGGCTTGCTCAACCGCAGAAATAATGGGATTACCAAAGGTTTTACCCACCAGTGTTGTAATCCCTTGCTTCACCATGCTGACATCCACCACGATCGGCACCGATCGCCGCAGTCCTGCAATCGCTCCTTCGATCGCCCCTGGACTGAACCGAACGAGATCCTTGAACTCAAAATCGGCAGTGCTGTGGATGATTCGCCTCACGATCGCATATTCTGGGGCCGTAAAAGAATGCTCCCCGATTTCCCGGTCAATCACCGCAAAGCTCTGCTCCAAAATCGGATGGTTGAGCGGAGTTGCTTCGGGTGTTGCTGCTCCAGTCGGTGATCTAGCCACTTAAAACTCCAGCATGGCCCAGCTTGGCTCTCGGTAGTAGTGGGTCATGTCATCAAACTTTCGTAGTTCAGCCCGATGCACCCAAATCTCCTGTGGAGCGTGGGACTCTAGCCAATGATCGTTCAGAGCAATCAGATCCTCGGCAAGGCGATCGTGGTTGGCGGTGCTTGCCGGTTCGCCAAAATAGCCCAATGTAATATGAGCTGTAAAGTTATACTGCTGCTCCACTCCCAGGGCAATCAAATCTGGAGACTGATACAACATTCGCCGCATGAGCAACACCCGGTTGTAAGACTCCTCATCCTTGGGAACTAGACACACGCCCAAAGCCCGAGTCCGCAGAAACAGCCCAATCACCTGCCAGTAGATCGGCTGATCTGCCTGTACCAAAGCCTCGCTTTTTTGAAATACTTGAGCCACACAAGTCTGCAAGCGTTGCTCAAATTCTGGTGTATCTTCACAGGCATGGCGATAGGCACTGGCCCATACCAAATCCGCCAAGGTGAAGTGAAAACTGTCACTGGGCAAAGGAACCAACAAGCCTGGCTCTAACCGCTCTAAAATTTCGCTTTGATAGGTTTGCAACTGCCCATAAAACTCGGTGTTTTTGCCATCATCCACGCAGGGTGGGCTAATGACGGTGTAACCCGGAAATGGCGCAGGATCAATCCCTCCATCAGCAAGGGAATGAAACTTTGGAGAAGGTTGGATGAATTGCACCTGAGATTGAAACGTCTCAGGCAAGGTCATGCGCGCCACTCGATTTACATAAACCTGGTAAGTGTCGTCCAATCTGGCTTACCTCGAACTTCAACTCTGAAAAAGAACTTTGAAAAAGTAGATAGGGGAGATTTCCTTAATGTACCGGGAATCTGGACAAAACGGGGAGGAGTCTGGAAGAAAAGGCAAAGGGCAGAAGATGAAAGGCACAAGAGGGAGCATGGAAAGCAACTGCCATTTAAGTGTGTAACGCTCTGGGGGACGAGGATTACATTACTT
>PVWD01000354.1 GCA_003003615.1 filamentous cyanobacterium CCP2 | reverse complement strand
GGAGTAACGGGGCGTTGTGCCTCCAGGAACCAAAATTTCTAACTCATAATTGCTGGGGTTATATTCCCAACTGCTGAGAATGGCGGCTTGGGCGGGAACGGTTAAAACGATCGCACTGAAGGCTGTGGCTCCCGTGAGGCTGGCTGCCATCCAGGGCAAACCCATTGCAGAGATTTGGGTTAGCTTTGCTCTAAGCCAGAAGTTCTGTGTGAAGGTATTTCGCATCGTTTTGTCCCAAACGTTAGCACAGTTGGCGCAGTTGGTTGAGGAATACGGCTATACGGTATCCCCTTTGAAATCAATTACAACAGCAAACGTTATATCACTTCTGCCCAGATCTGCGATCGTTTCATTCAGATTTCTTTGTGGCGATCGCGGTTTGGCAGATCTCCTGCTGTCCTGGAACCCTAGAATCTTAATTGTTTTCTCGGATTTCAGACGGATAGTTTAACCCTTACTTATTCCTCCGATAACCTTGTGCCTTTACCATACAGGACGGACTTTGAGATGCGCGAAGCAGTGATGCAGCGCAAGCTTGACGTTTTGTTAAGCAAGAAGCACTAGTACCAAGAGTTTATGGGGTTGAGCGTCAGCAGAGCCTTGGAGTGAGTGGGTACGGCAGGAAACGTTAGGACAATGAAGGAGACGAAACGAGCCAGTAAACTTGAGAAATCGGACTTCTCCTCTCAGCTATCCTCTTTCTTGCCAACTGCAAGCATTCCAGTGATACTGAATCCCTCTTCTCCATAGCAGCTTGGCAACAGGGTAAGTCATACAAGAGGAGAACTAAACGTGAGTAACAAACGAAGCCTGCGGCAAAAGTATTCCCGCATTGCCAAGGGAGGCGTTGATGTGAGGAGTACCGCAAACGATCGCCAGTTTGATGGTGATGAGCCGATCTGTAACCGTTCTGATAACCCATTCTTTTCATCCATTCTCAGCACTCGTTTGCAGCGTCGCCAGGTTTTAAGAGGAACGCTCGCCGCAGCCGTAACCACTATGTTTGCAGGGCCAGTTCTAGATGGGCTAAAGGCTCGTCCTGCAAATGCCAGCAGCCCCATGCTTGGGTTTAAGGCTGTCCCAGTGAGTGAAGCAGATGCGATTGTCGTTCCGGAAGGATACACTGCCAGGATTTTGATGCCTTGGGGTGAACCCATTAGCGGTAGCTTTCCTAGCTTTAGCCTAGAAAACACCGGAGCCGACCAGGAAATGCAGGTGGGTCAACACCATGACGGAATGCATTTCTTCCCCATTGAAGGCAACTCGCCCTATGAGGGTAGCTCTGAAGATGGGCTACTGGTGATGAACCATGAGTACGTTGAGCCGCGCTATATGCATGCGTCTGCGATCGGGCAGACTTTTGATTCGGGTGGCTATCCGACCAAGGAAGACGGTACTCGCGAAACTGACCAAGTTCTGAAGGAAATGAATGCTCATGGAGTGAGCATTGCTCGTGTATCTCGCCAGGCTGATGGTAGCTGGAGCGTAGTTCGAGATGAGCGCAATCGTCGCGTTACAGCCTTGACTCCAATGGAAATTCAAGGGCCCGTACGAGGATCTGACCTGGTTAAAACCCTGTACAGCCCGGATGGAACAAGAACTCGTGGCACTATCAACAACTGCGCGCATGGCGTTACCCCCTGGAACACGTACTTGGCGGCTGAGGAAAACTGGGCTGGCTATTTCCGCAATGCCGATGCAACATTGCCTCGTGAACACGATCGCTATGGTGTGAGTACAGAAGGAACTCGCTATGGTTGGGATCTAGCCGACAGCGGAGCCGACGAATATACTCGCTTTGATGCCTCCTCTAAAGCTGGCAGCCCCACCGAAGACTACCGTAACGAGCCAAATGCCTTCGGATGGGTTGTTGAAATTGACCCCTTCAATCCTGGTAGCACACCTGTGAAGCACACTGCCCTCGGACGGTTTGCCCATGAAGGTGTGGTGTTTCAGCCGCCCGTAGAAGGACAGCCGATCGTCTGCTATTCCGGTGATGATGCCCGCTTTGAGTACATTTACAAGTTCGTTTCCGCCCAGCCCTATTCCCAGGCAACGGCAAGCGGTGCGTTGTTGGATGAAGGAACGCTCTATGTGGCACAGTTCAACGACGATGGCACAGGCCAGTGGATCGCGCTGACTTTTGGTGAAAACGGTCTAACGCCTGAAAACGGGTTCCAGGATCAGGCAGATATTTTGGTCAACACGCGCACGGCTGCTGACTTTGTGGGTGCCACCAAGATGGATCGTCCTGAGTGGGGCGCAGTGGATTCCAGAACAGGAGCCGTTTATTTCACGCTAACCAACAACAGCCGCCGCGAACCCGAACAAGTTGACGCGGTGAACCCTCGTCCTGCAAACCAATGGGGACAAATCGTTCGTTGGAATGAGTCAGGCAGTAACCCAACCGCAATGTCCTTTGAGTGGGATCTGTTTGTGTTGGCTGGCCCAGAAAATGACAGCCGTAAGCTATCGGGTGAACCTTTGAATGCGGATAGTCTTTTCGTAAACCCAGACGGACTCTGGTTTGATGCAGATAGCCGCCTGTGGATTCAAACTGACATTGGCGAAGATTCGCAGAACACAGGAGATTTTGCCCAGTTTGGCAACAACCAAATGCTGGCGGCTGATCCCAACACGGGTGAGATCCGTCGGTTCTTGGCTGGCCCGATCGGTCAAGAAATTACAGGTGTCATCACAACGCCAGATCAGCGCACCATGTTCATCAACGTGCAGCACCCAGGAGCCACCACCACCGAAGAGGAATTTGCCACAGGCAACTTCAAGTCACGCTGGCCCGATCAAAATCCGGCAATGAACCCCCGATCGGCAACAGTGGTCATCACCAAAGACGATGGCGGCATCATTGGAACCTAATCTGCACAAGATTAGAGCCTGATCGAAACTTAGGATCATAGATTCAATAACCTGTCATCATTCTGCTTTGTTGACTGGGCGGGCAAGATGTCCACCCTACAAGAATTTCAGGTTATTAAATTTGGATTCCTCAGCCAAAACAAAGTTCGATCGCCCGTTTTCATTCGCAGCTTTCATTCGCACGGTAGCAAGGGTTTAACCGCCCTTGCTTTTTTTATTCGCTATTGTGGAAATATGGTGAGATGAAGACGCTTGAAGTTGCCGAGTCCATTCATCAGACTTTTTCAGGTAGCCCACAATGCATCTACGGGAGATTGGGAAACCGCAGCCAACCTTGGAGTGACACCAAAAAATTGACAGACTCTCACCAAGCCGATTTGAATTGCAAGAACCTGCCCTTCCCTCAACTATCTATTCGTTACCACCCATCTGTTACCGATTGCCCTTCCCTCAACCCCTCCTCAACTATCTATCCGTTGCCACACATCCGTTGCCACCCCTATGACCTCCAACGACTTCACCACTGATCTAGACCAAGCCATCCAAAGTTTTGGCGATATTCAGGCGGAACTGAACTATCGGCAGGCTCAGGATGTGTTGCGGGAACTGGTGAAAAAGCTAGACCTAACCCCCAAGGAGCGGGAAGGCTTAGAGGCGGAAATTCAAAGCCTGGAAATGATGCTGGATAAGCTCGATCGCCAGGTGATTCACATTGCCGTGTTTGGCATGGTGGGGCGAGGAAAATCTTCATTGCTGAACGCGCTGTTGGGGCAGGAAATTTTTGAAACGGGGCCGACACATGGCGTGACGCAGACGGTTCAAACGGCGCAGTGGAATGCGAAGCGGGAAGCGATCGGCGATGGAGACTACAATCTGTGGACGGTGACGCTGCCTGGATTGGGGAACTCTCGGATTGAACTGATTGACACTCCTGGCATTGACGAGGTGGATGGGGAAACCCGTGAGCGATTGGCACAGCAAATTGCCAAACAGGCAGACTTGATTTTGTTTGTGATTGCCGGAGACATGACCAAGGTCGAGTTTGAAGCTTTGTCTGACCTGCGCCAGGCCAGCAAGCCGATTTTGCTTGTGTTAAACAAAATTGACCAATATCCAGAAGCCGATCGCATTGCCATCTACGAAAAAATTCGAGACGATCGGGTGAAAAAATTGCTTTCGCCGGATGAAATTGTAATGGCAGCAGCTTCTCCTCTGTTTGCCAAGGCGGTGCGTCGTCCGGATGGCAAGCTGGTTCCTAACCTCAGCCGAGGGGAGCCTCAGGTGGAGCAGGTCAAGCTAAAAATTTTGGAGATTTTGCATCGGGAAGGGAAAGCTCTTGTGGCGTTGAATACCATGCTTTACACAGACGACGTGAATGAGCAACTCGTCCAGCGCAAGCTTGAAATCCGGGAGCAGAATGCCAATCAGGTGGTTTGGCGGGGAGTCATGACTAAGGCAATCACCACTGCAATTAACCCGATTACCGTGATCGATCTTTTAAGTGGAGCGGCGATCGACGTTGCGCTGATTGTGGCACTTTCCCGTATGTATGGCATTCCCATGACCGAGCAAGGGGCCGTTGGCTTGCTGCAAAAAATCGCCCTAAGTTTAGGTGGAATTACGGCCAGTGAGTTGCTCATTACCTTTGGGTTGGGTTCACTCAAAAGCCTGTTGGGCCTCTCTGCCCCGGCCACCGGAGGATTGTCTTTAGCTCCTTACCTTTCGGTTGCCATCACCCAAGCGGCGATCGCCGGAGTTTCGACCTACGGGATTGGGCAGGTGATTAAAGTTTATTTAGCAAATGGAGCTTCCTGGGGGCCAGACGGACCTAAAGTGGTGATCGATCGCATCCTTTCGACCCTGGACGAGGCTTCTATCATGAATCGCATCAAGGACGAATTGAAGGAAAAGTTAGGTGGAGTTGGAGAATGATCCGTAGTTTCACGAATTCCTTGCCATGTCTTCATACCAGCTTAGCAAAACTTCAGGCATCTCAGATTAGTCTAGGTGCAGGGCTAGTTACCAACCCTACCCAGGAGAACCGACAGGCAGAGAAGGGGGCTTATTATCTGTCTGTCCTCTCTTGGGGTTAAAAAGTTAAGCTGAGGCACAAAGCTATCCTAATCGCTGCGTTCCGCTGTCGTATTTGATACGAGCTATTTTTACTTTCCAGTCCTTTATTCCTTTAGCTTTTCTCCCTTTCCCAAGGTCGCTCGACTCCGCTACACTAAAGAACACGCATTTCGCTTCAGCTTTTTCCTTTCCTTCATTAACTATGGGCACATGCAAACAAGGTGGTGAACCCAGTCCGGAACTTGAGCATCCGGGTGACTGGCAATCCGCTCAACGGGTTCTAGAAGTGCTGGCCTCTTTGAGCTATCGAGCAGGAGAACTCAAGCAATACTTGCAGGAGATTGCGATCGGTGTGAGCCAGTTGATTGGGCTGGAGTGGTCGGTCGTCACGGTTTGTCAGGATGGGACGGAAACCGTTGTGGCGAGCAGCCTGGATTTAGGAGAAGGGGAGCATGTTTATTCTTTGCACGGTTTGCTAACGGAAACGGTTGTTTTGACGGGGCGATCGTTAGCGGTGGAAGATGCCAAACAGCATCCAGAATATGGTCAGCCCCCCGAAGGATATGCTTCCTATTTGGGGATTCCTCTACGCACATCGCAAAATGAAATTATTGGCACGGTTTGCTCTTTTTCCAGGCAGCCCCGCCAGTTTTCGGTGGCAGAAGTTCGCACCGCAGAACTGTTTGCTGAAAGAGCCGCCACTGCGATCGACAATTACCGGCTTTACCAAGAATTACAACAGTTTAATGAACGGCTTGAGGAAGAAGTTGCGAACCGTACTGCTGAATTAAAAACCGCGCAGGCTCAACTGATTGAACAAGAAAGATTGGCAGCCGTCGGGCAGTTTGCTGCCATGATTGTACATGAAGTGCGGAACCCGATGACAACGATTCAGATGGGGCTAAATTACTTCAAACGCACCTACTCAGCGGAACCCGATCAGGAACGAGCAATGTTGGCCTTGGATGAAGTGACGCGCCTGGAAAATTTGCTGAATGAGATATTACTTTATGCCAAGCCCCATCTCCTGCAAACTTCAGAATTAGAAATTAATTCCTTCATCTTCAGCCTCTTGCCCTCCCTACGGGAAATGCCAGAAGCCCTCGATCGCACC
>PVWD01000353.1 GCA_003003615.1 filamentous cyanobacterium CCP2 | reverse complement strand
GTTTAGCAAACTTCTGGTTTCAGCCACTCCCCCACCCCTCCAGGTGTTTGCTTTTCTAACGTTTTGCAAATCTCCCCTCTCCCCTTCTCCTTCCCTCTCTTTCCCCCCCTCCTTCCTCTTTTTTTTTCCCCCCCCCCCCCCCCCTCCTTTCTTTCTCTTCCTCCTCTTTCCCTCCCCTCTCCTCTTTTTCTTCCCCTCTTCCCCTTTCTTCCCTCCCCTCTTCCTTTTCCCCCCTTTTTTCCCTTCCTCCCCTTCCTCCTCCTCATCCAAACTTTGCCCCAGTTCCATCAAGAACTGCAACGCCTTAGCAATATAGCTGGCACAGACCGAAGGAGAGGTTTCATAAAACGATCGCCAGGCCATGCCCTTAAACCGATCGTAATATTCCACCTGCGTTGGGTGGCGATCGAGCCAGGTGAGGCGAACTCCATGACCGATTAGCACATCCAGCACGATGTAATCATCGATTCGCAGATCTGGGTTTTCCTCAACGATCGCCGCCAGTTCCATCAAGGCTTCAATGTTAGCCTGACGGTATTCAGGGGCTTGAATTTTATTGAGCAAATGTTCAATGCGGAGGGCAAAGTTTTTCTCGCCAGGGGTCATTTCCGAAAGGATGAGGCGACTGTCTAAGCGATTCCGGCGATCGAGTTTATCACCAATCACCAAGCCTTTGCAGTGCTGCATCACCTGCCATACTTTAGGGTAAAAGCCCTTGGGAACGCGGTTTAAGGCTCCTTCTCGCTGGCGATAGTGCCACCAGTCGGTTTGGCTCATTTCCAGGGCGGCTTCGGCGGCTTTGGCTTCCGAAGACACAACCCACTGAATCGGCTGCTGCTGCCTGAAGTGGAGAGATTCTTGCTGGAACAGGAGCGTATCCAGCGTGTTGTAGCCCGCCAGGACTTGTACCACCTGGGTTTTCAGGTCAAAGGGGCTGAGTTGCATGAGCGATTCATAGGCTTCGTCCCGTGTGACTCGAAGTTCCCGTGCCAGCTTACTGGTCAGCATCAGGATCAAATAGCCAACCCGCAGGGTGAGCAAGCCGTCAAATAGGTTTGGCTCTGTTTTAATCAGGACGCTGAGGTAGATCAGAACTTCCTGTGTTAGAGGACGTTCCCGCACATCATTGCTGCAAAACTCCTGGATTTTGCCCACAATTTCCTCAGGAGACATGGGGCGATCGATTAAGGAGTCTTCGCTGTAGGCCTTACCCACCGAAATTTGTTTGCCGCGAATCAGGATAGACGTGACCGCTTCTGCTAGACCAATATCAATTTTGTTGAGCAAACCAGCAGCCCGGCGAATCACTGACCATAGGCGCAATTGACTCGCTTTGACATAGACTTCATCCAGTAAATCGGCAACGGTGACAGGAGTTGCTTCACCACCCAAGCCCGTATCAAACGTTAAGCCACCAAGTTGACTGAGGGTTGTGAGCAAATCAATTTGTTCGTAAATATTGCGGGACTGTTTGAGTCCGGTAAGCAGCCGAGAAATGTCGGTTTCATATTCCAGTAAGAATTCCTGGGTATTGTCGAGCGGACGGTTGCAGGATGCATCAAAATTGAGGTATTGCGGCTTTGATTCGGTGTTCTGCACAGTGGTTTGAACAAATTCAAACTCATGGACAAAATCAATGCGCTCCGTGCCTGCCGTTAAGATAAATTGATTCAGGTGCCCTAGCTTCACGGCAACATCGTTACACTGTCCGTCTCGTAGTTCTTTGAGCAGTCCTAATACGGGCGACTGAATATCCCCTTGTTCATCCTCAAACATGGCATGGGTCAAGAGCAAAGTTAAAGTCGGTCGTCCTAGATGAAACCAGTGGCGTTGAATGTAAACCAGTTCACCCTTAATTTGGGACACTAAAAAGTGGTAGTCCAGGGTCAGGTAAAACTGCTGCGGATCAAGAAAAGAGGGCAAAAAGACGATCGTTTCGCCTCGAATCCGGAAAATTCGGGAAGTAGTGAGCGATCGCAGTCGTCGGATCGGTCTTCCCGTCAGCCCTAGCTTGTCATTGCGCCCAATCTGGTAGTAAATGGCAGACAGTTCTTCGGCCCGTCGCACCTGAATTGGCGAAACTTGATTGGGCGTTTGGGCATCAATGCCGTAGGTGGCAAGTTCAGCTTGCAGGTCTTCATCTTCTGCCAGCAATGCCACTTGTACCAGGGGTTTCCGCCGATTTCCTAAATGCAAATGCCGCCCCAAAGGATCAACATCCGCAGCCGTAATCAGGTTATCCCGCAGCAGTAGCCCTAAATAATATAAACTCTGCGCCCACACCAGCGGCACATTCGCATTGGGCAACCGGGGCTGACTCTGAGGGGCAAGCCGTTCCGCCTCGATCGCCTCTTCCGACACATAGTACAGCTCCGGCAGCAGTTGATAGCCATTGCGCTCCACTAAAAGCGGCTGAAGGTTTTGGTAATACTCCTCTGCCTGATCTCGATCGCCTCGGAACAGGGCATCCAGCATTAAATAGGTGAAAAACAGCGGCCATTCACACTCAATGTGCTCAAACTGTTTTAGCTCCCAGGGTTCATAGTGCAGGCGAGTCACATCTTCCATCACCGTTTGATGCCCGTCTCGCAAAAACCGCTTGCAGCCATACTTTCCCTGAAGCTTGCTGATCACGTTATTGCGGGTGCGATCGGACAAAGCCACATCTTCCACTGCAAACGCTGGAAACCCAATTACGCTCAGCAGGGCCGCATCCACTTCCTTCGAGCTAGACTCCCTTGGCAAAAGGGATTGCAATGTCGTTCGCGTCCGGGCAATTTCATCCAGCAGCACATGCACCACCGAAGCCTGACTGCCAGATACCCCAAACAAATCGCAGTTGTTCATCGCTTCCAGAGCCGCCTTTGCCATCCCCACCGAACTGGCATTTAACTCTGGATTGCCATGATTCATCTTATTGCCCCGCTCCCAAATGCCATAATCCGGCGTGCGGTAAGCTCTGCCAATGTAATAGACCAGATTTTGGACAAAGTTGACTTCATCGGTGGTGTAGATGATCCGTAAGCCCGAAGTGGTCATCTGCGCCAACATCAGCAGGTATAGTGAGGTGGCATCTAGCTGAAGGTGTCCCCACTGATCATCCCCAACAACGGTATCGCCAGTGTTGGTGTCGTACTTGGCGTGGAGTGCATCCAGGAGATGCTGCGTTACTTTAAATGTTTCAACTTTGTGAGCCTGCCGCATCATGGCAAACAGCAAGCCTCGCATCAGCTTGATGACGCTATGTTCTAGCTCGTAGGTGCGGCCTTGATCCAGGTCTAACTTGCGGTATGCCAGGGCCAACCCCCACACTGCCAAAATGCTGTATACGTTATCTCGCACCCAGGCATCGGTATAGTCCCCATGCTCATTGACGGCCGTACTGGCAGGCAGTAGCCCCGTAATCGGATTTTGCCGCGACAGGATCACCGCTTTAATTTCCTGGTAGTAGGCATCCAGTTTGGCTGAAGGACTGACAGGAGGGACGATCGGCTGATTCAGGGGTGAATCCGATGAAGCAATGTGAGAAGCAGAAGCGACCATGAGATACCTAAAGACAATGCAAAGACGAACAGAAACTAACCGTAAAAGAACGGGAATTAAATTTCTGTTTATCAAGATCAGTTTGTTAAGACATGTTTACCGAGAACGGAGCCAGATGCATAGAATTCTTCCCCGTCTCGACCAATAATTTATACAGGCAATAAAAATCTGAAGATTAAGTAATGATTGTATTATGTATCGTTTAAGGAAAACCGCGAGTTTGTCTAAAATTTTGGGTTAAACAAGCAAGATGCTCACCCCACAAGACAATCATCAGATGATTTGCTTAACTTTCCTAAACAGATTCGATTGTCTATGGAAAAGGATTTCAACCCGTTGATGGAAGTCGAGAATTGAATTGAGTAATCCGTAGCGCAGGTATCTTGCCTGCCAGCAGGAGATCACCCGATCGCTAGCGCAGGCATCTTGCCTACCAGCAGGAAATCACCCGATCGCTCTGAGTTTAACTTCAACCGTTTTGATGAGCGAGCTATTGCCCCACCAACTTTTCTGCCAAATTTACATCCAAATACATCGCATCGCCTGCATTTCCCTGGATCACATCAAATGGTAAATCCGGTTCACCCAAATGGCTTAAAACCAAGGCTGCTCCAGCAAAATCATGATGGCGCGTGTAATCGTTGACGGAGACAAGGGTGGGGAGTCCGGCTTGTCGGGCTGACTGCAATCCTTGGTGAGAGTCTTCAATCGCTAAGCAAGCTTTTGGCGGTAGGGCAAGGGCTTGCAGGGTGTAGAGATAAACATCTGGAGCAGGCTTTTTGGCTGGTACAACATCCCCCGCAGCAATCACCTCAAACCAGTTGGGCGCATCGGGGCCGAGGTGCTTTTCCAGCAGGGCAACCACATTTTCCAGGGTGGTAGTGGTGGCGATCGCCAGCCGAATGCCTTGGGAGCGGGCTTCTTGGAGCAACCGTTTAACTCCGGGACGCAAGGGAATCAAACCTTCTGAGATCAGTTGGGTGTAGTGCGATGTTTTGGCGGCGTGGAGTTTAGCAATAAAATCGTTCAGGTCTTGGGGTGGCTCGAAGTGGGGCTGATGGCGATCGAGATAAAACCGAATTCGCTCCTTACCGCCAGCCACCTCTAGTAAATCTCTATATTGCTCGACCGTCCAGTGCCAGTCTAAACCCGCTGCGGCAAAGGCATGGTTAAACGCCACCCGATGCCCATCCCGCTCAGTTTCCGCCAGCGTTCCATCTACATCAAAAATAAGAGCCTGAAGTTGAACCATATTACATCATGTGGTACATTTGTACTATGGGTTAACTCCTCAACGCCAGTCAGGGTACTCTGATTTTCTCCTAAATTCTTCCTGTTTTCTGCCTTTGCTGCGATCTGTGTGCTGCGATTTGTGTGCGGCGATCGATCGTATGGGTAGGGACATAACGTGTTATGTATCGACTAATGCCGACTCATGCAAAACAGGGCCAAGCCATTCTAAGTGAGTAGGAGGTCAATTAATAGGGCGTAAATCCACCACCTGTTTGCTGGCTCAAAAGGGAAAGCGTCTGCGGCCCAGCAACCCCATCCACCCGTAGCCCATTGTCTCGCTGGAAGGCGATCACAGCACTTTTGGTGATATGTCCGTAGTAGCCTGTTGAGGAATGGTGGAAATAGCCCAATTCTCGCAGTTGATCTTGCAGGCATTTCACGTCTGGGCCGCTGTCCCCTGGCCGCAACACCGTACATGAATGAAGCGGTGAACTGGGTTGAATGACATGGTAAGCAGTCGGCTGAATGGATTTTGCCACAGCTAGAGGGTGAATTGGCTCTGGGCCAACGGGCACAAAAACCACCTGTTTAGCGGCATCCCCTCCGTCAAAAATATAGAAAAAGCCGCCTCCTGCATAGTCTTTGTGATATTCACTGGCTGAGGCTGCATGGGCAAAACCCAACGAACCCGATACGATTCCTAAAAGGGCGATCGACAATCGAGAGGGCTTGAGCTTAGCTAGGGAGGCGAGTACCTTCTTTCCTGGCACTGATAAATCGCCATGTTCAGCTTCTTGGTAGTCTTGAGTGAGATGAAGGTAGGCAAGCGGTTCCATAAATTTCCGTCCCCAATCAGGAAATGTTGTCGTATCTTGAAGAGCGTCTGCTAATTTTCTAGCCGATCGATGCGGAGCAAAACCAGATAATGATGTGAAACAAAAGCCGCAGGATAAATTTAAATTCACTATTATTCTACGAATAACATAATTTAGGGGACGGTGCAATATTTACAGGCAAATTTACCGCTTTTGCCATAGCTCATTCTCCAAATTGGCAGGGCAACCAGACAGTAAAAACAGTACCTTGGTTTAGGGTGCTTTCCACATGGATTTGTCCCTGATGATTTTCCACAATCACGCTGGTAATGGCTAGACCTAAACCTGAACCTGCTGCCGTTTCTGCTTTACCGCCCCAAAGCCGATGATTTGCCCGCGCCGGATCAACCCTGTCTCTTATACACATCT
>PVWD01000352.1 GCA_003003615.1 filamentous cyanobacterium CCP2 | reverse complement strand
TCCACTTTCGCTTCGCTTTCGTTTCCCTCTCGCGCTTTACTAATGTAGCGACTCCCTCACCCTCTTGTCAACAACTTCTAGGAAAAAATTTCTGGAATCTATCAAGTCGCCCCTGTACAAGACTTTCAGTCGCTTCAGAAAGTTAATCCAGCTCTCGTTGTGCTGCCCTCCACACCTAAGCCTTTTTGTCAATCTGGTTTCTACTCCTTCAACCCTATCTACCTCTTCTGGTTGAACCTCCCCAACTTCGCTTCTTCTACCTGCTGAAATTTGAGCGATAATCTATTCCGCTGCTCGTAGATAGAGTTTTGTGGGAGATGAGTTTATGAACTTTCAATCTGTTATTGCTACGCTGCACCAGTTTTGGGCTGAACGTGGCTGCTTAATTGTGCAACCTTATGACACGGAGAAGGGAGCGGGTACAAAGAGTCCTCATACTTTCCTAAGAGCGATCGGACCGGAACCTTGGTCAGTTTCTTATGTAGAGCCTTGCCGCCGTCCGGCTGACGGACGTTATGGTGAAAATCCCAACCGAGTACAGCATTACTATCAGTACCAAGTTTTAATTAAACCTTCGCCAGAAAATATCCAGGAGATTTACCTGGATTCATTGAAAGCTTTGGGTATCAAACCAGAGGAGCATGACATTCGATTTGTTGAAGATAACTGGGAAGATGCTGCTGTAGGTGCTTGGGGTGTCGGTTGGGAAGTTTGGCTAGACGGAATGGAAGTGACGCAGTTTACCTACTTTCAGCAGTGTGGTGGAATTGACTGTCGCCCTGTTTCGATCGAGATTACCTATGGATTGGAGCGATTAACTATGTATCTCCAGAATGTGGATTCCTTCTGGAAGATTCAGTGGAATGATCAGCTGACCTATGGAGATGTTCACCTTCAAGGGGAGATCGAAGGGTCTATCTACAATTTTGAAGTGTCTGATTCCGAAGCTTTGTTTACGCTGTTCGGGATGTATGAACAAGAAGCCAAACGGTTGATGGAGAAAGCATTGGTGCTTCCTGCTTATGATCAAGTCTTGAAATGTTCTCATACGTTCAACTTGCTAGATGCAAGAGGAGTCATTTCAGTGACTGAGCGAACTCGTTACATTGCTAGAGTGCGTAATTTAGCACGTCAAGTGGCACAACTCTATCTGAAACAACGGGAAGAGTTGGGATTTCCCTTGCTCAAAACGGAAAAAATTGGAGCTGCCTAGGAAAATCTTTAATCCATCGCGCTTGAAAAGCAAAATAATATGGCATCTGCCCGTTGCTGTTGGAGACAGTTAAAATTTCCAAGATATTTGCTTAATCGCGCGGTGGATTACAAATCCAGCAAGATCGATCTAGGAGTAAAGGTTTTCCGAGAAGAAGTTTTCACAACTCCCAGTGAGCGCTGAAGCGGGCACGCGGAATCGAACCGCGATCATTAGCTTGGAAGGCTAAGGTTTTACCACTAAACTATGCCCGCATCTATTGGATGCTTTGTTTAATCAAGCCTTATCTAGAGTAACACACCTTCTGAGAAAAAGCTGAAAACCGTGACGGAAATCCGATGGGCAAAGCTCATATGTTTTAGGGCGATCGACAGAGTTTGCATTGTCTTGATGAAGAGGATGAACTTTTAGCAAGATACTGTAAATTCTGCAGTGCCAAAGTCAAATTGTGTATAGAAGAGTACAAAATTGATAAGGTCAAAGTGAAAAAGGCTGATAAATCAGGAGCTTCATGTCATAACCCGCGTTTTCAGCTCAGGCTGAACTATTCCGAGCGAGCCGTTCACTATGGGATTGAAAATGATGGTGGTTAATTACGCCATTGGTGTATTGTAAAGAACAATGTATTTTTTCATAGCTGGAGCGAATGGGTTCATCAAGCTCCGCATTGTGATGTTGCTGGTAGAATTTATCGTTTTGTAGCCTTCCCCGTTTGTAGGGTTTCTTGATGCAAGCCAGTTCTTTGGTTGAAGCTTTAACAGGATTTAAACAGCTTCACAGAAGTAGGGTATGGCTTAGCATGTCATCTTCCAAATCTATTGACGCTTAAAGTCTGACAAATTTGCTCATGTTAACGGTTTTAGCATTTTTATCTTTGGCACAGGTCGCCCCAGTTCCTCCCACATCACCCGTATCACCCCCTCCAGTTTCTATACCCTCTCCATCTCCTGTGGTAGAACCTTCTCCCCTGGAACGAGAACTTCCTGCCCAGCCGATTCCATCTGCAACTCCGCCTGATTCACCCGCCAATTCTATTCGAGTACCATCGTCGCAACCGCCTCTGACTCCGCCACCTGCTCAAGCTCCCCCAGTTCAACAGGTAGAAATTGTTCGACCGCAAGAGGTTCGATCGCTGCCAGGGCAACTTGACGAGATTCCAGTCTTCAATAGCAATAGTCCTGAATTAGTACAGAAGAATGGCATTTTGCTTTCTACCTTCCCAGCCAATGGGATGGCAGACCCGTCCGCTCACCTTAGTTTTCCGCTTCAGGGACGCTTTGATTTGTTTGCTCACCATATTGCTAGAGGGATAGATGGAGATGATGTACGCACCCTCTTTCTGGGTGTAATTGCTTACAACCCTAGCAATGAGCCTGTCACAATTGATGTGTTGCAAGCAGTTAGCTATCTTAGCCAGGATGCGCCCTTTGTTGAGCTACCTTCCTATGTTGCTAACCCTTTAGGGACGGTCTATGCGGGCCCTGGCAGCCGTACCACCAATGATGTTTTGCGTGGACAACGGCAGTCCCACTGGCCTGCCCAGATTACTATTCCTCCACAAAGTAGCCAGTTGATTGTCAATGCTCCCATTCCACTGCGCCGCCTAACTGTCGCCACAGATGGCTCTTTACCGGCTGGTTCTCTGATTCCACCGCCCCCTGCGCCACCTACCACTGCTGCGACAGCATCTAGTTCTGGGAATTCTTCTGTTTCCTCAGCTACTAATGCTGCTACGCCCACAAACCCTGCTACTGCGATCAATGGGCAAGCTGCCATCTCACCCAACATTCGTCAACCCAGCAATCGGCCAGCTGCAACGAATGGGCGATCGGTATTGATGCACCTATTGAGCAATGGGCCAGTTTATTTAGCGAGTTTGGCAATGTATGCTCCTAGTACAGTCAGCGGAGCAGAGCGGGTTCCTACCTTGTCGGAATGGGAAGCTCTTTTAAGAACCGGAGAACTGGTTAGCCCCCGCGATCGAACCCCTACTTCACCGGATGCCAGGGCGTTCTTACGGTTCTTTTACGGACGGGTTGCTGGTGTTGCTAGTGGTTCTCAGTGGACAGCCCTTGCAACGGACAGTGCAGAGGTTGATCACTTAACGATTCCTCGTCCTGGTGAAGAATTTTCCTATGTAATCAGTACTGTTGACCATAACACTTTTGGTACAGGACAGATCCAGAGTGCCCCAATGCTCGTTCGCTACCCTGATACTGCTTATCGCGCTCACGGTAATTATGGTATAAAATATGACATCTCATTACCACTCTACAATGAGACAGACTCAACACAACGAGTAACAATTCGCTTTCAGACTCCTCTTCAAAGCGAGGATTTAGAAGACGGGCTGCGCTTTCGTGATCCGCCCGATAATCAAATCTTCTTTCGAGGAACGATTCGGTTACGCTTTACAGACGATTTTGGAATTCCTCAAACCCGCTATTTGCATCTAGTGCAACGTCGAGGGCAGCAAGGTGAACCCCTGTTAAACCTGACCATGCCGAGCGGTAGCCGTCGATTAGTGGAGGTGCAGTTTATCTATCCTCCTGACTCCACGCCACCGCAAGTATTGACAGTACAGACGCAGGAGAATCCACAGACGATCGAAGTAAGCAACTAAATAATATTGGGAAATTAGCTATTTGTGAGACTAGGGCAGTGAGGTGTTCAGGCAAAACCGAGATGTTTTCTTCTGAAATCCTTCCATAATGGATGTGTTGCGATGAAACCGCTCAAACTCAACCACTATGATTGACCTCTACTACTGGACAACCCCCAACGGGCACAAAATTACCATCTTCTTGGAAGAAGCCGAGATACCTTACACCATCAAGCCCATCAATATTGGTAAAGGAGAGCAGTTTGAGCCAGCCTTCCTGAAAATTTCGCCGAATAATCGAATTCCAGCGATCGTTGACCATGCCCCTACCGATGGAGGGGAGCCGATCAGCATTTTTGAGTCTGGTGCAATCTTGCAATACTTAGCAGAGAAGACTGGTAAATTTTTACCTGGTGACGTGCGCGGACGATTTGAGGTGATGCAGTGGCTGTTTTGGCAGATGGGAGGCTTGGGGCCAATGCTGGGGCAAAATCATCATTTCAGCCAGTATGCCCCTGAAAAAATTCCCTATGCGATCAATCGCTACGTAAAGGAAACCGAGCGGCTATACGGTGTGCTAAATGATCGCCTGGCCGATCGAGAATTTGTGGCAGGAGAATATTCGATCGCAGATATGGCAGCCTATCCCTGGATTGTGCCCTATGAACGACAGGGACAAAACCTGGACAATTTTCCCCATCTTAAACGCTGGTTTAAATCCATTGAGGCTCGTTCAGCCGTACAACAAGCGTATGCCAAAGCGGCAGAGATTAACCAGTCCTCGGCAATGACGGACGAAGCAAAAGCAATCTTGTTTGGGCAAGGTCGTCGTCAGACTCCGTAAAACTGTTAGACAAACCGCATGGCAGATTGAAATTGTCTTGTGATTGCTTTCGTAATGCTTTGTATGTTTTCTCGAATACGGATCTATCGAGAGAGACATACACAAAAATTTACAAAAGGGATACACTTGACATCAGGCAATAGAGATAGAGGTTTAGCTGTCTATGCGTTCTCAACCAGTTAGGGGTAGGCTGCTTGCAATTAGTCTTTTTGCTTTGTCAATGGGTGGAACGTTTGCCCTCTTTGGCAGTGTGCCGTTGGTTGCCCAGTTATTTGCCACTCGTCCACCCCAACCCGAAACCGATCGGGTTCAGGGCATACCGATCTCTAGTGAGGTCGCTTCACCGCCTGCTTTAGGCAAGACCACAGGCTCATTCAAACGAGTTCAACCAGTACGTTCTCCGAACAAAGACGGCTCAAGCTCATCTCGCTTTGCTCTTTGAGGAGTAGCATCAGCTCAGGTTAAGCTGCATGAAGTGGGGGTTGACTTTCAAACGGAATATAGTACATTTGTTTTTAGCCCATTTGTACTAGCAGGTTTGACAACTATGTCCCAGCAACTGCATTTGTTCTCCGATCGCCCCTCTGATGCTCAGTCTCTTGACTCTTCAGCCCTCCTTGAGCAAACTCGCCAGCTTTTCGGACAAAATCGTTCAAATTCAGAATTAATCCAGCGTATCCTCTCGGTTACAAAAGCGATCGATGAGCGATGTAGTGAGCCTAGTCATCGATAGTTTTGCAACCCGTTACAGCGATAGACGGAATCGTTTGGAAATAGTCCGCATCCCCACCCCTATCCGGTCATTTGACTCAGCAACTTCAAGCGTCCTCACCTCACGATCCGTTGCAACACGGCTTTGAAACACCTTAAACATACCAACACCCTAGAGGCTCAGAGAAATTCTCTGAGTTTTTCTTTCATAACTACTTTTTGCCTTTTATGCGTGCTAGTACCTCCTCTGTTTCGCGGACATCGGGGATCATGCCGAGTTGGGTAAAACTTTGTTTGGCTTCAGTTGCCCAATGACGAGCGATCGTCCAGTTTCCACGAGCCTCTTCCAAACGAGCAAGGGATCGCTTACAGAAGGCAGCCCGGCATTCATCTTGATGGGTTTCTGCAACTTGCAACCCTTCATTGAGCAGTTGTTGAGCTTCATTTAGCTCACCTTGCTGGATGGCAATATCCGCTAACCAGTTCTTCGCCAGGAAGAAAGCCCGTTGCCACTGAAGAGAATCAGCAGTCTGTAATACTTGCTGAAATGACATTTTGGCCCGATCGTAATCCTTTACTTTATAAGCAATTTTGCCTTCGTAGTAATGCACTTGAATCCACTGGCGTTGCAAAATTGCATCATCAAACCGAATCGTTTTTAAGAGCGTTTTGGCGCGCCCCAGCCACCCTTTCGCCGAGGCAAACTGCTGCCGCTC
>PVWD01000084.1 GCA_003003615.1 filamentous cyanobacterium CCP2 | reverse complement strand
AAACAGAGGTAATGAGATCCACACCTGATGGAGAAATGACCGATGAGGTTTTTACCTCGGCTCCACATCCATTGGCTCAAGCAACATTCGCTCAGTCTACTTCAACCCAATCCGATCGCCAGCCAGCCATCTTACTGCTGATGGAAGCCTTTGGGGTGACATCCCACATCCGAGAGGTTGCAGCACGAATTGCCAGAGAGGGCTATGTGGTTCTCACGCCAGATTTGTATTATCGTGAGTTGCCCAACAACAAATTTCGCTATGAGGAGGTGGAGCAGGCGATGGCAATGATGTATCGCCTCGATTTTGGCAAACCTGTACAGGAAGATATTCAAGCCGCATTGACCTATGTGAAATCTCGATCGGATATTCTGCCCGATCGCATTGGAGTGACAGGATTTTGCTTAGGCGGTGGACTGTCTTTTCTGGCTGCCTGCCAATTTTCAGAAACGATCGCGGCTGCGGCTCCGTTTTACGGCATGGTGTTGGATGAGTGGATCGATGCAGTGGCGAAGATTACAGTTCCCATCTATTTGTTCTTTGGTGGGGCAGATCCATTTATTCCCCTGGAGCGGGTCAAACAAATTGAGGCGCAGTTTCAGGAATTGGGCAAAGACTACAAGCTGAAAGTCTATCCTGATGCGAATCACGGCTTCTTTTGCCATGAGCGTTCCTCCTATAATCGATCGGCGGCTGAAGATGCGTGGCGCGAACTTATGCAGTTCTTTCACCACCATTTGCAAGAGGTTGCCTAACTGCTGTGAGTTCTCAACCACTGCCGTAACGCGCGAATCACGGCATTATCATCTTCACTGTTTGCCTGCTGGAGAAATGGTTGCAGCACTTTACCCGAAATCATGGGAAATGTAGGGCTGAATTCACATTCTTGATACTCCCCTGCTTGCAATTGATAAATCACCAATCCTTGCTGCTCGGTATACCGCCAAACTTCAGGAATTTGTAGCTGTAAATAAATTCCCAAACGACGACGAGAAGAGCTAGTAACATCTACTTCAATGGCTAAGTCAGGTGGAGGATCGCTTAAAACATCTAGTTTTTTGCCAATGATTCGATCGACGTTTTGAATGTAGAAACAAGAGTCTGGCTCTACTCCGCGTGCCAAGTCTTCTCGATCGAGCGTCGTTGAACCATAGCCTTTGATCTTCATCCCCAGTTCTTCCGTCAAGGCACGGACGATCGCCTCTAAAAGCCGATTAATCATCTCATGGAAATCCGACGGCATGATGATCTCTAAAATTCCCTGGTCATAGGCAAGGCGAGACGATCGATGGTTGCTCAAATCCTTCAGCAAGGCTTGATAGGTTTCCCAAGTTATGCCTTCCAGGAGAATGTGTTGCGTTTGCTTGTGGGCCGCAGGAACCTGTGTGATGCTCATTTTGAATCGGTGGGTTCCGGGTTAATCGGTTCTGGATTTGTCGGTTCTCGATCGATCGGTTCCGGAGCAATAACCAGTTCGGCTCTTAACTTGTCTGCGATCGGGTCTTCAATCCCATCTTGCTCAGGGGTTGCTTGGATCTCTTCTGCGGCGATCGATTCATCTTGCAGAATGGGTTCATCTTGCGGATCGGACTCTAGCTTGGATTCTGATGCTCCGTGAAGCTGGCCTGCTACATTTGACAGGGAACCTTTCAGTTGGGCTGTGGTTTTCTGCGTGAAGCCCTGGAGCCGAGTGGCGATCGACTGAACATCTTGCTGGGTGCGGGCTAAATCTGCTTTGAGAAATTCTTTAATGCTGGCAACTCCCTGATCCAATCTGCCAACAAACTTTTTTGGGTTTTGGGTTGCCGCTTCTGCCACAATGATGCGCTTGGCGTTCATACTGACGATCGCACTGGGCAATAAACAGTAGCCACTGTCGGCAATGCTGCGCCAACCGTTAAATACAAATACATAATCGATCACATCCCCCGTTTCGGCATCAAACCGATAGTCGATTAGCCCACCAACTTGATTGCCGCTATCCGTCCACACGTCTTGAGCAATTAAACCGATCGCCCCTTCCGGCTTTTCAGCATCTACCCCCTCCAGGGCAGAAACAATAATGCTATCATCACCGATCGATTCAACTTGTGACCAGGTAAAGCTGTGCCTTTGCGTGCCCAGCAATCCCGCTTTACAACTGAGTCCAATAATTTGGTGGGTTTTCGGGACAAGCCATAACTCTGCAACCCGTCCCAATTCTTCCGCCGTTTTCTGGTCTAAAACTAAACGACCGATAAAGTCACTTTGCCGAGTGATGGAGGTTGCCGACATGGTTTTACGGTTGCAACAAAAGAATAAGCTAGGCTCCGAACGCCCGTCAGAGCCATCAAGCAATCGATCGATCGATTAGAACATATTCCGCATCACTGAACCTATCCGTTCTGCGTTCTAGCCACCCTAGATCATCCTAATCAACGCATCCGTTGCTATCTTCAGCTTACTCCATCTCTCAGTTCAGGTCGATTCTTGGGAATCCTGCGGAGTCACGATCGCATCTTTTGCTTGGGCGCGTTCTGCTTTCTTTTTGCGATCGGCTTCTAGAATGTCGCTCATCACCTGCTGTGCTTGAGCAATCTTGTCTAAATTGCTGCGATACAGTTCCAAATCTTTCTGGATCTTGTCAAAGGAGATGTTGAGGGCTTCTGCTAAGGCCGTCAAGGCGTTGTTGCGTTTTGTTTCATCCTTAACCACCTCCGGAGACATGATTTCCAGCAGGGTGTACAGCCCGATCGCAAACAAACGGCTGTATTTGAAGGTGGGTTGTTCCGCGATCGATCGCAAATAGCCAAATAACCCGCCTGTATTCTCGTTACTCAGTTGCTTCACTCGTGTTAGGAAGTCATCTACTGAAAGCGTCACTGCTTCAGAGCACAACTGTTCTGCATCTTGCCGATATTTCTGCGGGTCTTGTTCCAAAGACTGACAAATCGCATTGAAGATGGAATCTTTATCTTGCTCTGGTCGGTAGCCCTGCATGAAGCGGTCAAATGCAGTCGCCACGCCTAACCCATACACCGGGTCATAGCGAAAGTCCGCATTAACGGAAAGCAGGTGCATCTCTACGATTAGCTCATCCACCACCCGCCGATAAAACGAGTTGATCGGACGAGTGTGGAGCGTATAGAAAGCTCGCTTGGTATCTGAAACGGTGCGGACGTTGCTCACTTGAATTCTAAAGATAATTTGATCGCATTATTTCTATAGGGTAGCAGGGATCGGGGAGTGGGAGTAGAGAGTAGGGAGTAGGGAGTGGAGAATGGGGGTGGGAATTGGGTGGAAATAGGCGTTGGAATTGGGGAGAAGGATGTTAAGGTTTAAGGTCTAAAATCCCGATCGTGATCCCTGACTAAAATGGTAGGCAGCATTTCCGTCCCTATGTCCTACGAACCGCTTCATCACAAGTATCGCCCACAAACCTTTGCTGAATTGGTGGGACAGGAGGCGATCGCCACTACCCTTTCCAATGCCCTTCGCCAGCAAAGGATTGCCCCTGCCTATCTATTCACCGGAGCCAGAGGCACAGGCAAAACTTCCAGTGCCCGAATTCTGGCAAAGTCGCTGAATTGCCTTGCGAGCGACACCCCAACGGCACAACCCTGCGGTAAATGTGAAGCCTGCCGCATGATCGCCAAAGGGGCGGCGTTAGATGTGATTGAAATTGATGCTGCCAGCAATACAGGTGTCGATAATATTCGGGAGTTAATTGAGCGATCGCAGTTTGCCCCCGTCCAATGCCGATACAAAGTCTATGTGGTCGATGAATGCCACATGCTCAGCACTGCCGCTTTCAACGCTCTCCTCAAAACTTTAGAAGAACCACCCGATCGCGTTGTTTTTGTCCTTGCCACCACCGATCCCCAGCGGGTGTTGCCCACGATTATTTCTCGCTGCCAGCGGTTTGACTTTCGGCGGATTCCCCTAGAGGCAATGGTGACGCATTTAGGGCAAATTGCCGAGAAAGAAGCGATCGACGTTACTCCAGAAGCGATTCAACTGGTGGCGCAGATTTCTCAAGGAGGGCTGCGGGATGCGGAAGCCCTATTGGATCAACTGAGCTTATTGGAAGGCTCGATTACCGTTGAGCGAGTTTGGGATTTGGTGGGGGCAGTCCCAGAGCGGGATTTGTTTGAACTGGTGCAGGCGATTGCCCAGGATGATGCCACGACAGTGCTGGATCAGGCACGGCATTTGATGGATCGGGGGCGGGAACCCTTGATTGTTTTGCAAAATCTGGCTAGCTTTTATCGAGATTTGCTGATTGCTAAAGCCAGCCCCGATCGCCAGGATTTGGTTGCCATCACGCCAATGACTTGGGAAGCTCTGTGTGAATTTGTGCAAGGGTTGGAGATTGGCACGATCCTGCGGGGACAGCAGCACCTCCGGGAAGCGGAAATCCAGGTGCGGAATACGGCTCAGCCTCGGTTGTGGTTGGAGGTGACGTTGATGGGGTTGTTGCCTTCGGCGATCGGGAGTCGGGAGTCGGGAGTCGGGAGTTGGAAGTCGGGAGTTGGGAGTCGGGTTGCGGGGGGGCAAGGGCGATCGGCTCCTGCGAAACAAGGTGCATCTTCATCCAGTTCGCAACCTCAGAAAACAGAGCGTCGTTTGGAGGAAGCGGCATCACCTGAGAAGCGTCCGTCTGAAAGGGAATGGGTTGAAAAACGTCCTGTTGAGAAGGTAGAAACTCCGATCGCAGACGTTGAACCACAGGTTGAAGAACCAATCGAGGAAATTGCAGCAGTGGCGATCGATCCAGCCCTATCGGCAACCTCGTCGGCTGTTCCATCTCAGGATCTGGAACAGATTTGGCAAGAGGCGATCGACCAAATCCGGTTTCGGGGAACGCAGGTGCTGTTGCAGCAGCAGGGACATTTGCTGTTTTTTGATGGATTTGAGGCGCGGGTCGGCATTAAGTCTCAGCCGTTGTTCAAGATGGCGAAGGAAAAACTGTCTGTAATTGAGGCGGCCTTTGAGGCGGTGTATCAGCATAAGGTACGGGTGAGTTTGGAGGTGACAACGGCTTCTGAGGTGCAAACAACCCTCTTGGAGCAGTCCCTACAGCCTCAACCTGCTCAACCTGCTCAACCGTCCGTGAAGCCCTCCCCTCCGCAATCGCGATCGGTCAAAGAATCTGCCTCATCTTCTTCGGGAAAGTTTTCGGGTGAACCGCCTTCTAGTTCTCCACCCTCCGTCCAAACGTCCACTCCTTCTCAGCTTCCCTCTCCCCTTGCCGACCCTCCGGATATGGATTTGGCTGCTGCCACTCCCATTCCCTGGCAGGAAGATGATGAGGTGAGCGGAGCTGCGAAAAGCTTGGCGCAATTTTTTAACGGGCAGATCGTGAGTTTGGAAAACGACCTACCCGTTGGCAAAATTGAGGATTCAACCCTTGAATTGTCTGAAACTGAAGCAGATGAAGAGGATTCTGATGATGATGTGCCCTTCTAGGAGGCAATGTCCAATACTTCATCTTCAGACCCGCGATGCACCGTTTTCACCCACTTCAGTCGTTTTGGACGAACTGACATCCGCGCCGTGGTGCTTGCCATAACAGGAAGCCAATGGAACATATAAACCGTTCCTAACAGCGAATGGGCCAATCGATTGGTGGGGAAGCGAGGAATGCGACGGCGATGGCTGTTGCCCAAATTAACGGGCTTAGACGATCGCAACCCCACAAACATACTCAACAGTGAGAACAAGAACATCAGACTGGTCAGAGGCGCAAACAGAGGCGGGCAACTGCGGGAAATGGACATCAAGAAATCGGGGACAGAGGCAGTCGGCAAGACATATTGAATCAGCCAGAAGAAAAACAAGTCAGCCGTCTTTTGGGTTCCCATCCGGTTACGCAGAATCAGCCGCCAGTAGTCCAAATATCGCTGGTAGCCGCCCTCTGCCCAACGGTTGCGCTGATGCCAAAGCCCGATCGCATTCACAACGCCTTCTTCCGCAACAGCAGGTAGCATCAGAAAATCAATATCCCAATGGTCAAGATGCAGGCGAATGGTGAGATCCAGATCATCCGTAATGGTTTCTTCATTCCAGCCACCACAGCTTTCCAACGCAGCCCGTCGCACAAACTGACCATTGCCGCGCAGTTCTCCCACTCCCCCTACAGCAATTCGTTGACGCTGAATATGGCTATCCATCGCCATTTCTGCTACTTGGGCCCGCGTCCAGAAATTAGTTCCTGCGTTGGCAACGGCTTTCTGCACCTGAACCGCTCCCACCTCCTGCCGTTCAAACAGGGGCATCACCCGTCGGAGCAGGTCATTGGGAACTTGCGCATCAGCATCAAAGACGACAATAATTTCGCCTTTCGTCTGCGACCAAACTTGGTTTAACGCCCCCGACTTGCCACCAGTCGCATTCCCCGGACGGCGCACTACATTGAGCTGGGCATATTCGCGCTGTAACCGTTCCAGTACCAAAGGAGTCCGATCGCTGCTGTTGTCGTCAATCACCCACAGGTCATACCGGCTGGCGGGATAGTCTAGCTGGCACAGGTCTTTCACCAACGAAGCAATGACTGCATCTTCATTTTTGGCAGCCACCAGCAAGGAAACATAGGGATAATCCTCTGGATCATCGCTATCCAGGGGATCGGGAACCGGAATCGGGCGGGCAAACAAGACACGCAGAAAGTGAACCCCCATCAAGGTTGTTAATCCTAGAACAAACCAACTGCCCCAGGAAACCAGGTGAAGGGCGATCGTACCGCTCCAGATGGCCGTTAGGGCAATGGCGGCTTTCCGTCTGCGTCCGGCAAAGCCTCGATGATATGGGATTACTTCGTCTGAGTCTAGCTCTGCGTCCAAGTCTGGTAAAGCCTCGGAAAGAGAGCCGGATAAATCAGACAGGAGTGAGTTGATTGGCAGTTGTTCGTTGTAGGAATCGCTTTCGCGCCAGGAATTCTCCGGCATAGGTCATTTGATTGAGGAACCAATATTTGTCAACACCCTTGAAGAAGCTGGGGATGAGGTAGCACCACACCGTACAGCCTTCACACACAGGTAGCTTACCCTGAGATTGACGATATTCCTCCACTTTCTCAGATTCACGATACAAGTCGTACAGCTTTCCGTTAATTGGAACGGCTGCCTGAGAAAAGTGATAGCAAGGAAGCAATATCTCATCATGGGGTGAAATGGCGATGACCGCATCTACTGCCTTACAGCGAGGATTGTTCGTATCATTGCCACCAGCCTCAATAAACGCGAGGGCTGCCCTATTGTAGCCAACATTGCGGTACTGTTTGGCGGTGGCTTCAATCGCGGCGGCAATTTCCGGTGTGGGGTTCTTCTTGCTGTTGTAGTTGCTGTGGGCAGTAAAAGCTGGATTGAGCCATACCCGCGCTCCTAGCTTCTGTCCAAACTCTGCGACTTCGCCAATCCGTTCATAGTTCTGGGCTGTCACTGTATGGTTGAGAACGGGATATTCGCCTAACGCAAGAGCTAGCTTGACCGATTCAACCAGCGTGTCAAAAATTTTGGTTCCCCGTGAGTGGTCGTGGGTTTCGGCATCAGCCCCGTCTAGAGAAAAGTTGAGGAAATCCACCAATCCTTGCAGTTCTTTGGCTCGTTTGGGATAAAGAATGGTGTTGGTAGTAAGGCTGGTCAAGAATCTTTGCCGCTTTGCCTCTGCATAAATTTCAACAACATCTGAGCGCAGGAGCGGTTCTCCACCCGTAAAGTCGATGTATTTCACGCCAAGACGCTTCAAATCGCGCAGGTTGTGCTGAATGGTTTCAAAGCTGGCTTCCTGTTTAGGCTCCAGTGCCCAAATGTCACAGAAATGGCAACGGGCATTGCACCGATAGGTTAGGTAGTAGTTTGCAACTAGGGGCATACGTCTCCAACAGATTCATTCTAAAGAGTTGTGGGCTTGGGCGATCGACTTGAGAACTTTATCAAAACAGAATACGGAAATTCCTGCTCTTGCGGTGTGCGAGTGCTGACTGCAAAAATGCTGGCTGCAAGAATGCCGATTGGCAAAAGGGGAGTTTGAATTAGTTTACCAATCTTGGGCGAACTTCATGGGGCGGATTAAGAAAATCTGAACTCTTTAGCTGACAAATTGCGTGGGGATTGAACCCCGATCGCATGGAGGGGGAAAGGTAAAAAGCGGCTTTGGTTTTCTGATTCAGTTTTCTGGAAAAGAGAGAGCTTCCTTTGTATTCCTCTGATTAGCAGAGTTAATGAATGGAATAGCGGGCTGGAACAGTCGCTTGGGAAATCCCAAAAGGCAGATCGTTCAGAAAACTATTTTGATCGCACTAGCATGGCGCATCCCGATCGCCAAAACCTTCAGAACTTATGCCAAACCTTCATTTGTAGGGTGGGTACTGCCCACCTTACGCTAAATCTAGAGGCATGAAATAGAGCTTGCGTAAGTCCTAACCTTGAATGCCGAGTGAAGCGTTGTTCAAAGTCAAGAATGCCAAATGAAAAGTTAATATTTAATTTCTAATGTTGATCTAATTGGATAATTGGGAACTCTATTAGGTTTAGTTTAAAGCTGTGATAAACGATAAACTATTTCATTGCAGTAATGCTGTGAAGGTAACAAAAAATGAATTGAGACTGTCGATCGGCTTAATTCATCATCTTTGCTAAATCCTAGATAAAATGGAGCTTTTTTGATTAAGAAAAGTAATTTTTTCAAGTCATCTAAATGAGCTAGCTTAAACTGGATGTTCAGGCGGGTTTAAGTTTAAATAAGCTCTTCTTAGTTGTCTTAACCTGAACTTATTTAACTCGTTAACATGAGTTTTCTGAATGCTCATTACAGCACTTTTATTCACCCTTAGTTAAAGCAAAAATGCCATACACCGTTGGAACATTGTTAAATTCGGGAGCAATTGTGTTCCCATCTCTCCTGGCTCAGCAAACATTCGATCAACCCCAAATTACGGCAGCAGACTTTCTCCTATACATTGTTATCTATGTCGTTGTTTCCTTCTTTGTACAGCAGATCCTTGCAAGATGTAATTTTGAGAAACCCTGGTTTGCATGGATTCCGTTCCTTAGCACCTACGGCATCTTTAAGGCGGGTGATGAACCCAATGCTGTACTGTGGACGGTTTTAACCATTGTCCCTTGTGCCAACATTGTTGCTGTTGTTATGCAAATCATTGCATGGACTAGAATTTGTCGAAAGCTGGGTAAGTCACCCTGGTTGCTGCTGCTCTGGTTGATTCCACTTTTGGGTATGTTTGTTTTCCTGGGTTATCTTGCATACGGTTAATGAAAGGCAATGTTGAAACTAAAGTATCGAAAAGCTATTTTTCTGATTCTCATTGCATTGTTAGCAGGTGGATCAATGACAATATATTCTCAGTCCCAATCCAATTTTTGGCTAAAAACGATCGAGCTGATTACGTTTCAACAAATCGCTACGATTGTGATTTATTTAAGTTGTTTTGGATGGGATTTGGTTCGCGATCGGAATGGGTGATTGGTAATGGGTAATGGGTCGTGGGTCGTGGGTAATGAGGCAGCAAAATTGGTTATTAGAGTAATAATGAATAGTAGGAACAATTTACATCCCTGTTCCAATCACCGATTACCAATCACCCATTACCCAAACCAACAATGTCCCGCATCGCCAACCACCCCCGACCATCCCTCTCTCCGCCAGCCCGATCGCAGCGATGGCTTGGTCTACTGTTGGTCATGGCTCCGATCGTCGGGAGTTTTGTTTATAACCGGGGGATACGGCTGCCGTTTTTGGATGGTTGCCCGTTGATGCGGTCTATCGGCATTCCCTGTCCGGGTTGGGGTCTGACGCGATCGTTTATGGCAGTTGCCAGGGGAGAGTTTGCCCAAGCCTTTGCTTACCACTGGTTTGGGCCAATCTTATTTGCAGGGTTTGGGTTAGCCTGCCTGCATTTTTTGCTGGAACTGAGTCAGAATCGCAGAATTAAAGCGTTTTATGTTTCCTGGGTGCGGAATCCTAAACTGCAAATCTCAGTGTTTTTGCTGCTGCTGATTTATCACGGGTTCCGACTCCATCACCTTGCCCAATCTGGATTCCTCTACACCTCGTTCAGGCAATCTCCGATCGCCCAGTGGTTTTACTGAGGGAACTCACACTCCGATTTGAACCGTTCGATCGCCCTTCATCCAAGCGGCCATCCATGGGGTGAGTTCGAGGAACGAGAAACTGGCTGCTCACCTGCTTCAGCGTATCCAGAAACGCATAGACCGCAGGTGGGTAAAGGGCTTCCGCCACGATCGCCGCTCGAATCACCCGCACGAGTGGATCAGGTAGGGAATGAACTTGAATATTGGACGGCAGGGGTTCGGCAGCGAGTCGAGCCATGATCGTTGCCCCCAACCCCTGCATCACCATATTGACGATCGTCGAGTCTTCCTGAATTTCGTAGGCAGACTTAATCGATCGTTTTGCCTGTTTTAAAATTCCCCGAATCAAGATCGAGCAGTAATCCAACTGGGGCGGCATGATCAAGGGATAGGTTTCCAGATAGTCCCAGGTGAGTTGATTATTAGGAACCTTTGCATCCGGCGGCAGCAGCACCACATATTCATCGCGCATCAGTTCCCACGTTTGGAAATCAGTGGGTGGCGGCAAGCAAATCAAGCCAATATCGGCTCGTCCCTCCCGAACGCACTGCTCCACCTGATCATCCCCCCGATGCTCAATTAACGTCACATCAATACTAGGAAACCGCTGGCGGAATTGGGCAATCACGATCGGCAATAAATGAGTTGCGGCACTGCGAAAAGACACCACCCGTACATGCCCCGTCTGCAACCCATTCGACAACTTCGCCTCTTTGCCCATCACCTCAATCAGGTTCAAAATTTCCTGAGCATGGCTAACAATTTGCTCCCCGATCGGTGTCAGCGTTGCCCCATGCCGTCCCCGCGACAGCAACACCACTCCCAACTCATTTTCCAGCGTGGCGATCGAATGGCTGACCGCAGACTGGGAGATGTCCAAATACAAAGCCGCCTCGCTGAAGTTACCGTGTTTGGCAATGGCGAGGAGGGCGCGAAGTTGAGAGAGTTTGATGGCTTCAAGGTTCATTGGGAAGTGAGGAGTGAGGGGTGAGGAGTGAGGAGTGGGGGCGATTCGCGAATCGCCCCCACTCCTCACTCCTCACCCCTCACTCCTCACTTCCCAATGAACCTTGAAGCCATCAAACTCTCTCAACTTCGCGCCCTCCTCGCCATTGCCAAACACGGTAACTTCAGCGAGGCGGCTTTGTATTTGGACATCTCCCAGTCTGCGGTCAGCCATTCGATCGCCACGCTGGAAAATGAGTTGGGAGTGGTGTTGCTGTCGCGGGGACGGCATGGGGCAACGCTGACACCGATCGGGGAGCAAATTGTTAGCCATGCTCAGGAAATTTTGAACCTGATTGAGGTGATGGGCAAAGAGGCGAAGTTGTCGAATGGGTTGCAGACGGGGCATGTACGGGTGGTGTCTTTTCGCAGTGCCGCAACTCATTTATTGCCGATCGTGATTGCCCAATTCCGCCAGCGGTTTCCTAGTATTGATGTGACGTTAATTGAGCATCGGGGGGATGATCAGGTGGAGCAGTGCGTTCGGGAGGGACGAGCCGATATTGGCTTGATTTGCTTGCCGCCACCCACTGATTTCCAAACGTGGGAACTGATGCGCGATGAATATGTGGTGCTGCTGCCGCCGGATGCAAAGGTTCCTAATAATCAACTCACCTGGGACTATCTGGAAACCTATCCCTTGATCATGCCGCCCCAGTTGGATTACTGCTCGATCTTGATTCGGGGAATTTTAAAACAGGCAAAACGATCGATTAAGTCTGCCTACGAAATTCAGGAAGACTCGACGATCGTCAATATGGTGATGCAGGGGTTGGGGGCAACGATCATGGCTCGACTCGCTGCCGAACCCCTGCCGTCCAATATTCAAGTTCATTCCCTACCTGATCCACTCGTGCGGGTGATTCGAGCGGCGATCGTGGCGGAAGCCCTTTACCCACCTGCGGTCTATGCGTTTCTGGATACGCTGAAGCAGGTGAGCAGCCAGTTTCTCGTTCCTCGAACTCACCCCATGGATGGCCGCTTGGATGAAGGGCGATCGAACGGTTCAAATCGGAGTGTGAGTTCCCTCAGTAAAACCACTGGGCGATCGGAGATTGCCTGAACGAGGTGTAGAGGAATCCAGATTGGGCAAGGTGATGGAGTCGGAACCCGTGATAAATCAGCAGCAGCAAAAACACTGAGATTTGCAGTTTAGGATTCCGCACCCAGGAAACATAAAACGCTTTAATTCTGCGATTCTGACTCAGTTCCAGCAAAAAATGCAGGCAGGCTAACCCAAACCCTGCAAATAAGATTGGCCCAAACCAGTGGTAAGCAAAGGCTTGGGCAAACTCTCCCCTGGCAACTGCCATAAACGATCGCGTCAGACCCCAACCCGGACAGGGAATGCCGATAGACCGCATCAACGGGCAACCATCCAAAAACGGCAGCCGTATCCCCCGGTTATAAACAAAACTCCCGACGATCGGAGCCATGACCAACAGTAGACCAAGCCATCGCTGCGATCGGGCTGGCGGAGAGAGGGATGGTCGGGGGTGGTTGGCGATGCGGGACATTGTTGGTTTGGGTAATGGGTGATTGGTAATCGGTGATTGGAACAGGGATGTAAATTGTTCCTACTATTCATTATTACTCTAATAACCAATTTTGCTGCCTCATTACCCACGACCCACGACCCATTACCCATTACCAATCACCCATTCCGATCGCGAACCAAATCCCATCCAAAACAACTTAAATAAATCACAATCGTAGCGATTTGTTGAAACGTAATCAGCTCGATCGTTTTTAGCCAAAAATTGGATTGGGACTGAGAATATATTGTCATTGATCCACCTGCTAACAATGCAATGAGAATCAGAAAAATAGCTTTTCGATACTTTAGTTTCAACATTGCCTTTCATTAACCGTATGCAAGATAACCCAGGAAAACAAACATACCCAAAAGTGGAATCAACCAGAGCAGCAGCAACCAGGGTGACTTACCCAGCTTTCGACAAATTCTAGTCCATGCAATGATTTGCATAACAACAGCAACAATGTTGGCACAAGGGACAATGGTTAAAACCGTCCACAGTACAGCATTGGGTTCATCACCCGCCTTAAAGATGCCGTAGGTGCTAAGGAACGGAATCCATGCAAACCAGGGTTTCTCAAAATTACATCTTGCAAGGATCTGCTGTACAAAGAAGGAAACAACGACATAGATAACAATGTATAGGAGAAAGTCTGCTGCCGTAATTTGGGGTTGATCGAATGTTTGCTGAGCCAGGAGAGATGGGAACACAATTGCTCCCGAATTTAACAATGTTCCAACGGTGTATGGCATTTTTGCTTTAACTAAGGGTGAATAAAAGTGCTGTAATGAGCATTCAGAAAACTCATGTTAACGAGTTAAATAAGTTCAGGTTAAGACAACTAAGAAGAGCTTATTTAAACTTAAACCCGCCTGAACATCCAGTTTAAGCTAGCTCATTTAGATGACTTGAAAAAATTACTTTTCTTAATCAAAAAAGCTCCATTTTATCTAGGATTTAGCAAAGATGATGAATTAAGCCGATCGACAGTCTCAATTCATTTTTTGTTACCTTCACAGCATTACTGCAATGAAATAGTTTATCGTTTATCACAGCTTTAAACTAAACCTAATAGAGTTCCCAATTATCCAATTAGATCAACATTAGAAATTAAATATTAACTTTTCATTTGGCATTCTTGACTTTGAACAACGCTTCACTCGGCATTCAAGGTTAGGACTTACGCAAGCTCTATTTCATGCCTCTAGATTTAGCGTAAGGTGGGCAGTACCCACCCTACAAATGAAGGTTTGGCATAAGTTCTGAAGGTTTTGGCGATCGGGATGCGCCATGCTAGTGCGATCAAAATAGTTTTCTGAACGATCTGCCTTTTGGGATTTCCCAAGCGACTGTTCCAGCCCGCTATTCCATTCATTAACTCTGCTAATCAGAGGAATACAAAGGAAGCTCTCTCTTTTCCAGAAAACTGAATCAGAAAACCAAAGCCGCTTTTTACCTTTCCCCCTCCATGCGATCGGGGTTCAATCCCCACGCAATTTGTCAGCTAAAGAGTTCAGATTTTCTTAATCCGCCCCATGAAGTTCGCCCAAGATTGGTAAACTAATTCAAACTCCCCTTTTGCCAATCGGCATTCTTGCAGCCAGCATTTTTGCAGTCAGCACTCGCACACCGCAAGAGCAGGAATTTCCGTATTCTGTTTTGATAAAGTTCTCAAGTCGATCGCCCAAGCCCACAACTCTTTAGAATGAATCTGTTGGAGACGTATGCCCCTAGTTGCAAACTACTACCTAACCTATCGGTGCAATGCCCGTTGCCATTTCTGTGACATTTGGGCACTGGAGCCTAAACAGGAAGCCAGCTTTGAAACCATTCAGCACAACCTGCGCGATTTGAAGCGTCTTGGCGTGAAATACATCGACTTTACGGGTGGAGAACCGCTCCTGCGCTCAGATGTTGTTGAAATTTATGCAGAGGCAAAGCGGCAAAGATTCTTGACCAGCCTTACTACCAACACCATTCTTTATCCCAAACGAGCCAAAGAACTGCAAGGATTGGTGGATTTCCTCAACTTTTCTCTAGACGGGGCTGATGCCGAAACCCACGACCACTCACGGGGAACCAAAATTTTTGACACGCTGGTTGAATCGGTCAAGCTAGCTCTTGCGTTAGGCGAATATCCCGTTCTCAACCATACAGTGACAGCCCAGAACTATGAACGGATTGGCGAAGTCGCAGAGTTTGGACAGAAGCTAGGAGCGCGGGTATGGCTCAATCCAGCTTTTACTGCCCACAGCAACTACAACAGCAAGAAGAACCCCACACCGGAAATTGCCGCCGCGATTGAAGCCACCGCCAAACAGTACCGCAATGTTGGCTACAATAGGGCAGCCCTCGCGTTTATTGAGGCTGGTGGCAATGATACGAACAATCCTCGCTGTAAGGCAGTAGATGCGGTCATCGCCATTTCACCCCATGATGAGATATTGCTTCCTTGCTATCACTTTTCTCAGGCAGCCGTTCCAATTAACGGAAAGCTGTACGACTTGTATCGTGAATCTGAGAAAGTGGAGGAATATCGTCAATCTCAGGGTAAGCTACCTGTGTGTGAAGGCTGTACGGTGTGGTGCTACCTCATCCCCAGCTTCTTCAAGGGTGTTGACAAATATTGGTTCCTCAATCAAATGACCTATGCCGGAGAATTCCTGGCGCGAAAGCGATTCCTACAACGAACAACTGCCAATCAACTCACTCCTGTCTGATTTATCCGGCTCTCTTTCCGAGGCTTTACCAGACTTGGACGCAGAGCTAGACTCAGACGAAGTAATCCCATATCATCGAGGCTTTGCCGGACGCAGACGGAAAGCCGCCATTGCCCTAACGGCCATCTGGAGCGGTACGATCGCCCTTCACCTGGTTTCCTGGGGCAGTTGGTTTGTTCTAGGATTAACAACCTTGATGGGGGTTCACTTTCTGCGTGTCTTGTTTGCCCGCCCGATTCCGGTTCCCGATCCCCTGGATAGCGATGATCCAGAGGATTATCCCTATGTTTCCTTGCTGGTGGCTGCCAAAAATGAAGATGCAGTCATTGCTTCGTTGGTGAAAGACCTGTGCCAGCTAGACTATCCCGCCAGCCGGTATGACCTGTGGGTGATTGACGACAACAGCAGCGATCGGACTCCTTTGGTACTGGAACGGTTACAGCGCGAATATGCCCAGCTCAATGTAGTGCGCCGTCCGGGGAATGCGACTGGTGGCAAGTCGGGGGCGTTAAACCAAGTTTGGTCGCAGACGAAAGGCGAAATTATTGTCGTCTTTGATGCTGATGCGCAAGTTCCCAATGACCTGCTCCGACGGGTGATGCCCCTGTTTGAACGGCAGGAGGTGGGAGCGGTTCAGGTGCAGAAAGCCGTTGCCAACGCAGGAACTAATTTCTGGACGCGGGCCCAAGTAGCAGAAATGGCGATGGATAGCCATATTCAGCGTCAACGAATTGCTGTAGGGGGAGTGGGAGAACTGCGCGGCAATGGTCAGTTTGTGCGACGGGCTGCGTTGGAAAGCTGTGGTGGCTGGAATGAAGAAACCATTACGGATGATCTGGATCTCACCATTCGCCTGCATCTTGACCATTGGGATATTGATTTTCTGATGCTACCTGCTGTTGCGGAAGAAGGCGTTGTGAATGCGATCGGGCTTTGGCATCAGCGCAACCGTTGGGCAGAGGGCGGCTACCAGCGATATTTGGACTACTGGCGGCTGATTCTGCGTAACCGGATGGGAACCCAAAAGACGGCTGACTTGTTTTTCTTCTGGCTGATTCAATATGTCTTGCCGACTGCCTCTGTCCCCGATTTCTTGATGTCCATTTCCCGCAGTTGCCCGCCTCTGTTTGCGCCTCTGACCAGTCTGATGTTCTTGTTCTCACTGTTGAGTATGTTTGTGGGGTTGCGATCGTCTAAGCCCGTTAATTTGGGCAACAGCCATCGCCGTCGCATTCCTCGCTTCCCCACCAATCGATTGGCCCATTCGCTGTTAGGAACGGTTTATATGTTCCATTGGCTTCCTGTTATGGCAAGCACCACGGCGCGGATGTCAGTTCGTCCAAAACGACTGAAGTGGGTGAAAACGGTGCATCGCGGGTCTGAAGATGAAGTATTGGACATTGCCTCCTAGAAGGGCACATCATCATCAGAATCCTCTTCATCTGCTTCAGTTTCAGACAATTCAAGGGTTGAATCCTCAATTTTGCCAACGGGTAGGTCGTTTTCCAAACTCACGATCTGCCCGTTAAAAAATTGCGCCAAGCTTTTCGCAGCTCCGCTCACCTCATCATCTTCCTGCCAGGGAATGGGAGTGGCAGCAGCCAAATCCATATCCGGAGGGTCGGCAAGGGGAGAGGGAAGCTGAGAAGGAGTGGACGTTTGGACGGAGGGTGGAGAACTAGAAGGCGGTTCACCCGAAAACTTTCCCGAAGAAGATGAGGCAGATTCTTTGACCGATCGCGATTGCGGAGGGGAGGGCTTCACGGACGGTTGAGCAGGTTGAGCAGGTTGAGGCTGTAGGGACTGCTCCAAGAGGGTTGTTTGCACCTCAGAAGCCGTTGTCACCTCCAAACTCACCCGTACCTTATGCTGATACACCGCCTCAAAGGCCGCCTCAATTACAGACAGTTTTTCCTTCGCCATCTTGAACAACGGCTGAGACTTAATGCCGACCCGCGCCTCAAATCCATCAAAAAACAGCAAATGTCCCTGCTGCTGCAACAGCACCTGCGTTCCCCGAAACCGGATTTGGTCGATCGCCTCTTGCCAAATCTGTTCCAGATCCTGAGATGGAACAGCCGACGAGGTTGCCGATAGGGCTGGATCGATCGCCACTGCTGCAATTTCCTCGATTGGTTCTTCAACCTGTGGTTCAACGTCTGCGATCGGAGTTTCTACCTTCTCAACAGGACGTTTTTCAACCCATTCCCTTTCAGACGGACGCTTCTCAGGTGATGCCGCTTCCTCCAAACGACGCTCTGTTTTCTGAGGTTGCGAACTGGATGAAGATGCACCTTGTTTCGCAGGAGCCGATCGCCCTTGCCCCCCCGCAACCCGACTCCCAACTCCCGACTTCCAACTCCCGACTCCCGACTCCCGACTCCCGATCGCCGAAGGCAACAACCCCATCAACGTCACCTCCAACCACAACCGAGGCTGAGCCGTATTCCGCACCTGGATTTCCGCTTCCCGGAGGTGCTGCTGTCCCCGCAGGATCGTGCCAATCTCCAACCCTTGCACAAATTCACACAGAGCTTCCCAAGTCATTGGCGTGATGGCAACCAAATCCTGGCGATCGGGGCTGGCTTTAGCAATCAGCAAATCTCGATAAAAGCTAGCCAGATTTTGCAAAACAATCAAGGGTTCCCGCCCCCGATCCATCAAATGCCGTGCCTGATCCAGCACTGTCGTGGCATCATCCTGGGCAATCGCCTGCACCAGTTCAAACAAATCCCGCTCTGGGACTGCCCCCACCAAATCCCAAACTCGCTCAACGGTAATCGAGCCTTCCAATAAGCTCAGTTGATCCAATAGGGCTTCCGCATCCCGCAGCCCTCCTTGAGAAATCTGCGCCACCAGTTGAATCGCTTCTGGAGTAACGTCGATCGCTTCTTTCTCGGCAATTTGCCCTAAATGCGTCACCATTGCCTCTAGGGGAATCCGCCGAAAGTCAAACCGCTGGCAGCGAGAAATAATCGTGGGCAACACCCGCTGGGGATCGGTGGTGGCAAGGACAAAAACAACGCGATCGGGTGGTTCTTCTAAAGTTTTGAGGAGAGCGTTGAAAGCGGCAGTGCTGAGCATGTGGCATTCATCGACCACATAGACTTTGTATCGGCATTGGACGGGGGCAAACTGCGATCGCTCAATTAACTCCCGAATATTATCGACACCTGTATTGCTGGCAGCATCAATTTCAATCACATCTAACGCCGCCCCTTTGGCGATCATGCGGCAGGCTTCACATTTACCGCAGGGTTGTGCCGTTGGGGTGTCGCTCGCAAGGCAATTCAGCGACTTTGCCAGAATTCGGGCACTGGAAGTTTTGCCTGTGCCTCTGGCTCCGGTGAATAGATAGGCAGGGGCAATCCTTTGCTGGCGAAGGGCATTGGAAAGGGTAGTGGCGATCGCCTCCTGTCCCACCAATTCAGCAAAGGTTTGTGGGCGATACTTGTGATGAAGCGGTTCGTAGGACATAGGGACGGAAATGCTGCCTACCATTTTAGTCAGGGATCACGATCGGGATTTTAGACCTTAAACCTTAACATCCTTCTCCCCAATTCCAACGCCTATTTCCACCCAATTCCCACCCCCATTCTCCACTCCCTACTCCCTACTCTCTACTCCCACTCCCCGATCCCTGCTACCCTATAGAAATAATGCGATCAAATTATCTTTAGAATTCAAGTGAGCAACGTCCGCACCGTTTCAGATACCAAGCGAGCTTTCTATACGCTCCACACTCGTCCGATCAACTCGTTTTATCGGCGGGTGGTGGATGAGCTAATCGTAGAGATGCACCTGCTTTCCGTTAATGCGGACTTTCGCTATGACCCGGTGTATGGGTTAGGCGTGGCGACTGCATTTGACCGCTTCATGCAGGGCTACCGACCAGAGCAAGATAAAGATTCCATCTTCAATGCGATTTGTCAGTCTTTGGAACAAGACCCGCAGAAATATCGGCAAGATGCAGAACAGTTGTGCTCTGAAGCAGTGACGCTTTCAGTAGATGACTTCCTAACACGAGTGAAGCAACTGAGTAACGAGAATACAGGCGGGTTATTTGGCTATTTGCGATCGATCGCGGAACAACCCACCTTCAAATACAGCCGTTTGTTTGCGATCGGGCTGTACACCCTGCTGGAAATCATGTCTCCGGAGGTGGTTAAGGATGAAACAAAACGCAACAACGCCTTGACGGCCTTAGCAGAAGCCCTCAACATCTCCTTTGACAAGATCCAGAAAGATTTGGAACTGTATCGCAGCAATTTAGACAAGATTGCTCAAGCACAGCAGGTGATGAGCGACATTCTAGAAGCCGATCGCAAAAAGAAAGCAGAACGCGCCCAAGCAAAAGATGCGATCGTGACTCCGCAGGATTCCCAAGAATCGACCTGAACTGAGAGATGGAGTAAGCTGAAGATAGCAACGGATGCGTTGATTAGGATGATCTAGGGTGGCTAGAACGCAGAACGGATAGGTTCAGTGATGCGGAATATGTTCTAATCGATCGATCGATTGCTTGATGGCTCTGACGGGCGTTCGGAGCCTAGCTTATTCTTTTGTTGCAACCGTAAAACCATGTCGGCAACCTCCATCACTCGGCAAAGTGACTTTATCGGTCGTTTAGTTTTAGACCAGAAAACGGCGGAAGAATTGGGACGGGTTGCAGAGTTATGGCTTGTCCCGAAAACCCACCAAATTATTGGACTCAGTTGTAAAGCGGGATTGCTGGGCACGCAAAGGCACAGCTTTACCTGGTCACAAGTTGAATCGATCGGTGATGATAGCATTATTGTTTCTGCCCTGGAGGGGGTAGATGCTGAAAAGCCGGAAGGGGCGATCGGTTTAATTGCTCAAGACGTGTGGACGGATAGCGGCAATCAAGTTGGTGGGCTAATCGACTATCGGTTTGATGCCGAAACGGGGGATGTGATCGATTATGTATTTGTATTTAACGGTTGGCGCAGCATTGCCGACAGTGGCTACTGTTTATTGCCCAGTGCGATCGTCAGTATGAACGCCAAGCGCATCATTGTGGCAGAAGCGGCAACCCAAAACCCAAAAAAGTTTGTTGGCAGATTGGATCAGGGAGTTGCCAGCATTAAAGAATTTCTCAAAGCAGATTTAGCCCGCACCCAGCAAGATGTTCAGTCGATCGCCACTCGGCTCCAGGGCTTCACGCAGAAAACCACAGCCCAACTGAAAGGTTCCCTGTCAAATGTAGCAGGCCAGCTTCACGGAGCATCAGAATCCAAGCTAGAGTCCGATCCGCAAGATGAACCCATTCTGCAAGATGAATCGATCGCCGCAGAAGAGATCCAAGCAACCCCTGAGCAAGATGGGATTGAAGACCCGATCGCAGACAAGTTAAGAGCCGAACTGGTTATTGCTCCGGAACCGATCGATCGAGAACCGACAAATCCAGAACCGATTAACCCGGAACCCACCGATTCAAAATGAGCATCACACAGGTTCCTGCGGCCCACAAGCAAACGCAACACATTCTCCTGGAAGGCATAACTTGGGAAACCTATCAAGCCTTGCTGAAGGATTTGAGCAACCATCGATCGTCTCGCCTTGCCTATGACCAGGGAATTTTAGAGATCATCATGCCGTCGGATTTCCATGAGATGATTAATCGGCTTTTAGAGGCGATCGTCCGTGCCTTGACGGAAGAACTGGGGATGAAGATCAAAGGCTATGGTTCAACGACGCTCGATCGAGAAGACTTGGCACGCGGAGTAGAGCCAGACTCTTGTTTCTACATTCAAAACGTCGATCGAATCATTGGCAAAAAACTAGATGTTTTAAGCGATCCTCCACCTGACTTAGCCATTGAAGTAGATGTTACTAGCTCTTCTCGTCGTCGTTTGGGAATTTATTTACAGCTACAAATTCCTGAAGTTTGGCGGTATACCGAGCAGCAAGGATTGGTGATTTATCAATTGCAAGCAGGGGAGTATCAAGAATGTGAATTCAGCCCTACATTTCCCATGATTTCGGGTAAAGTGCTGCAACCATTTCTCCAGCAGGCAAACAGTGAAGATGATAATGCCGTGATTCGCGCGTTACGGCAGTGGTTGAGAACTCACAGCAGTTAGGCAACCTCTTGCAAATGGTGGTGAAAGAACTGCATAAGTTCGCGCCACGCATCTTCAGCCGCCGATCGATTATAGGAGGAACGCTCATGGCAAAAGAAGCCGTGATTCGCATCAGGATAGACTTTCAGCTTGTAGTCTTTGCCCAATTCCTGAAACTGCGCCTCAATTTGTTTGACCCGCTCCAGGGGAATAAATGGATCTGCCCCACCAAAGAACAAATAGATGGGAACTGTAATCTTCGCCACTGCATCGATCCACTCATCCAACACCATGCCGTAAAACGGAGCCGCAGCCGCGATCGTTTCTGAAAATTGGCAGGCAGCCAGAAAAGACAGTCCACCGCCTAAGCAAAATCCTGTCACTCCAATGCGATCGGGCAGAATATCCGATCGAGATTTCACATAGGTCAATGCGGCTTGAATATCTTCCTGTACAGGTTTGCCAAAATCGAGGCGATACATCATTGCCATCGCCTGCTCCACCTCCTCATAGCGAAATTTGTTGTTGGGCAACTCACGATAATACAAATCTGGCGTGAGAACCACATAGCCCTCTCTGGCAATTCGTGCTGCAACCTCTCGGATGTGGGATGTCACCCCAAAGGCTTCCATCAGCAGTAAGATGGCTGGCTGGCGATCGGATTGGGTTGAAGTAGACTGAGCGAATGTTGCTTGAGCCAATGGATGTGGAGCCGAGGTAAAAACCTCATCGGTCATTTCTCCATCAGGTGTGGATCTCATTACCTCTGTTT
>PVWD01000351.1 GCA_003003615.1 filamentous cyanobacterium CCP2 | reverse complement strand
CGTCTGGACGAATTACATTCTTAAATGAATACGGTCAACAATTTTTTGGATATCGTGAAACGGATATTTTGAACCGTGAACTGATTGGCACTTTGGTTCCTGAAACTGAATCTACTGGGCGGAATTTGCGAAAATTAGTTGCTAACCTTTGTCAAGATCCTCAGAATCACGAATTGGCTGAAAATGAGAATATCCTGAGTACGGGTGAACGAGTTTGGGTGAGGTGGGTAGATAAACCCATTTTCAACGATCGCGGTGAAATTCTAGAAATCTTGTCTGTGGGGGTGGATATCACCGAGCGAAAGCGCGCCGAACAGACTCTTGCCTTGGCAAAAGAAGCGGCTGAATCTGCCAGTCGGGCGAAAAGCGAATTCTTGTCAATGATGAGCCATGAATTGCGAACGCCGCTCACCAGTATTTTGGGTTTTGCCGAAGTCATTGCAAACGATGCTTCTCTGAGCCTGGAACATCAAAACTATCTTGCAATCATCCGTCGGAGCGGAACGCATCTACTCAACCTGATTAACTCAGTTTTAGAGATGTCCAAAATTGAGTCCGGTGAAGTGATTCTTCATCCAACCCATTTTGATCTGTATTGTTTGCTCGAAAACATCGACGAGTTGTTTCAGCTTAAAGCAACCTCTAAAGGGTTAGAACTGATTGTTGATTGGGCGATCGATTTACCTCAATACATTCATTCTGATGAAGGCAAGCTACGGCAAATTCTGATCAATCTCCTGGACAATGCCATTAAGTTTACAGAGGCGGGCAGGGTTGTTTTCCAAAGCAGCCTGCGAGAACAGCATGGAAGTGCATCCTTGCTACACATTGAGGTAGAAGACACCGGAGTTGGCATTGCCCCCAACGAGATGAACGCTCTATTTGATGCGTTTGTTCAAACTGAGGCAGGTCGTCGATTGCAAAGGGGTACTGGGCTAGGGCTTGCCATCACCCACCAATTTGTGCAGGCAATGGGGGGCAGCATCACGGCTCAGAGCCAAATGGGGCAAGGAACGCGCTTTACGGTTGAAATTCCCTTTGAAGCCGGTGAACCCGTTCATCCTTACAGTCTGATATCTGGACATCAAAAATCTGGACATCAAAGAATTATTGGTCTTGCAACACCCGGAACCTATCGCGTTTTGGTGGTGGATGACCAACCCAACACTCGTACCATTTTGGTTAAACTTTTGGAATCTGTGGGGTTTGAAGTGTGTGAAGCCGCCAACGGGCAAGAAGCGATCGTCATTTGGCAACATTGGCATCCCCATTTGATCTGGTTAGATCTGCGGCTCCCTGTCATGAGTGGCTATGAAGTCGCTCAGCATATTCGCCAACAAGAAATTCAGCAAGAAATTCAGCAAGAACGCCAGCAGGAACACGGCCCTCTTACCCACCAGCAAGAATCTCGCCTTCCCCCTCTCCTCCCAGACACAAAAGTTTCCATTGCTTCCCCCACCAAAATCATTGCGCTCACCGCCAATGCCCTCACCGAAGAACGATCGGCAGTCCTAGCCGCAGGATGTAATGATTTTCTGGCAAAACCCTTTCAGCAAAGCGACATTCTCAACAAGACCGCAGAACAGCTACACATCAAGTATTCCTATGCCGATGAACTACCCGACCCCAGACTGCCTAACTTGCAACACCAGGGACACCCGCCAAGCAGCCCAACCCAACGAGCCATCACCGCCCTCACTGCCGCCGAGCATCACCCAATGCCTGCCCACTGGATTAAAAAGCTTCACCATGCTGCCCTCCGACTCAGTTCTAGCCAGTGCCTTGAACTGATTGAGCAGCTTCCTGGATCGCTTGCCCCCCTTGCCCAAGTTCTGACCGAATGGGTCGATCGCTTTCAGTTTGAAGCCATCGTGGAGTGGGTTGAATCCCGAATGTTGCATGACTCGGAGCCTGGGTGATGCAGGCTAACCCAAAGCGTGTATCGGGAAGCAGTTGCAGTCATCAGGGCTTCCGCTCCGCCATGCATAAGCTGATGCGACAGGTCAAATGCTGCTTGCCGCTCATGATGATTAAAACAATGGGCACGGCGAAACAGCCGATTCCGAAACCGCATTCCGTGCTGTATCTGCCCATCTCTCCAAAATTTGAACGGTGTAACAAGCCCTTCGTTAATGAGTAACATTTCCCCATCCCACAGACAATTCACAGGAACCCGTTGCAGAAACCTAGCCGATCGCACGACTTCGCCAAGCCAACCAGCCAGACTAAAGACAAAAATGTACACACTGATCGCGCAGATTGTTACAATTCTAAAAAATAAAAGTAGAAAATCCGAGTATGCCATTGATGTGGTTGGACGATCGCCCCCTTTGGTAAAATTCAATACATTCCCTCAGGGGTTTTCGTTGGCTGCACCAATTTTGCACTTTTTCTCTGTAGGATTATCATCTAATTTATGCAATTGGTGCGTTCATTTTTTCACCCTCAGTGATTTTTTCTATCACGCAGGTAGATAAGTAAAAATCGAGCAGTGCCTCATCCCCAAGTCAAGGCATCTTAGAGTGGTGTAATGTCTGCTTCGGTGCCAAATGTTGTGGTGTTGAATCTCCTTGATTTCTACTTCCCTACCCAGGTAACTTTTCCTGTACTGGTTGTCCTAAACTGTCACAGGATTTGACATTCCTTTGTCCCCCGTCCGTCCGCTGTTGAGGGGATCAAAAGCAATGCCCTTAAAACTTTTTGTAGTATTTTATACACGTCTCAGATCCGGCATTTTTTGCCATGACGAAGCATCACTGTATCCGCCCCTATGAGAATTCTTTTGGTAGAAGACGATGAGAGTATCGTAGAACTGTTAACGACTGTTTTGGTTGGGCAAAGTTATGTGGTAGATGTCGCAACGGACGGTGAGGCAGGGTGGGAACTGGTTGAAGCCTTTCCCTATGACTTGGTTGTGTTAGACATTATGCTGCCCAGGCTGGATGGCATCAGCTTTTGCCGTCGTTTACGGGATCGCAACAACCCAGTGTTGGTAATGATGCTGACTGCGCGAGACACCACAACAGACAAGCTCCTGGGCTTAGACAGTGGAGCCGATGATTACGTCATTAAACCGTTTAACAGTCAAGAACTCATTGCTCGCGTTCGGGCCTTGTTAAGGCGGGGAAACATAGCACTTTCATCAATCTTAGAGTGTGGTAGTTTGCGGCTTGACCCGAACACTCGAAACGTTACCTATGACGGAATGTTGCTTCAGTTCAGCCGTAAAGAATATTTGCTGCTGGAACTTTTTTTGCGAAATCCTCACCGCGTCTTTAGCAGACGAGCGATCGTCGAACACCTTTGGGCCTTTGATGAGGAAGCTCCGATCGAAGATACGGTCAAGTCTCACATTAAGAATATCCGCAAAGAATTAAGGCGAGTCGGTGCTGGAGATTTGATTGAAACCCTCTATGGGCAGGGATATCGGATTAACCCCTTGCACTTTAGCAGGGCAAATTCCTCGGAAACCACCACAACGGCTCAACAGGAAACCTTAGATGCGACGGTTGCCCAAATTTGGGAGCGCAAGAAGGGAGCATGCTTGGAGCGGTTGGCGGTACTGGAGCAGTCCGTACAGGCGATTAAAACTCAAACTTTAGATGCAAATTTGCATCAAAAAGCGATCGAAAATGCACACAAATTGGCCGGAGGATTAGGCACGTTCGGACTGGATGAAGGATCACGCCTATCCCGACACATCGAAGAATTATTAGAAGCCTATCTCGCTGAATCTCAGACCACTACACCGCAATATCTAAAACGTACGGTTAAACCGTTGGAACAACTTGTTGTAGAATTACGGCAGGTCATCCAAAATCAGCAAAATCAGCGCACTGCCACTGTTGAGTCAAAGCCACCTGCTCTTGCGCTTCCGGCTCGGCCACAACCCAACCTGCTGGTGTTCGATCGCGATCAATCATTTACCAGCACGCTAGTCATTGAGGCCATTTCCTGGAACATTCAGGTCGTGAATGCTTTGGATCTTGATGAAATCTGCATTCAACTGCAAGCGATAACTGCCAATTTAATTCTGCTTGATTTGGACTTTCTGCAAAATACTGATCAAGCCTCCCTCCTGTCTGCCTTCAAAAAGTACGCACCGACTACGCCCATGGTTGTGATGTCAGCGCAGGAGCGATCGAGCGATCGGCTGGCTGCGGTACAGTTAGGGGCAGCAATGTTTCTCGCAAAATCGACTCCACTCCCTCAAATGCTCCAGGCAATGATGCAATTACTCCAGGAACTCAACTGGGGCGTTGCCAAGGTGCTAATTGTCGAGCAAGCGTCGCAAACGGTTCAGCAGTTAAGAACATCCACTCTGGCTCAGCCGCTTCAATTTACTGAACTGAGCGCACCAGGGGAGTTTTGGGAAACGCTTAAGTCAGTGCATCCTGATTTGTTGATCCTCGATGAGCAACTGCCTGATGGTGGACTGTCTCTGTGTCGATCGGTGCGGCAAGACCCTTACTGGAACTGGCTCCCCATTATCGTTCTCACCAAGAATGCAACGCCCTCTACCCTGCATGAAATTTTTGCCGCTGGAGCCGATGATTACATTGCCCAACCCCTGGTTCCAGAAACCGTTTCCATTCAAATTACTAACCGAATTCGGCGCAGTCGGCTGCTTAGAAATCAGGCCCAGGTTGATGAATTAACTGATCTGGCCAATCGGCATCAGTCGATTCAGGGATTAAACCAACTGCTAAAAATTGCCCAACGTTCTCAACAGCCCGTTTGCTTCGCCATTTTGGATCTGGATCATTTTAAGCAAATCAATGATGAATATGGACATGGCCAAGGCGATCGGGTTTTGCGCCAGTTTGGTCAATTTTTGAAGCAGAAATTTCGAGCGGGGGATGTGGTTGCTCGCTGGGGCGGTGAAGAATTTGTAATTGGTATGTATGGCATCACCTGGGGGGACGGTGTAGAGCGGTTAGCAGAAATTTTAGAAGAGTGGCGATCGATCCCTTTAGCTGCTTCACCGGACAAGCTCAACATTAGCTTTAGTGCTGGGGTTGCCCAATACCCCCACGATGGCATCAATGTGCAAATGCTATACCGCTCCGCCGATACTGCGCTCTATCGGGCTAAAGTTGCTGGAAGAAATCGCGTTTTGTCTTCCCAGTGGCAACCCGTTTCGGTATCCTCCCACGCAGATGTGATGCTGCTTTATCCAGAGGATGAATTTGCCCACGATTTATTGAATGCCTTAGAAACAAGAGGCTACCACACCTGCCGGTTCAAACAGGGTAAAGAGGCACTCAAACGCTTGAAGTCAAAACGTTTCATCCTTAATCCTCCCATTATTTTGTTATCGGATAGCTTGTCGGATCTGTCCTGGCAAGATTTCATCCGGCGGCTAGGAACGAAGCAACGGAAGCAAACTCAAGTGATTCTGCTGCTTAACCAAGCAGACACTGTTGGAAAAAAGCAAACGGATTTGTTGTTTGATTATTTGCTTGTACCGTGCAGTACGTCAGTGGTGACGCAGCGTTTACGGCAAGCATTAGGGCGTTTAGGGCTGCATCAATTGCATTGATATTTGCATCGATACTTGCATCGATATTGAGAACAGAATAGGAGACAAAAGCATGGCAATCAAACGTATTCTGGTAATCGATGATGAAGCGGATATTCGTGAAGTGGCTCAAGCGAGTTTAGAAATTATGGCGGGGGTTGAAGTGCTGCTTGCCAGTTTTTGTCCACAACCCAACGACCTGATGCCATTTTGCTCGATGTGATGCTGCCAGATATGGATGGTATCACAGTGTTTCAAAAACTTCAGGAAAATCCTCTCACCCGCCATATTCCAGTCGTTTTTCTAACTGCTAAAACGCGCCCAATCGATCAACAACAATTTAACCAGTTGGGCGTAAATTTTATTACAAAACCTTTTAAACCTCGCCAATTAGCTCGCCAATTTCTTGCTGCGATCGGCTAATTCATCAAAAATTAATAATAATCTATCGTTTTTAATTTATAGTTTGTCATTCCTAAACCAAATTCAATCTTGAAAATTGAATGAGCATTATCCAGACAAACCAAACCTTAGATAAACCCCTACAAGGCAGTATTTTAAT
>PVWD01000083.1 GCA_003003615.1 filamentous cyanobacterium CCP2 | reverse complement strand
GATTTAGACGATCGAGATTTTGCGGGTGTAGCTTTGGTGGGTTGAATGGGGGGTAAACGGACACTGGCTGCTTGGCTGAGGAGAGAATCGGCAAAGGCGATCGCTTCCTGGTCTGACTTTCCACCCGCCAGTTGGGCTAATTCCTCCCGGCGTTGTTGCTCATTTAACACAATGACTCTGACTACCGTTCTTACGTCTTCCCCCTCCGCAGGGGAGGCTGCCCCATTGGTAGGTGCTTCGTCAAGCTGCTTTGCCTTGCCCCGACCCCGTTTTGGTGTGGGTTGGTCGCCATTGGAGCCAATCACCTCTTTGTTCACGCGGAAGTGATGATCTGCCATTGCCGCAACGATCGGCTGGTGTGTGACACAAAGTACCTGATGCCGTTGGCTCAGCTGGTGCAGTTTTTCCGCGATCGCCTGCGATACCCGGCCCGACACGCCCACATCAATTTCATCAAACACCATCGTTCCCACCGAATCGACCTGCGAGAAACAAGCTTTTAACGCCAGCAAAAACCGGCTCATTTCACCACCAGAAGCAATCTCGGTCAATGGTTGCAAGGGTTCTCCAGGATTTGGACTAAAGAGAAACGTAATGCGATCGGCTCCTGTAGCGGAGGGTGGGGCGGGGGCAACGTCTACCTTAAATTGCACCTTGTCCATTGCCAGGGGCTTGAGTTCCTGAATCAGCAACGCTTCCAGGTCTTGGGCTGCCTTTTGCCGCATTTCCGTTAGCTTGGCGCACACCTCAACCAGTTCTGTTTGCTTTTGCTGATATTGTTGCTCCAAAACTTCCAGGGACTGGCCGCTCCCGCTTAATTCTTCCAGTTCTCGCTGGACTTGTTTATTGTAGGCAATCACCTCTGCCAGGGTCGGCCCATACTTTTTGCAAATCTGCTTGAGTTGAATAATGCGCTCCTCAACTAGCTGGAGCCGCTCTGGGTCTGTTTCCAGTCCGTCACCGTAAGTGTTAATTTGCCGCCCTGCTTCCTCCACTTGGGCCAAGGCTCCACTCACCATATCCAAAATGGGTTGAATCTGGGCATCATAGCGCATCATGTCTGAAAGCAAACTTTCGGCTTTGCCCAGTAGATCGGCACAAGCTTCTGCTCCAGTGTCATTTTGGTAAAGGGCCTGATAGACTTGATAGCTTTGCTGTTGCAGTTCAACGCTGTGGCTGAGCCGTTGCCGCTCTTGTTCCAACTCTTCTAGTTCAGTGGGTTCACTCAGATTGGCTGCTGCAAGCTCTTTGGCTTGATATTCAAACAAATCTAGCTGCTGAAGGCGTTGTTGCTCAAACTGACGACGTTTTTCTAAAACTTTGAAGGCTTGCTGTGCTGCAACATAGACATCCGTAACCAGTTCTCGTTGTTCAATGAGAGCGGTTCCCCCAAATCCGTCGAGCCACTCCCGCTGGAGCGCGGGCTGCCCAAGCTGCATCGTCTGGCCCTGAGCGGTAATTTCCAGGAGTCGATCGCGCAAGGATTCCATCTGCTGCTTGTTGACTAGTACCCCGTTTACCCGCGATCGGCTGCGAACATTTCCCCGATTCACCGTCAACTCACGGGTGCAAACCAGGGACATATCATCAACCAGTTCAATTTCCTGCTCCGCCAGCCAGGTAATCAATGATGGATCAAGATCAAAGGTCGCTTCAATGCTGGCCCGTTCTGCTCCTGTCCGCACTGCCCGCCCCGTCACTTTGCCGCCCAATGCTGCATCCAGGGCATCCAAAACAATGGACTTTCCTGCCCCTGTTTCTCCCGTCAGCACATTTAGACCTGCACCAAGCTCCAAATCTAAGCGGTCAACCAACGCGAAATTTTCAATTTGAAGGGAAATCAGCATGGACTCAGGGATAGGTTTGACCAGGGGAATATGAGCAGCAGGTTTGTTTCACTGTCCTTCTATCAGTGTATCGGGAAGGGTCGAGGATGTTGGATAAGTCAAAAGAAATCCTCCTATCTTATTAGCCACATGGGAAAAGCAGGGGTAATTTGCGAATCACCCCTACCTGAAATCCTCTGATTCAATTGTGAAATAAGCCCTAAACTCGAAGGGCTACCATCTTCTGTACCGCTTCCACAATCTGCTGAGGTTGGACGATCGTCAGGTTTTCCAGCATCCCGTTATAGGGAGTGGGAATATCCTGGGAAGCTAACCGCAATACGGGGGCATCTAGCTCATCAAAAAATCGATCGTTAATTGAAGCCGTCAACTCTGCACCGATACCGCCCGATCGCATACATTCTTCGACGATGATCACTTTATGGGTTTTGGCGATCGACTCGCCGATCGTGTCAAAATCCAGAGGCTTGAGGGAAATCAGGTCGATAATTTCAGGATTATAGCCCTGTTGGGTCAGCGTCTTGAGGGCAGCCAAACAGTGATGCCGCATCCGAGAATAGGTGAGAATAGTGACATCTTTGCCACGCTGCACGATTTCCGCTTTATCCAGGGGCAGCACATATTCCTCATCCGGCAAATCTTCTTTCAGGTTGTAAAGCAAGACGTGTTCAAAGAACAACACCGGATTATCATCCCGAATGGCCGCCTTTAGCAGTCCCTTGGCGTTGTAGGGTGTGGAGCAGGCCACAAGTTTCAAGCCTGGAACGCCCTGGAAGTAGGCTTCTAGCCGTTGGGAATGTTCGGCTCCTAGCTGTCGGCCAACCCCACCCGGCCCGCGAATCACCATTGGAATTTTGTAATTTCCGCCGGAAGTGTAGCGCAGCATTCCAGCATTATTGGCAATTTGGTTAAACGCCAACAGCAGAAAGCCCATATTCATTCCCTCAATGATCGGGCGCAGCCCAGTCATCGCGGCCCCAACCGCCATTCCAGTAAAGCTGTTTTCGGCGATCGGGGTATCTAAAACTCGCAAATCTCCGTACTTCTTATAAAGATCCTTTGTCACCTTGTAGGAACCACCATAATGTCCGACATCTTCGCCTAAGACGAAAACGGTGGGATCACGCTGCATTTCTTCATCAACCGCAGCACGGAGGGCGTTAAATAAGAGGGTTTCTGCCATTTATGGATAACCAGAGCAACGAAGGATAGCGTCTAAGAAATCGTGAATCGTTCAATCAAGTATATTAGCTGTTAAGTGTCCACGATCGGTAAAACTTCTTTGAATCAAAACTTCGGTGAGCACGAATTAACCATTCCATGAAGATTTGAGCAAGATAGAGAGAATCATCGTTAGTTTCACTTAAGTCAACCGCAATTATTTTCTAGGTTAGTACTTACCAACCTTTGATAAAACACTTTTATTTTTGAACGAAAAAATTGCTGTTACGATGGCGTGAACCTGGAAATAAACTAGAAATAAATCAGCCAAATGAAAGAATGAAGTCAGTCTGTAACCAATCAGACTTGATATAAAGTGCATTGCTGAGGGACGATAAGCCAAATTGGTGTGAGGGTATGAAATTTAACATTCGACCAACGATTCGACTAACGATTCAACCAACCATTCTGCGAATGCTGGCACTCGCCTTGGCAACTCTAATGGCGATCTTAGCGGTTGGCGGCATTCGGGCAATCGCGAGAGTCCATACAATGAATGATGCAGAAGTTCCTGCGGCTCAGGTGCCATCGGAGGACGCTGCATCAACAGATTCAACGCCAATGAATGAATGGAGCATCTCTGCCCCCACCGCTTCAACTGATGCCAAGACCGTTGATGCCAAGACCGTTGAACCAGCACCGCAATCAGCATCCTCTGATGCATTAGCCAGTGAGCCATCCCCCGTAGCTCCTCCATCTTCCCACTCTTCAGCGACCTTGGCCGTTGCCAATTACACACCTCGTCAAGAAGCGGCTCCAGCCGACCCCACAAATTATGGTGATCGCTATGCCACTGATATTTATGGGAATGCCCTGAACAACGATTGGCTGATTGTGTTGCATGAGACGGTAGGAACCGCCGATGCCGCCATTCGCACGTTTCAAACTCCCCATCCCAACGATGATGATCAGGTGAGCTATCACACCCTGATTCGGCTAGATGGCACGATCGTCTACATTGTTCCGCCTGAAAAGCGAGCCTATGGAGCAGGTAATTCTGCTTTTATGACCGCAAACGGCTTAGAAACCGTCAAAACTGATGCCCGGTTTCCCCCCTCAGTGAATAATTTTGCTTACCACATTTCTCTGGAAACTCCGCCCACTGGCTACCACGACAACTTCACCCACGGTGGCTACACCAGAGAACAGTATCAATCCCTTGCATGGCTAATTGCCAGAACCCCTGTTCCCGACGATCGCATTACCACCCACGAAGCGGTCGATCAATCTGGTTCGCGGATGGATCCCAGAAGCTTTGATGCCCAGCAATTCTTGACGCTACTCCACGCCTACCCAGGGCGAAACGTGAATCGGGCAGGGTAAACAGAAAATAAAAATAATAAGGGCTGAGGGAGCGAGAAGTCCTTTGACTAAAAGGACTCCCAGCTCCCTACTCCCTACTCCCACTCGATCGTTCCAGGCGGCTTAGAGGTGACATCATAAACCACACGATTGACACCGCGTACTTCGTTGACAATGCGGTTAGAAATAGTTTCAAGCAAATCGTAGGGAACTCTTGCCCAGTCTGCGGTCATGCCGTCTTCACTGGTGACAAGCCGTAGGACGATCGGGTAGGCATAGGTGCGCTGATCACCCATGACTCCGACGCTGCGGATGGGCAGTAGGACAGCAAAGGCTTGCCAAAAGTCGTGGTAAATGCCCCGACGGTTAATTTCTTGCCGCACGATGTAGTCTGCATCTCGCAGAATTTCCAACCGTTCAGAGGTGACTTCACCCAAAATCCGAATGGCTAGCCCAGGGCCCGGGAACGGATGCCGCCGCACAATTTCTTCGGGTAAGCCGATCGATCGCCCCACTTTCCGCACTTCGTCTTTGAACAGTTTCCGCAGAGGTTCCACCAGCTTAAACCGGAGGTCTTTGGGTAAGCCGCCGACGTTATGATGGCTTTTAATCTTAACAGCGACCCGTTCTCCAGTTTTTGGATCAACATTAGTATCTGCCGACTCAATTACATCTGGATAGAGCGTTCCCTGAGCCAAATAGTCAAACGGCCCTAACCGTCGCGATTCTTCCTCAAAAACCTGGATAAATTCGTGGCCAATTCGCTTGCGCTTTTCTTCAGGGTCTGTCACGCCATCCAGTGCCGTCATGAAGCGTTCCTCCGCATCCACATACTCCACTGGAATGTGGAACTGCTCCCGGAAAAGCTTCAGCAACCGCTCTGGTTCGCCCTTTCGCATAAAGCCCTGATCGATAAACATACAGGTGAGTTGGTCGCCGATCGCCCGATGCAGTAAGAACGCCAATGTGGAAGAGTCTACTCCCCCTGACAGGGCCAGCAGAACCCGCTTTTCGCCCACCTTCGCCCGAATTTCTCGCACGGTTTCTTCCACGAAGGCATCGGTTGTCCAAGTAGGTTCGCAGTCACAAATGTGGTAAACGAAGTTGCGAATCAGGGCTTGTCCGCCAATGGAATGCACAACTTCTGGATGAAACTGTACGCCATATAACTTGCGGTCATGGTGAGCGATCGCCGCACAGGGCGTATTTTCCGTATGGGCTAACAGTTCAAACCCATCAGGCAGACGAGTCACTGAGTCTCCGTGGCTCATCCACATCGTTGTGCCATCTTCCACGTTGGTTAGCAGATCGGTGGGGTCGTCAATGCACAGAGACGCTTTACCGTATTCGCCTCGTTCTGCCTGTTCCACCTCTCCACCCAACTGTTGCACCATAAGCTGCATCCCATAGCACACCCCCAAAATCGGGATGCCCATTTGCCAAATTTCAGGGTCACAGTGCGGAGCGTGTCCATCATAAACAGAATTAGGGCCGCCCGATAAAATAATGCCTCTGGGATTCAGTTGGCGCAATTGCTCGGCAGTGGTGCGGTAAGAAAGCACTTCTGAGTAGACTTGAGTTTCGCGGATACGACGAGCAATCAACTCCGAATACTGGGAACCAAAATCCAGGATGATGATCATCTGGCGTTGGAGTTGGCTCATGGAAGAGGTGTGGGGAGGTTGTTCAGTTTGGAGAGTCACCGCTGAATCCTATTTGAGAACTAAGTAAGTGAACCAAAATAGCTTGAGTAGCAAAATTTAAGCACAGCAAACTGAAATGAATATAAAAAACTTAACAATTTTTGGGTATTCTAATCAGAATAACAAATTTGAGAGAGGATCTTAGCCCCGGCTTCACTTTGAATTACAATCTGGCGGCTACGATCGAACAGCACCGAACCAACGCGAACGAAACGGTTGCTGTGGGTCTGGATGTACCCCTGAGAGCGAAGATCAATTTGTTGGGCGATCGACCCGTAGATTTGTTCTACCCAGTTTCCATCTATTCTGGCATTTTTGGCATCCAATGTTCGTAAATGACCTAATGCCGCTTCCGTCGTTGGGCTGGTCAATATTTGCTGCACCTCCGCCGTAGGCAATCCAAACTTGGCACAGTGCGCCGCCAAAATTTCCTGCCGTCCATCAGCCACATGATGATGGGTATGGAAAATACCGCCTGCTAACTTAATTAGTTTGCCATGATAGCCAAACAACAAAATAGACTCCACCCCCTGCAAGCCTGCTTCCACCAGCATTGAACCCAGCCAGTTCGCGGTTTTGACCAGGCGATCGGGCCCAATTCCGAGTTGCTTTGCCAAGTCCAGTCCATTCTCACCCACGCAGAACACTAGCCCGTCATACCAGTCCTGCCGCTGGCGCAATTCCTGCCGATAAATTTCCAACTGTCCCGGTGCGCTCAAAGGTTGGGCAATGCCCGATGTCCCCAGCAAGGACAAGCCCTCCACCACCCCAAACGCCGCGTTAGAAGTCCGTTCTGCCAACGATCGCCCCTCTGGGAGGATGAACCTCACCTGAATTCGCTCCCCCGCAGGCAACCACCGCCGCAAGTTTTCCTCAATCAACCGTCGAGCATAAGCATAAATCGCTGGGCGATCGGCTGCATCCAAAAACCGTCCAATCCCTTCTCCACCTTCAATTTGGATCGCTTCCTGCAATCCGTCCGATGCATCTCCAACTCGTTCCACCATTGCCCAAATCGGCGTGTGGCGCGTTATGTCTAAATTATCTCCCGGATCACTACGAGTAATCGCCAGAGCGGCAGTGGGGCTAAGACGAGCCACCTGTTCGATCGGAATTTCCACCGTTTGGGGCGGCTCCAGTAAATCCACCAAAACAGAGGGCAAAGCCGTTAGATCTTCCAAAAGCCAACGCAACGCCGCGATCGCCGAGGCACAGGCGAATACAGGTAAGGTATATCCAGAGCGAGGGTGAAAATCTGATGTCGTCAAGGCTACAGATTAGAGGAAACAATCTCTTTAATGATAGGACTGCCAAAGTATCTGCAATAGAACGGCACCTAATCTTGGAAGAAATCTGCTGTAAGGGCGCACAGCAGTGCATTTCCTATCGGGTACGTTATTTTTCCGCATACCCCTAACTCACTAAACCATTGGCAAGATCCGAACATCCCTCCTACCTTCTCCTATTCTTTAATCCGCCAACCTTTACCCCAGTTCGATAAGATCAATACCAACCCCTATTCCCTATTCCCCGCTCCCTATTCCCTACTCCCTATTCCCTACTCCCCACTCCCTGCCCTGTGTCTCCCACCATCGACTACCTCCGCATTAGCCTAATCGATCGCTGCAACTTTCGCTGCCAGTACTGTATGCCGGAAGGAGCAGACCTGGAATATGTGCAACGGCAGGATATTCTGAACCAGGATGAACTGCTCATGCTCTTGCGGGAAGTGTTTATTCCTAGCGGTTTTACTCGGTTTCGGTTAACAGGGGGTGAACCACTCTTGCGCCCTGATGTAGTAGAGATTGTTCGATCGATTGCCGCTCTTCCCCAAACCCAAGACTTATCCATGACCACCAACGGCTTTCGGTTGGCAGACTTAGCGGAGGATTTGTACAAAGCGGGACTAAACCGAATCAATATCAGCCTAGATTCCCTGGAGCCGGAAACCTTCGATCGGATTATTGGTAATCGAGGGCGTTCCCGGTGGGAGCAGGTATGGAAGGGCATTCAGGCAGCTTACCAGGTAGGCTTTAATCCACTCAAGCTGAATGTTGTTGTGATTCCGGGCGTGAATGATCACGAAGTGCTGAATCTGGCAGCTTTAAGCCTGGATCGGGAATGGCACATTCGATTCATTGAATTTATGCCGATCGGCAATGCAGGACTATTCACCCACAAAGGCTGGGTCGATTCGGAAACGCTGCGGCAGCAAATCCGCGATCGATGGGGTTTAACCGAAGGGCAAGTCCGAGGAAACGGCCCGGCTGATGTGTTTCAAATTCCTGGAGCCAAAGGCACGATCGGCTTTATTAGCCAAATGTCAGAATGTTTTTGCGATCGGTGTAATCGAATGCGGCTTTCAGCAGACGGCTGGCTACGACCCTGCTTGCTCAACGAAACCGGACAGATTGATCTGAAAACGGCATTGCGAAGTGGCAAGGCGATCGAAGAGATTCGCGCTCAGGTACAAGAACTGCTCGCCCTCAAACCCGAAATCAACTTCAAAATGCGAGACTCTGGAACCACCGGAGCCTACTCCCGCACTATGTCCCAAATTGGCGGTTAAAACAACCCACCCCCACCCAGCAAAACCAACTCCAAACCCCAGCCGCTGGTTCGAGGACTCACCAACCCTCAATTGACCGCACCCATCCCATCCGTTGCTAAAAAGATGCCCCCTGACTGACGGAATCAGAGGACAAGATGAGAAAACTTTGATGATTTCGAGATCGCACCGCAGCCGCGCAGATGCAACCAAAGACTTAAAGTTTGCGGGAGTAATACTCCACCACGAGCAGTTCGTTCACCTGGAGTGCGACCCACTCTCGATCGACAACACCGTTTACCTTACCTTCTAGCTTGTTCTTGTCGAATTCCAGATGGCTAGGTAAGTGCGCCAACCCAGGAAATTGCAGGTTCGTTTCAACCAACTTCCGGGAGCGGCTATCTTCACTTTGCCGAACTCCAATTACATCCCCAGGCTTGCATTGATAGCTGGGAATGTTTACGACTCGGCCATTCACCGTAATGTGACCATGATTGACCAGTTGCCTAGCCCCTGGAATCGTTGGAGCCATTCCCATCCGGAAAATGGTGTTGTCTAACCGCATTTCCAATAGCTGTAGCAATACCTGCCCGGTTGAACCAGCAGCACGACGAGCTTTCTGGACATAGCGGATCAGCTGGCGTTCAGAAACGCCATAGTTAAAGCGGAGTTTCTGTTTTTCTTCTAAACGAATGGCATACTCAGACCGCTTTTTCCGAGCTTGACCATGTTGACCGGGTGGATACGCCCGTCTGGGAGTTTTGCGAGACAGTCCAGGCAATTCGCCCAAACGCCGCACCACTCTGAGGCGGGGACCTCGATATCGAGACATCTAGCTTCCTCAACTAAATAAACTTACCCAAAGTTACAATTTTAAGCCCTACTGCATAAATTGTGCAATACATAAGTTGAGAAGTACGGAAATTCACACCGAATGATGAAAATTCTGATCGCAGAAGACCACACTTATAACCTTTGTCTGGGCTTTAGATTGATTCTATATCAGGATTTTTAATGAGCTGCTTGAAGATGCTGTGTTGGTAGTCCATAGAGTAATTCGTGTGTTAGCATAAGCAACTAGTGGAACATAGATCTCTACTCTAATTCGGTAGAACAGTGTAAAAGCCTCACATAATAAGCGGTTCTTCGGTTGGGGTTGCAGAATACACAACTTGTCAGAAATTAGTTAAACCTGAATACCTGTTTATGACTGAGAGTGTTATGAGCCAGCGGGTTGTTCATCCGATGGAAAAGCTTCAGCGTCAAGTGAGTTCGCTTGTCCAGTCAAAAGTCCTTAAGCTTTCCGATCGGATCTGGAAAATTGCGCTGTTGTATGGCGATGAATGGTCATACTGGAAACGAGAGTTGGAAGACTTCGAGTTTTCCATGCAAGATTCGATCGGTGATTTGTTGGCTGTGGAAACCTGGGATGATGAGTAATTAGGCGATCGGTGTATTGGGAGGGCATCTATACAAATAGCTGTCTTTCTGTATCTTTTTCGTTATTTTGTGCCGAGAAACTCATCGCAGGACGGTTCATTTTCGGTTGATTTGCGTCAGGTTCGGCCTGACTCTAATGCGAATGCCGATCGCAGTAATGTTGTCGTGCCCATTAAATTGGTTTGCCAATTCAACAAGGTCATTTAAGCCCTGCTCCAGGTTTTTCTGGATATCTAGCAATGGGTTTAAATGGCTTTCCTCGTAGATTTCAAGTAGTTCATTGTCCGTGACACCATCTGAACAGAGCAATAGCAAGGTGTCTTCATTCAGTTCAAAAAAAGTAATATCGGGGTTAATAAATCCTTCATCTCGTGGGCCTAAAGCTTGGGTTAACTGGTAGGCATCCGGGCGAGCATAGGCGATCGCTGGTTCCACCCCACGCTGAATTTCCCGTTGACCAACTTCATGATCAACGGTTACTTGCTCTAACCCTCGTCTGCGGCTAAGGCAATACAGGCGGCTATCTCCAACATGGGCCACCGCCACATCTGCATTGTGAATCAAAACGAGAACTAGGGTCGTTCCCATTCGTCCACTACCCATCCGGGCATTATCCTGGTTCTGGTCGTAGATAACTTGATTCGTTAAATAGATTGCATCTCGAATCGTTTGCTCATTGGGCAACCTGTCCTGCCAATTTTCCTCAAAGTATCGATGCAGTGTTTCAACTGCCAGCGCACTCGCCACTTCACCGCCTGCATGTCCTCCCATGCCATCACAAAGAATGTAAAGCCCCTTGGCATCAACAATTCTTTCTTGAGAGTCATCTCGCCTTTTGGTTTCTACTCGCTTTACATCCGTTTGAATATAGAAAGAATCCTCATTATGGTCACGCTGCCGCCCGGTGATGGTTCGTCCCGCATCTTCAATGCTAATGAGTTGCATGGGCAGAACAACGGTTGGCTGGTCATCTCCCTCATTGACCATTGCCTCATCTGGCTCAGCGGATTGCACATATCCCTCTGGCATTTCACCAATGGGTTCAGTGAGTTGTTTTTCTGAGGACATTAATTCTTTGTCGAGAGTTGATTCGGTGGGAAGCAATGCGGTGGATGAGTCCGGTAACTGCCGTAAACGATTCGCAATTTCTTCAATACGCGATCGTAGTTCATCCACAGAGTTGACTGCTCCATTTTCTAAATCACGGCAGAGCAGGAACAAATCACCGTGCTGAGTACGCTGAGACTGCATGAACAGCGTTTGCCACACTGCACCTAAATCGCTAAGGGTTGGAAGAGAATCGGGTGGATCAGCGTAAAGCCGTTGTAGACATAGAACAAAATCTTCTGGATCAACCCGCAAGTTATCTAACTTCAACAGGCTCTGGCATTGATGCTGCGGCTGTAAAATCGTCCAATATGTCACCATTTCATGGAGCCAATACAAAATTTGCAGGGGCAAAATCGTTTCGTCTTGGCAAACGCTCACCAGTGACGGTAAGGCTGTCCGATCTTTGAGCAAAACGACGCTATAACCATCTTGCTCCCAGGCATCGTGGATTTCTGGAAACGACAAAGAAGGGTAATGTTCTTGAAGCTCCAGATAAAGATAGGCATTGCCTGGAAAAGATGCTAGGGCGATCGTCTCTTCCACCTCACTTGCAGCCTGTTGGTAAAGAGATCTTAATGAAGAGGGTACAGAAGGCTGAAGGTCTAAAACGTTGACCTCTAATTCCTGTGAGCCATTGAGTGATTCGGGTAAAGGATGGAGTAATTGGTAACGATGGTGTGGATCTAGGTATCCGTCCTGCAATAACCCCAGAAGAGAAAGGTTCGTTGCGGTTCCACTGCTTTCGTCAAATTTTTCTTGATTTGAGGGGTTCGGCTGATTTGAGGCATCTACTGTCATGGGGAAAGATGCATTTCCATCAGGTTGGGATTCGTTCAAAAATGGCTCTGCTTGGCGTGAAAGAACAGCCAAATGAACGCAATCCATTTCTCTGTTGCTGGTAGAGAGACCCGTATCCATGCGCGAGGAACCTTCTGCGGCATCGACTTCCTCAGGCAAAGCACCACCACATCGCTGACAAAACTTGTTGGTGCCCGGATTTTCAAATTGACAGTGGGGACAAAGCATCTGCGAACTTCCTTTACTCCCGTACTAGGGTGAAGACTTCTGCATGAATTCAGCGTATCGTCTTCAAGAGGGCTGATGTTGGGACGGAGCATCAGTCTGGAGTCTGCTACAATCATCCATCGCAAATTTCCATACTGGTTACATCATAGGTTCACCAAGTTGGATTGCGTGCAGTTCCATTCAGAGTACCCAAAGTTTACCGGGAATTTGCAATGACCTGAGTCACTGCAATTTTTTTTACGGTTTTTAGCTAGGCTCTTAAAAGAGCTTGCACAGGTATCAGTGAATTTGAAAAGGTTATGTCAATGTTGGATGCTTGGAAGTTACGGGGTCAGGTATTTGAGTGGGGAAAACAAACGTATTTAATGGGCGTTCTGAATGTTACGCCAGACAGCTTCAGTGATGGAGGACAGTTTAATACATTAGACACTGCCATCACTCATGCTCAGCATCTTGTTCAATCTGGGGCACATTGGCTTGATGTTGGAGGACAGTCTACCCGACCTCAGGCTGACGATGTTTCGATTGAGGAAGAATTGCGGCGTGTGGTGCCCGTTATTCAAGCATTGCGATCGTCTGTGGCAGTTTCTGCTGTGAGTCTCATGGAGACCGAGGGCAACAAGGGAAATAGTTTGACTGCGATCGATTCGATTCCCATTTCAGTGGATACAACCCATGCGGCTGTCGCTCGTGCTGCCATTGAAGCAGGAGCCGATTTGGTGAATGACATCTCAGGTGCAACCTATGACCCGGACATGCTGCCGACTGTGGCTGAGTTAGCCGTCCCTATTGTGTTGATGCATATTCGCGGCACTCCTAAAACCATGCAGCAGCTTACCGATTACCAAGATCTGATTAGCGAAATTTATGAATTTTTGGCGCGACGAATCGAGGCGTGTGTTGCCGCAGGGATTGATCCTCACCGTATTGTGCTCGATCCAGGGATTGGGTTTGCTAAAACCTATGCTCAAAATTTGGAAATCTTACGGCAACTTCCCCGGTTTCACGCATTGGGATGTCCTCTTTTGGTTGGCACCTCGCGAAAAAGCTTTATTGGTCACATTTTGAATCAGCCCAATCCCCAACAGCGGGTTTGGGGAACCGCAGCGACCTGCTGTGCGGCGATCGTTGGCTCAGCCGATATTCTTCGCGTACATGATGTGGCAGAAATGCGTGATGTTTGTCGGGTTGCCGATGCCATTTGGCGCAATCCGTTTCCAGACTGATCGTTTCCTATCACGTCCTATCACGCAAATTCAATGAACTTATGAAGCAGACCCGTCGCCTGCATTTCCACCTGAAATTTGCCGGGGTGGGTTTGCTCTGGGTTGGGGTAATGCACCCGGAACAGCCGGTTCAATCAGCTCAGCAAGGCTCTGGGTTAAATCCCTAGGATTCATAAACACAACCTTTGAGTTGCTGCTCTTGCCCAGTTCATAATTGGCTTCCACGTACCGTCGAGCGACGAGGTATCGCAAAATTTCCTGCGGGTTTGCGCCAGGCGGCATGACTTCAGCAATCCGCTTCACTGACTCTGAAATGGCTTCTGCTTCCTGAAGGGCGGCTTCTTTGTTACCCAAAGCTCTGGCAACGGCTGCCCGTCGGTCACTTTCTGCTTCTCGCTCACGTTCAAGAGCTAAAATGACGCTTTCTGGAGGTTTGATGTCCTGAATCTCAACGCGAGTAATCTTGATGCCCCAAGGTTCCGTGGCTTCGTCCAGGCTTTCCAGCAAGGCACGGATAATGCGATCGCGCCCTGCGTTGGTTTCTTGTAAAGACATTTGCCCAACTTCCGATCGCAGCGTGGTGATAACCAGGTTTTTGATCCCTTCCTCCACATCTTCGATCGCATAGTGCGCTTTTTCCAGTTCAAAAATCCGCCAAAAGACGACTGCATCCACCGTAACCCGCACGTTGTCTACGGTTGTTGCCTCACTAGTATCTTCCTTGGGGTCGATGTCGAGAATTTGCTCTTTGGTCGATGCAATGACAACAACTTCATCCACAAAGGGAATAATGCCAAAGTTAAGTCCAGGTCTCAGCTTGCGATGATATCGCCCCAGGCGTTCCACTAGAGCTTCATTTCCTTCCTGAATTCGTTTCGTTGAGCCAACGGTTGCGGCGATTACCATTAAGACGAAAGCAAATAGCCACGCCAAACTGCCCATGTATCGTTTCTCCTGCCTGATGGGGCTTAATGATTACTCAGAGTGAATGAAACAGTCAAAGGATAATCATAAATACCAAAACAAATAAAGTAGGTCATGCCAACATAAAACCTTGCTGTCTTATTTCTAGCGGTTATTTCAGTAATTGGAATAGTCTTCTACATCAGAATCAGGAAAAGTGGTTGGCAGCACAATCAGGGTTAACCCTTGTCGCCCGACTACCTCGACCGTTTCCCCTGGTGCGATGGTGACATCAGAAATTTGACATCGGGCTTTCCAGAGTGCCCCATCATAGGATACTAAGCCGATATTCCCTTTGGGAATCGTTTCAGAAACAATCGCCGCAGTACTAGGGCTTAGATCTTTTGCCTGTTTGGGCACCATTCCTCGAAGAACAATTGCCAGGGCGATCGATAATATGCCCCAAATGACGACTTGTGTGGGCAGAGAAGTGACTGTTAGTGCTGCCATTGCTGTAATGAGGGCAGCAATTCCAAGGGAAGCAACAACAGGTTCTCCAACGACCATTCCCATAATCAAAAACAGGAAACCAAGCACCAACCACAGCGTATAGGGCTGGTTGGCAATTAATTCGGTTAAGTCCACAGCAGACCTCACCCCTTAAAGAGTTACTAGAGACATTTATTATGGCAAAGATAAACCTCACCTGTATGACTAAATCTAACGAAGGGATGGTCGTTGCAACCTCCGTAGTGTTCAGGTGAAAGATTGTCAGACAGTCGAACAGTGGTTCGTTGGCATGGGAAAAATTTAGATTTTTTTAGGAATACGTCGCCGCTTCCGTTTGAGTTGGAGCAGCGTTTTACCTGCTAAAGGAAGGCTTCCTGGCAGGATAAACATGACAATTGGCAAACTGTCCAAAAGACAGCCAATATCGGAGCTACAGAATCCACTGGGCGGGGTCTGACGGCTATTGGATAATGTGCTGGCAACGAGTTGTTCCATTGGCAAAGCGGCCATTTTCAGCCAATTGGCGAAGTTGGGGGGAAGCTCTGCATTCAACCGCAGTTTCAGTCCTGCTGTGGAAAAAGACTGAGCATAGGCAGGTGTCAGAAAAGGCTTGTAGCGATCGGCTTCTGGTGTTTTTTGATGGATGAAGGCCAACGTTACGCCTCGAAGCAACTGCCGCAGAGATTCAGTTTCTTCCTGCCGTTCTCGGACAAAGAAACTTTGGGTTAGGGCCCGATTCAAATTTGCCGGATCACCAACGCTTAAATGGGTTGCCCCGATCGCCGTTAATAAATATTTAGAATCATGGAGTTGTGTAAAAGGCAGGAATTGCTGGCTCACTGCGGGTGTAATGGAATCATCGGTTGCTGCCAGCATGAGTGTTGGAATCTTCACCTCCGCTAGGCTTTGTTCATCAAACAGCCGTCCGATCACGGGATTCAAAAGCACCACTTGGCTGACCCGTTGATCCCCTAAATTAGTGGGCACTTCCGGCAAGTCCGCCGCATTGCACTGGAGCAAATCTGCTGGTGAAAGCATCACCGGGTTAGGATCGCTACAAAACTGCTGCAAATGCTCCAAACTAAGCTGGGTTCCAGCCAGGGCAAGGGCTGTGTAGCCGCCCAGAGAGTGTCCAATCACAACTACATCATCTGTGTTGAATTTGTTCCTCATGGTGCCGGAGTAGCGATCGAGCAAATTTAGCCGATCGAGCAGAAAGCTGACATCCTTCGGACGATCGACAAATTCACTGGCAGGAAGAATGCTGCTTGCTTTCTTTAACCCAGTTTGGGTAATGCTGCTTTCACCCGTTAGCCAAGCCACGTTGCTGCCGGGATGTTCAATGGCAACCACTGTAATCCCATAGGAAGCAAGATGGTAGGCCAAATAGCCTAGAAACCTTCGATCGGCTCCAAATCCGTGGGAAATGACCACCAGAGGGCCCTTCGTTTTGCGCCGACTGCGGTAGATATCAATGGGAATCGTTCGATCGCGGTCATAGTCCCGCAAGGTCATGGTATCCTTCCAGACCCAATAGGGCCCAGACTGAGTTGGATCAAACTCCGCAGCGATCGGCTTATCCTCAACGGTTAGCTCTCGGTCAAGCACCGAACTGAGCGTTTGGCTTTGCCAGTAAGGCAAGTTCATCTGAGAAGCCAACCCGATCGCCGCGATCAGATCAATGGTGACGGTTTCCTCAGGAAAGCTCTTAAGAAATCCCAAAAAGCTCATTCCCTCCGACTGCAAGGCTGCCTCAGTTAAAGCCACCTTAAGCTGTTCAGCCTCAGTATCGGGAATCGCAACCTGCAAAGTATTTAGAAACCTTTCACCACCAGAAGAATGAAGTAAATCTTCAACAAGCTTGGCCCCCACATTGGGATCAAGCCGAATGTGAGTACTCAAGGCGTGACGAGCATCCTGGGTTAAGAGAGGAGCATATAACCGAAGCCTAGGAGGAATCTGCCCTGTTTCCACAAAGTGCTCTAAGTCTTTGATGGCAATAGACTGCCGGATCGGCCCCAAGCGAATCACCACTCGTTCGGCGGCTGAGGCTGATGTTGCGATGCTAACCCCCAGCGCAAACACCAGACCCCCCAATATGCTTTTCCATGCCTGCTGCATGCCCGCACGTTGCGATCGACGGTGTAGGGATTGGTGGGGAATCAATCCAGGTGAAGCATCATGTGGCGTATTGTTTGCTTGCAGAGCTGACTTGGATCGTTCTTGTCGATCGACACGAGTAATATTAACAGCAGGACTCAGCTTCCGAGAAAACTGTTCAGGCGACACTAAAGCGTGAATCAACTGCTGAACGCTGAACAGAGTGGATCGAGAGATCTGAAATGGCTGGGGGAATTTAGCAGACATTGTGTGAAAGAGCAGGCTTGAGGGCAGATTAATCGGAAAATTAGAGGCATAAAAGCGTCAGCTAAGCAGTTAGGAAGCTACTTAGGAATATGCCAATAATATTTCCCTATATTTTGAGCTTCATATCAATCTATCCCTTTACACTTATTGATATTATGCAGTGCGAGTCTTGTACTGAGTTTGAAGTTTTGAAGTTTGGCATTTAAGTTTTGAGAAGAGCAGTCGGATCATAGGTGTTATCTTTTAAGTTTTGGTTAAATACAGAACGATCGCTGTAGCAGAGATAGCGGTTATTGAAAGTAGGCTGGATCACTGCATCAAAAATAATGAGCCTTTATGTAGACTCCGTTCCTTCGGATACTTGTTCCGGAGCAGTTTGAGGCAACCAGGCAATTTGTTGAGCTAAATTGGGCAACTGCGCTTGATGCTGTCCCTGAAGGCGAGCATGACGGCAGATTAGGCTGAGCGGCGTGTCTATCAGCGAATCAAGGATTTCAAGCAGACCGTGATGTTTGCTCTGAGGTTTGCGTTCATGGATTCCGAATGCGGTTAAAGTGGCTACCGGAATCTCTTTCAAAACCCAACGGCTCCAACGGAAAACAGTGTCTTGCCAGGACAGCGATTTCATAAGGCTGATGCCATGTAGGTCGTGCAAATAGCGATTTGACTGACCATATCGTCGCCATTGACTGCAAAGCCCTGCCAACGTTGAACGATGACGATGCTGGACGATCGCCTCTTCAGCAAACTGGATTTGCCAATTGCTCTGGCGGAGAATGCGCCAACACAAATCAGCATCCCCACCTGTTGTTAGGTAAGGACGAAATAATCCGACCTGTTTTACTACAGAACACCGAATCGCCAAATTTGCCGTCTGCCCATAGGGGGAAAAAGGATGGGCTAGGGTATGTCGTTGAGAGAGGGTTTCATGGCGATCGGCGTAGCGTTCGAGTAGGGTATTGCCAGGTAATGCCAAAATTTCTCCTGCCACAATGCCCACTGCTGAATCAACAAAAGGCTGCACAAGGTGGCAGAGCCAGTCTGGATGGGGCCGACAATCTGCATCAGTGAACGCCAAGATCTCTCCCTTTGCTGCACAGATGCCGGTATTTCGGGCTGCATAAGAGCTTTGAATTTCAGTTTCGCGCAGGATATGAACTTGAAGATGGGCGGCAACAAGTTTTGCAGCGTGGTGTTGCAAAAGGTCAAAGGTGTGATCGCAGCTATTGTTGTCAACGAGAAAATACTCTATGCGATCGGCTGGATAGGTTTGAGCTTGAAGACAATTGAGCAAATCGGGAACATCTGCTGCTCCGTTATAGATCGGAATAATAACAGAAACATGAGGACAGAAAGGAGGTTGATCACGCTGGGACGATCGATGCTCAAGGGACTCAAAAACCATAGAAGACTCTGAAACGTGGGTTCAAGTTAGACAGCCTCAGTTTTCCCAGTCTGTGGGTTTACTTAACCTGGCTCTAACGTATCTGCCCTGATGTCCTCTTGATGTTTGATTTGCGGAGGAACGTGAATGAGAAAACCAATTGTAGGAGTGATGGGCCCGGGGGAAAGAGCAACCCCCGCAGAAATTGATGCTGCTTATGAATTGGGGAACGGCATTGCCAAACAAGGCTGGATATTGCTAACTGGCGGTCGCAGTGAGGGTGTAATGCATGCAGCCAACCAAGGAGCTAAGCAAGCCGGGGGACTAACCATTGGCATCTTGCCAGGAACGACAACTTGTGGAGTGTCATCTGCGGTGGATATTCCTATCTTGACCGGCATCGGCAACGCTCGAAATAATATCAACGTTCTGAGCAGTGACGTTGTCATGGCTTGCGGAATGGGCTGCGGGACTGCCTCTGAAATTGCTTTAGCCTTAAAAGCAAAAAAGCCGATCGTTTTGCTGAATGTGAATGCAACCAGCCAAGCATTTTTTCAGCAATTTGCCGATGCACAAGTTCTAATGGCTGCTAGCCCCCTTGAAGCAGTGGCGATCGCAGGTGAAATTTTAGGTGTGAATCAGCCGTATCGCTGACAACAAATTGACGCAGGAAATTTAGCATATGGTAAAACCATTTCCAGTCTGTGATTTGCTTCAACCAACGGGGTTGCTAAATTTTGTAAAGTTCAGTAGTATCACGAATATCCAAGTGGCACTTTGTGGCTGCTCTTGTTTGCATGCCTGATTTTTTCAGGGTGTTGTTTTTCTACCATGGTTGCCCTAAGAGATTTGTTATGTTCAAATCAAACTTCGATCGGTGTGTTTCTCTGGTTTTGATGAATCAGGCGATGCTAAGAGGGGTTGCTTTACCGAAGCTCCAGCTCGTTCTTGCCAGTATGCCCACTGTAAACATGCCCAATCGCTTTACTTTTCCCTGATGGGAAGGAAATAGGTATTGGTGTCAGTGCTGTCGTATCTGTCATTTTGTGAATATTTGTTGAATTGTTTTGACGTGCTGCATAATACCTTTTCAGACAAAGCATCGTGTTCGATTGGGTAGGAATTAATGTGCTTTTGTCAGAAGCAAATTCCATGAGTTATGTGCATTCAAGCATCATTTTGCCAGGAGCTTCCGGTTCTAAAAGCCGCTCCAAAACTTAAGTGGAGTATACTTTCAGATCCTGTTTATTTCGTTGAGTGTTGGTATTCGTTTGCTCCCAGATTCTTTAGATGCTTCGATTCACCCTGGATGCTTTTAGAAGCCTAACAACTGTTGATTGACAAGGCATTTCTTTAATTAGATAGATCCGCAGTTTGAACGTTAGTGCGACGCTTATGTTCAAGGGCGTTATCTTACGACCCATATGGCTATGGAGTCCACGGTTAGAGCATTGGGTATGTGATTGCCAATTATTTGAGGAATCACTGTCCACTAAGCCCAGTGCGATAACGATATCCCCTACTATCCAGAGAGATTATTCCAATGGTGAGACAACGAAACCTAACCATTTTGTCTAGTGAGACTGTAGCAATCCTGCCAGATGGTCAAATTTCAATAACGGAGAAAACTTTAGACGGTGTTCTCCAATATGCTCGGTTTTGGTCTAACCCGATTACGCTAGTCATGGAGCGCAGCCCAATACAAAACGCTAACATCGGGCTTCTTCAGCTCAAACGAGAGGAATTACCGTTTAAGTTGCAGGTTGCTAGTTTTGCCGAAATTCAGGATGGTAATTCTTTTAGCCAACATGCTGTTGTTTTAGCCTCAGCAAGTTATCAGCAGAATCATATCAGTCGGGTCTGCCACGCCGCGAATATTCCTTGCATCTATCTATCTGAATACAGTCTGCAAACTAGAAAACAAATTGTTGCAGCTAATACAAATAATCCTCTATTACGGTTGCGGCGAAATATTTGGCAGGACTCTCAAGAGAAAAAACAGCGTCGATCGATCGCCCTTGCAAATGGCTTGCAGTGTAACGGCACACCCACTTACGAAGCGTACCGATCCATTAACCCCAATTCTCTGTTGTTTTTTGACACCCGCATTACTGAAGAGATGCTGGCAACAGAGGAAGTGGTGGAACGGCGATACAGCCAGCGTGACCCCGATCGTCCGTTGCATTTGCTCTTTTCAGGTCGTTTGATCAAGATGAAAGGAGTGGATCACCTGATCAAAGTGGCGCAGCAGTTGAAGCGATCGGGTTTGCACTTTAAGCTGTTTATCTGCGGGGATGGGGAGTTATCTTCCACCATGGAAAGCCAAATTGCCTCTCAAGGTTTGGCAGATTGTGTAGAAATGATGGGAGTTTTAGATTTCAAAACGGAACTTGTTCCCTTTGTTAAAGAAAAGATTGACCTGTTTGTTTGCTGTCATCGGCAGGGTGATCCATCCTGTACTTATCTTGAAACGATGGCCTGTGGAGTACCGATTGTTGGCTATAACAACGAGGCATTCCGAGGGGTTGTGGAGTACTCTAAAGCTGGCTGGCTCTCGCCAATGAATCGTCCTGAGCAGTTGGCGAAAAAAATCGTTGAGCTAAGTTCCTCCCCAGATGAGCTAAAGGCAATGTCTCTGAAGGCGTTGCGTTTTGCCCAGCAAAATACCTTTGAGAAAACCTTTAACCGGCGGGTGGTTCACATTCATGCGGTGGTTGATCAGTTTGGAGTGACTGCTCCAATTCAACGATCGGAGGTTCCAGCTCTCTCGTAATTATTGATTGAAGTCAGTAATGGGGAATAGGTAGTTGGTCAAGCCGATCGCCTATTCCCCATATTTATTTCACCTGATATTCTCACCCGATATTTATTTCAAAGTGCTGACCCGTTCCAAATCCTAGCCGTTTAGCCAACGAGCTGCATCTTTAGCATGGTAGGTAAGGATCAGGTCTGCACCCGATCGCTTAAAGCCCACCAAGGTTTCAAGGACAATCCGCTGCTCATCAACCCAGCCATTGAGGGCAGCAGCTTTAATCATGGAATACTCGCCGGAGACGTTGTAGGCTGCAACGGGCAAGTTGGTGGCTTGCTTAACTCGCCAAATGATGTCCATGTAAGCCAGAGCAGGCTTCACCATAAGCATATCTGCACCCTCGGCAATGTCCAGTTCAATTTCCTTGAGGGCTTCCTGTCCGTTTGCTGGATCCATCTGGTAAGTCCGACGATCGCCAAATTGAGGAGCAGATTCTGCGGCATCACGGAATGGGCCGTAGTAAGAGGAAGCATATTTTGCTGCGTAGGAAAGGATCGGAATATCCTGGAAGCCTCCTTCATCTAAGCCAGACCGAATCGCTTGCACAAAGCCGTCCATCATCCCAGAAGGCGCAATAATATCTGCTCCTGCTTTTGCCTGGGAAACAGCCGTCTTTTTCAAAAGGTCTAGGGTAGGGTCATTCAGCACTCGTCCCGTCAAATCTCCAACTTCCAGATACCCACAATGCCCATGAGCCGTGTACTCACACAAGCAGGTATCAACAATAACAATGAGATCGGGAACGGCTTCTTTAACCGCCGTCGTGGCAACTTGGACAATGCCATGATCATGCCATGCACCCGTTGCTTCATCATCTTTGTCTGAGGGAATTCCGAACAAAATAATCGCTGGAATGCCTAAGTTGTAGACTTCCTTGGCTTCTTCAACAATCTTGTCTATGGAGAGCTGGTACACTCCTGGCATCGACTTGACTTCTTTCGCAACTCCCTCTCCGGGCACCGCAAACAGAGGATAAATCAAGTCGCTGGTAGTCAAGATATTTTCCTGCACCATCCGTCGGAGTTGTGGATGACTGCGAAGGCGACGAGGGCGTTGAGTTGGAAA
>PVWD01000350.1 GCA_003003615.1 filamentous cyanobacterium CCP2 | reverse complement strand
AGATGTGTATAAGAGACAGCCATTGAAACGCCCGATCGTGCTTACTGCAAGCTAACCAACCCTTTTGCTCTAATCGACGTAAGACAGTTGTCACCGAGGCATAGGCCAACTCTCGATCGGGGTCAGCCAAAATCCGATCGTGAATTTCTTTTACCGTTGCAGAACCCAGTTCCCAAACAATGCCCAGGATTTCGGCTTCCAAGTGGCCAAGGGATAGCTGTTTAGGGGTGTGGTCAGGCAGAGGGGCCATACGATCGCGATCAATGAACTACATGTTCAGTGTAATTCAGTTGGCGTAGGACGTTTTTAAAAGGCAGAAATAACTTAGCCCTGCTTCCATACCCCAAACCTACAGCCGTAGTCCTACCATCCGTTGTCGGCTTCATATACCTTGACTGCGCTCAGTCTTCCCGTCCGTTGCCAAGTTTGACACGTTGTCTTTTGACGCGGCTGATTTTTTTGCCGAAGATAGAAAGACTAAGGAAATTTCTTGGATTTCATTCTCTTAAACGAAGGGTTGCACTTCATTGACACCCTTCTTTTTCATGCAATGTTTTGATTTTGATTGACCAAATGAACGGTTTGAGGAGAAAACTGAACATGAGAAAAATCAGGATACTGGTGGCGATCGTCTTCCTGACCTTTACCCTCATTCCCCTTGGATGGAACCAGCCTGCGATCGCTGCTGACCTCGCCAATGGAGCGAAGGTTTTCAGTGCCAACTGTGCTGCTTGCCATGTTGGAGGGGGTAATTTAGTCAATGCAGCGAAAACTTTGAAAAAAGAGGCTTTGGAACAATACCAAATGGCTTCGATCGATGCCATCACGACGCAAGTTACGAACGGTAAGGCTGCCATGCCCGCCTTCAAGGGGCGGCTCACTTCTGCTCAAATTGCTGATGTCGCTGCTTATGTTCTAGATCAGGCTGAAAAGGGCTGGTAGTGAACGCTTCAAAGGAAACCAACCATCAAACCCGATACGATTGAAGCCCTTCTGTCCTAACTGTTAAAGATGCATTTTTAGTCAAAGATGCATTCAGTTTATTCTGTTTGCATTTTTTGCCATTCTGCTTGTAAAAACTTTGCCCATTGTGTGGCAATCCCTAAATCCGTGAAGGGAATTTGTACAGGTGCAGCGTTTTCCAGTTGAAACTCCAATTCAACATGGCGGCCGGTTTGAGGCGGGTTTTCTAAATTTACGGGTTGATTGTCTACTTTGAGGCGGATCTCCTTTGCCTGCCGCAGGGAGAAACTTTGTAAGCCAATCGGGCCTTTCCGCGTGGGTTTGCCCCAGGTCAGTTCATCTTTTTTTTGCCCCAACACAGCGTAAATATCGTACTTCGCCCGATCGAACGACTCCGCCCAAGTACGGTAAGCCTCAACCTTTTGATATTCGTTCCACCCTGCCCAAGCTAGCCCAATAAACAAAGCCAGCAACGGCAACCAGATCAAACCTCGTTCCATAACGCCCCTGCTAATTTTGAAGTTTAGATTTTTAGGGTTTCCAATCCCCCTCATCTTAGGGTTTTAGTGCTGCCGTTGGATATTCAACCTGGTCAGGAAAGAGGCGGTGGGCTTAGTTTTGGGATGAGTTTCATGAAGCGAATGGTGCGATGCCCCTGAGGGGGATGTTACGCTAAGGGATGAGGAACGGAACGAGCCAATTGTAAAACTAACTTTGGTTTGCTGAACCCGTTCACCTTATCAAAGTTACCAATATCAAACCATTTGCAAAACATTGAGGTGCAAAGCGTGGTTGCGACTCCGGAAAAATTGCAGCAGTCTACCCAAGATTCTAATTTAAGTGGCGATACGGCCGATGCCCCGCTTCGCGATCGGGTTGCTGTGCTGTTGATGGGATATGGCGAAGTTGAGAGCTACGAAGACTTTGCTAACTACAATGAGCAAGCTCTCAATTTACTCACGGCCAAGTTTGCCCCTGTCCCTACGTGGGTGTATCCCCCTCTTGCAAAGCTTCTGGCTGTTTTTGACTTGCACGAATGGCAACATCAACACAATCATTTCATTTCTCCCCACAATGCCATTTTTGAACAGCAGCGAGCCGGGATTGAACAGCACCTCCAGGAAAAATGGGGCGATCGAGTGAAGGTGTTCAAAGCGTTTAACTTCTGCGCTCCCTTTTTGCCAGAGCAAGTGCTAACCGAAATTAAAACGCAGGGCTTTGATAAGCTGCTGATTTACCCGCTTCTCGTAGTGGATTCTATTTTTACCAGTGGAATTGCGATCGAGCAGGTCAACAAGGCATTAGGAACCCTGTCCGATGCAACCGAACATTGGGTCAAAGGAGTACGCTATATTCCTTCGTTTTATAACCAGCCTGCCTACATCGACTTGATGGCAACCATGGTGGAGGAGCAAATCGCCAAAAACTTAGCCAGTGCCTACTTACCCTCTCAGATCGGCATTGTGCTGATGAATCATGGTTGTCCTCATAAGGCAAAGGGCTTTACCTCTGGAATTGATGAAAGCCAAGCCCTCTACGAGCTAGTACGGGAACGCTTAATTTATCGCTATCCTTTGATTTCGGTTGGCTGGCTGAATCACCAAACGCCTCTGATTGAATGGACACAGCCCAACGCCGAACTCGCTGCCAAAAACTTGATTGATCTAGGGGCAACGGCTCTGGTGTTTATGCCGATCGGCTTTGCCACCGAGAACCATGAAACCCTCCTGGATGTGGAACACATCATTCATGGCTTACGCCGCAAGCGTCCGGATATCACCTTTGTTCAAATGCCCTGCGTGAACGATCATCCTACATTTCTCAGCATGGCCGCAGACTGGGCCAACGAGCAAATTGCCGCGCTCCTCTCCGAGCAAGCCCTTGCCGTCAACCCTTCCCTTGCTCCCGTTCAGGCTCAATCCTACCAAAGCCATAGCCACGACCACGGGCATAGCCATGATCATGGGCACAGCCACGATCATGCACACAGTCATGGTCACAATCACAGCCACGATCATGGTCACGATCACAGCCACGATCATGGGCATCATCACTAGGCAATGAGCCATTAGAGAAACGTTTCAGAGGGCATCCTTCCTGACGGTTCTATCAGCCTCATTGAGGATTGCACTTACACAAGAGGGGGCATGATACAACCATGCCCTTTTTGCAAAGTAAATTTTGCCTATCCTTTGATTGGATTGATCAAGATCCCTACTCCCTACTCCCTACTCCCTACTCCCTACTCCCTAAAACTCGATCGCTCTAACCCTTCCTCTGGAGGAGTGCCATTCACAGAGCTAAGCTGCTGCCGCACATCGTCGATCGCATCATTGAGTTGAGCAATTTTATCTTCCAACCCTCGCCGCGCAACTTCAATATTTTGTTCGGTCGAAGCTTTCAGTTGGCCTTTTTTGCTGCCCTTTCCCTGTTTATCCAGTCTGAGGGCATTTTCCTGCTCTAGTTCATCCTGCTGAGACAGGCGCGAGGCAACCAGCACCCCCACCACACCACCAACCAGCCCACCTACAACGGAACCGAGCAAAAAACCGCCTGCAAAATTACCCTGTTGACTCATGATCCCTAGTCCCCTCATCCTAACGGCTGACTAACAAACAGCATACTCGCTGACCATCTTCTTCCAGCTTACTTGCTGTCATTTATCCCTTAAACACCCTAATTTTTGATTCTTCACGCTTTGATCTACGTACCAAACGTCCGATCGCCTGCATCCCCTAATCCGGGTACAATGTAGCCCTTTTCGTTTAGTTCTGGGTCAATTCCAGCAGAAAAGACGATCGCATCAGGAAAAGCACCGCCTAATTTCTTCAAAGCTGGAGGAGCCGCCACGACAGAGATAATTCGCACCAGAGCAGGGTTAATGCCGCGCTGAGTAATGTCTTCCATGACCGTGACGATCGTTCCGCCCGTTGCCAGCATCGGGTCAGTAATCAGCACCCTGGTTTGCGGGTGAAACTGGTCTGGAAACTTGTTGAGATAAACGCTTGGCTCCAGGGTTTCTTCATTTCGCACGACCCCGATATGATACGTCGAAGCTAGGGGTAACAGCGTTTGGGCCCCTTCTAACAGACCTAACCCTGCCCGCAGAATGGGAATAACGACGATCGGCACTTCAGGGTTAATAAAAGTGGCTGGACAGGGTGAAAGCGGAGTTTGCACGTCCATGTCCATTGTGGGCAGCCAATCGCGCACGGCCTCATAGGTTAGCCATCGCCCTAACTCTACCATTGCACTCCGAAATAGGGTTGAGGGCGTAGATTGGTCGCGGGCAACCCCCAGCCAATGCTTAATCAGAGGATGAGGAGGAACAAAAACACGCAGTTGAAGTGTCATTGGCAGCGTGAACTCAGCAATGAGCGGTGAATAGAAATCTTTGTTTATTGTTCCATTGATTGGCGATCGTGGAGGAATTTTAGATTTTGGATTTTAGATTTTGCAGGCTAATCTAAGCCTTTCAAAACATCTGCCAATCGGCCAAACATTTCGTCGATGTGGTGTTTTTCAATGATGAGGGGCGGCGAAAGGGCAATGATGTCTCCGGTGGTGCGGATGAGTAAACCGCGATCGTAGCAGCGCAAGAAGCATTCAAAAGCGCGAGCCGTTGGCTTTCCAGGAATAGATTCCAGTTCGATCCCTGCCACCAGTCCCAAATTTCGCAGATCAATCACATGGGGCAACCCCTTGAGGGAATGGACGGCTTCTTCCCAATAATCAGATAGCTCTTGGGCATGTTGAAACAAGCCTTCCTGTTGATACACATCCAACGTGGCCAGACCCGCCGCACAAGCCACCGGATGCCCAGAGTAAGTATAGCCGTGAAACAGTTCGATCGCCTGTTCTGGCCCCTGCATAAAGGCATCATAGATTCCTTGCCGCACCAAAACCGCCCCCATTGGCACTGTACCGTTGGTTAGGCCTTTGGCAACAGTAATCATGTCCGGCATGACATCAAAATATTCGGCGGCAAACCCCGTTCCTAACCGACCAAACCCGGTAATCACCTCATCAAAAATCAGCAGAATGCCATACTTGTCACAGATTTGGCGTAGCCGTTGCAGATAGCCCTTGGGCGGGAGCAGAACCCCCGTTGAGCCTGCCACTGGTTCCACAATCACCGCTGCAATGTTTGAGGCATCGTGCAGGGCAACAAGGCGTTCTAGCTCATCAGCAAGGTGCGCTCCCCAGTCAGGTTGTTTGCGGCTAAAGGCGTTATGCTCCAGGTTGTGGGTATGGGGGAGATGATCCACACCGTTAAGCAAACTGCCAAAAAACTTGCGGGTTGTTCCAATGCCCCCCACCGAAATCCCACCAAACCCGACCCCGTGATAGCCTCGCTCTCGTCCAATGAGCCGTTGGCGCGTTCCCTGCCCACAGATGCGATGATAGGCGATCGCAATTTTCAACGCCGAATCCACTGCCTCAGAGCCAGAGTTGGCAAAAAACACATGGTCATAGCCTGGAAGCATTTCTACTAACCGCTCTGCCAGTTGGAAGGCTCCCGGATGCCCCATTTGAAAGGCGGGTGCATAATCCAGAGTGGCAACCTGTTTGTGAATGGCTTCCACAATCCACACCCCACAACCCCGCCGTTCCATCCAACACCTGCCGCCCATCATGGGTAGTAAAATGCATATCCTTTGCAGACACAAAAATCCGAGGATTGGCTTTGAACTGCCGATTGGCGGTAAACGGCATCCAAAAGGCTTCCAGGTCGGCACGGGTTGGGGTAGAAGCGGGATGGGTCAGTTCTTGCATGGTGAATTGGTGAGTAGAGAGTGGGGAGTGGGGAGAGGCTTTTAGGAGTTTATTTTAGCGATTTGGAGAAGGGACACTTCTTAATTCTTTATTGTTTTGCTGGTTCTTGTCGGGCAGGGTTCGATCGAGGCGGAAAAATGTAAATGGCACCAGAAATTAGGGTTAGGACAACTGCGCTCCAGAAGGCAATTTGAGCAACCAACAACCAACTAGGCGGCAGGGGAGCAATCAGGAGGGCGATCGCCGTAATTTGAGTCACCGTCTTCAACTTCCCCCAAATGTTTGCCCCAGAAATGGTGGTTTGACTGACCCGCCACCCGGCGATCGTTAATTCCCTGGCCAAAATTAAAAACACACCCCAAGCAGGAACCTGTCCCAGTTCAATCAACGCTAATAGGGGAG
>PVWD01000349.1 GCA_003003615.1 filamentous cyanobacterium CCP2 | reverse complement strand
GGACAGGTTGAACATATTTTTCTGGATCTTGCCCTCGATATCCCCACCAAAACCTACTGCGGGACTTGTCACATTCGCCTGAATCCGGTTCGCGACGGAGTAGACCATCTAACGCTGGATGCCATTGGTTTACAGATTGCGGCTGTCCAGGTGGCAGAAACTTCTCAACCGTTTGACTATGACGGTGAACAACTTCAGGTACGCCTGACGCAACCCACCCAGGCAAATCAGCCGATCGTCCTGTCGATCGCCTATTCCGTAGAGCAGCCCCAGCGAGGGTTATACTTCATCGCTCCCACCAAAGACTATCCCCACAAGCCCACTCAGGTCTGGACGCAGGGCGAAGATGAAGACTCCCGCTACTGGTTTCCCTGCTTCGACTATCCCGGACAGCTTGCCACTTCAGAAATTCGAGTCCGGGTGCCCAAACCGCTCATCGCCATTTCCAACGGTACGCTGATCGAAGCCCAGGAAGATGGCGATGCCAAAATTTATCACTGGCGGCAAGAGCAAGTCCACCCAACCTACTTGATGGCGTTGGCAGTGGGGGATTTTGCTGAACTGCAAGACGAATGGCAAGGAATTCCCGTTACCTATTATGTGGAAAAAGGGCGTGAAGCGGATGCCCGTCGCACAATGGGTAAAACGCCGCAAATGCTGGAATTTTTCAGCCAGACTTTTGGCTATCGCTACCCCTATCCGAAATACGCCCAGGTTTGCGTGGAGGACTTCATCTTTGGCGGGATGGAGAATACCTCTGCGACGTTGCTCACCGATCGCTGTTTACTGGATGAACGAGCCGCATTAGATAACCGGGCTGCCGAAAATTTAGTGGCCCATGAACTGGCGCATCAGTGGTTTGGCGATTTGGTGGTGATTAAGCACTGGTCACACGCCTGGATTAAGGAGGGCATGGCAACCTATTCGGAAGTGCTGTGGACGGAAAATCAGCTTGGGGCTGAGGAAGCTGCCTACTACCGCCTGAATGAAGCCCGCAATTACCTGGCAGAAGATTCCTCCCGCTATCGCCGCCCCATTGTCACCCACATTTACCGGGAAGCAATTGAACTTTACGATCGCCACCTCTACGAGAAGGGGGCCTGCGTTTACCATATGATTCGGGCGGAATTGGGCGATGCGTTGTTCTTTAAGGCAATTCATACTTTTGTGCAAAGCAATGCTCACAAAACCGTGGAAACTGTAGACTTGCTACGGGCGATCGACCAGGCAACCGGGCGCAACTTGCAGTTTTTATTTGACCAATACGTTTTCCGGGGCGGCCATCCTGATTACAAAGTAGCCTATTCCTGGGATGGAGACAGCAACCTCGCCAAAATCACCGTCACCCAAACTCAAGCGAAGGATGGTGACAAGAGCAGCAATAGCGGCTTATTTGATCTGAAAATTGCGATCGGGTTTGGCTATACCACTCAAACGGGTGACACCTCTGAGTTTTCCCATCACCAAACCTTCACCGTCCGCATTCATGAACGGGAGCAAGCTTTTTATTTTCCGCTAACCCAAAAGCCCAGCTTCATCAGCTTCGATGTGGATAATCCCATCCTTAAAACGGTGACATTGGAATATCCGGTTGCCGAACTCAAAGCCCAACTTCAGCATGACCCAGACCCCATTTCCCGCATCTATGCGGCGGAAGCGTTGGCCAAAAAAGGTGGATTGGAGGCAGTCAAGGCCTTGTCTGCGGCTTTGCAACAGGAACCCTTTTGGGGCGTTCGGACTGAAGTTGCTAAACAGCTTGCCTCAGTAAAGCTTGATCAGGCGGTGGAAGGCTTGACCGCAGGGCTAAAGGATACTCACCCAAAAGTGCGCCGCGCCGTTGTGGATGCCCTCGCCAAATTGAAAACCGAACATAGCTATGCAGTCCTCAAGCCGATCGCAGAGCAAGGTGATCCAAGCTATTACGTTGAGGCGGCAGCAATTACAGGACTGTGCAGTGTGGCATCGGCAAGGCTAACTGACGATCTGGAGGCGGAGGTGTTGGCGTTAATGCAGTCAATTCTGCAAATGCGATCGGGCTGGAATGAAACGGTCAGAAGTGGGGCAGTGAGCGGCCTCAGCAAACTCAAAACCTCGGAAGCGGCTCTCAATGTGATTTTGGACTATACGGCGGCAGGGGTTCCTCCGGCTTTACGGCTGGCCGCCATTCGGGCCCTAGGAGCGATTTCAACGGGGCAAACGAATGTGAATTTGGAGCGTATCCTTGGTCGGCTGGATGAACTTTCACGGGAATCGTTCTTTTTAACCCAAGTGGCCGTCGTTGGAGCATTGGGACAAATGGAAACACCAAAGGCGATCGGGCTTTTGCGGGCAATGGCAGACCAAACCCCCGATGGTCGGGTACGTCGTATGGCAGAGGAAGCGGTGCAGCGAGTCCAGAAGGCGGTAGGCAAAGATCAGGCGGTAAAGAAAGTGCAGGATGAACTTGACCAATTGAAAAAAGACAATCAGGAACTCCGTAGCCGCCTGGAAAGTTTGGAGGCAAAAGCCAAGCCGTAATCTCATCTGAAGCCCTCTCCTTGCTGAGGAATGTAAATCCAATAACCTGAAATTCTTGTGGGGTGGGCATCTTGCCCGCCAAGTCAACAAGACAGAATTATTATCGGTGATTGAATCCACAATCCCAATCAATTTTCGATCGTCTAGCAGAGCGACGATTCAAACAGCATCTCTCAGGGAATTTCAGCGTTGACGATCAAGTTGACGCTGTTTTTAATTGATGGCAATAGACGAAATAACTCAGACCGTTTTTGCATTTCTAAACTAATCGAAACTAGCCTAATTTGCTAACAACAGAAAAACTAGTTTAAACCGTTTCTTGATTTACAAACTGAGCAAATGCACAAACTGATCCGTTGATTAGACTAACAATCTCAATCATCCTCATCTATAACCGTAGCCATAAAGTTTAGAAGATTTTCCGCGTTCCAAACCTATCCGTTCATTGGATTCAGTAACTTCAAGCATCTCAATCCAACTATCCGTTGCTACCGTATGAACCAGAATAATTCTTAATTGAGAGTGCAATAAAAATGTAATTAAAAATACAAAAATCTCTGCATCACTATCGTTTACTGGGTGAATCGTGCACCAATTGCGAGTTCAATTGAGTTGCTTATGAATTACTCATTTGATTTTGGAGTGATTTGGGACAACATTGGAGTCTTGCTGGCAGGAGCCTGGTTAACACTTAAAATATCGCTGTTGGCGATCGCCTTTGGTTTAATTATTGGCATTATCGGTGCTGCGTTTAGAACCTCTGGGAATCGCATTCTAGATTGGATTGCCCTCGCTTATGTTGAGGTCATCCGCAATACGCCCTATTTAATTCAACTGCTTTTCATCTTCTTTGGATTGCCAAATTTGGGGCTGAAGCTGTCGGCAGAGCAGGCGGCAATTCTTTCATTAGCTGTCAATTTTGGCGCATATTCAACGGAAATTGTTCGGGCGGGTGTGCAGAGTATTGCTAAAGGACAAGTTGAGGCAGGATTGGCGATCGGTTTCAAAAAGTTAGATGTATTTCGCTACATTGTCTTACCGCCTGCGTTAGCGAACGTTTATCCTGCACTAATTGGGCAGGTGATTTTGGCAGTTTTGTTTACCAGCGTCGTTTCCCAAATTGCCGCAGAAGATCTAACCTTTGCAGGAGACTATTTAAACTCTCGCACGTTCCGCAGTTTTGAAATTTACTTCACGATCGCCCTAATTTATCTGGGCATTGTTTGGCTGATCAAGCTTATGTCTTTCTTTATAGAGCGGCAGTTTTTTGAGTTTGCAAAGTACAGACGCTAAAACAAACTTTAGAGTATTTACCGTATGGATGAATTTACCGTTTCTCGTATTTTTATTAACCTTTTAATCGCGACGAAATGGACGATCATTCTGTCCATTATTGCGTTTATTGGCGGCGGTATTGTGGGTTTTCTAGTTGCCCTCATGCGGATTTCTTCCATCAAATGGGTGAGGGGAATCAGTTGGGCCTATGTTGAATTTTTTCAAGGGACACCCCTGCTTCTGCAATTATTTCTGGCATTTTTTGGGCTGTCGGTTGCCTTCGGAATCAATCTCTCGCCCTTGCAAGCGGCAACCCTGGCTCTGACTGGCTTCACCAGCGCATTCTTGGCAGACATCTGGCGCGGCTCCATTGCGGCTCTGCCAATCGGACAATGGGAGGCGGGTTCTGCGATCGGGTTTGGCTACTTCAAACAGCTTCAACTGATCATTTTGCCCCAAGCAGTGAAGTTGTCTGTTGCTCCGACGGTTGGCTTTTTGGTTCAGGTTATCAAGGGGACATCATTGGCTTCCATCATTGGGTTCACAGAACTTTCCCGTGCTGCCACCCAAATTAACAACGTCACGTTGCAATCCCTGCTGATTTTTTCGTTGGCAGGCATTATCTATTTCCTCTTGTGCTATCCCCTTTCTACCTGGAGCCAGCATCTGGAACGAAAGCTGAGTTACAAAGCCTGAGTATAGAGAACTGAAATGATTTGGGATTTGTTAAAGGCGTTATTTTACACAAAGTTAAGACGAGTTTTAGCCCTATTTTTTGCTGGCTTATTTCTCACCATTACCATTGCAGCCTGCTCAGCCAGTGAAGAAGAGACTGCTTCCGTTCGATCGCTGGCAACCATTGAAGCTGAGGACATCGCCCTTCCCCATGCAGACGGTTCCACTCTCAGCAAAATTATGGAAAGGGGCACCGTTAGAGTTGCAGTTCCTGACGATTTTCCGCCCTTTGGTGCAGTTAATGCCACTATGCAATTGCAAGGCTATGACGTTGATGTTGCCAATGAAATTGCAGCAGGATTGGGGGTGGAATTAGAACTAGTTCCGGTAGTAGGAAATTATCGCATCCCGTTTCTGCAAACCGATCGTGCGGATATGGTGATTTCCAGTTTGGGTAAAAACGCCGATCGCGAAGTGATCATTGATTTTTCTGAACCTTACGCCCCCTTCTTTTCGGGAGTATATGGTGGGCCAAATGTTCAAGTTTCATCGCTTGAAGCGTTAAACGGGCAGAGTATTGGTGTATCTCAGGGTTCCCTGGAAGATTTGGAGATTTCTAAGCTGCCGCCCGGAACAGTAGACATCAAACGTTTTGCCAGCAATAGCTTAACGGCTTCCGCATTAGTTTCTGGACAAGTTGAACTGATTGCGACAGGAAATGTCGTTGCTGCAAAATTGATTCGCGATAACCCCGATCAGCAGATTGAAAGTAAGTTCATTATGAAAGACTCTCCCTGCTATATTGGCGTTCGCAAGGGAGACACCGAGCTTGTTGAAAAAATCAATGAAATTATCGCTGATTTGAAACAAACCGGACGCTTAAATGAAATTTCCATGCAATGGTTTGGTGAACCGCTACCCGCCAATCTTTCCACCTAAATCGACCCATCGCCGATCGCATTCATCACCTCAACAGGAGAAAGCCAGGAATGACATCTTTTGAACCTCAAATCAATGCAGCAAGCACGGCTACCCTTAGGAGCGAACCAATTATCATCGCGAAAGAGGTAGAGAAATGGTATGGCAACGGGTTCCACGTTTTGAAGGGAGTCAGCCTAACCGTCAACAAGGGCGAAGTGGTGGTATTGATGGGGCCGTCGGGATCTGGAAAATCCACGTTTATTCGCACATTCAATGGACTAGAACCGTATCAGGGCGGCAGCATTGAAATTGATGGCATTCCGATCGCCCATGACAAAAAGGGGATTGAACTTGTGCGGCGGGAAGTGGGGATGGTGTTTCAGCAGTTTAACCTGTTTCCCCATCTCACCGTGTTGAAAAATATCACGCTGGGGCCTATTCATCTGCGGGGAATACCCAAAAGTGAAGCTGAGGAACTGGGAATGAGCCTGCTGGAACGAGTCGGCATTTCCCATCAAGCCAATAAGTATCCGGGGCAGCTTTCCGGGGGGCAACAGCAGCGAGTGGCGATCGCCAGGGCATTGGCAATGCGTCCTAAGGTGATGCTGTTTGATGAACCAACTTCAGCCCTTGACCCAGAAATGGTGCGAGAAGTGCTAGATGTCATGCGAAATTTGGCGGAATCCGGTATGACAATGGTCTGCGTTACTCACGAGGTCGGGTTTGCCCGCGAAGTCGCCGATCGAGTCATTTTCTTGGCAGAAGGACATCTACTGGCAGACACCACCCCAGATGAATTTTTCAACCATCCTAAGGACGAT
>PVWD01000348.1 GCA_003003615.1 filamentous cyanobacterium CCP2 | reverse complement strand
CTTCTAAAGCGATCGCCACATGTGTCCAATGGGTTCCTCCCTGGCAGAACACCACATAGGGTTCTCGGAGGGGCCCGTCTGCCGAAAATTCTGAAGTGCTGCCGTCAATGAATGTACCGCCTGCCATAATCAAATCGCTTTCATATCCTGGCATTTGGGCTGGAACGGGAGTCAGGTAAGAGCTAATCGGAGAAAATTTTTGAATGGCGCGGCAAAAAGCAATCACCTTTTCAGGAGAACCTAGTTTAATCGCCTGAATCACATCTCGGCGGGGGGCAAAGGGTAACGGATTCACCGGATACCCCAATTCATGAAACACGTATGCCGCCAAGTGATTGCCCTTCATCGCTTCGCCCACCATTTGCGGAGCTAAAAACAATCCTTGAAACAGCAGCCGGTTCTGGTCAAACGTGGCTCCCCCTTCGCTGCCAATGCCTGGAGCCGTCAACCGAGCCGCCACCTGTTCCACCAAATCTGCCCGTCCTGCCACATAGCCACCTGCTGGGGCGATCGTCCCGCCTGGATTTTTGATCAGCGAACCGGCAATTAAATCGGCTCCGACTGCGGTTGGCTCCCGGTCTTCCACAAATTCGCCATAGCAGTTATCCACAAAGCAAACGACATCAGGATTTTGCTGCTTAACCAAATGAACGATTTTTTCAATGTCTAGAATGGAAAGGCTGGGTCGCCAGGAGTAACCGCACGACCGTTGGATATGGACGAATCGCGTTTCAGGGTGAATGGCATGGGTCAGGGTTTGCCAATCAATCTCGCCTGTTTCTGTTAACTCAATCTGCCGATACTGAATTCCAAAATCCTTAAGGGAACCTTGATTTTGGCCCCGTAGTCCAATAACTTCCTCTAAGGTGTCGTAGGGTGCGCCTGCCACCGCCAGCATTTCGTCCCCTGGACGGAGAACGCCGTATAAAGCACAAGCAATGGCATGTGTTCCGGAGACAAACTGAACTCGGACGATCGCAGCTTCTGCTCCCATAACTTCGGCAAAAACCCGATCGAGGGTTTGACGACCCAGATCATCATGTCCGTAGCCTGTAACACCTGCGAAGTGGTGGACTCCTACCTGGTGATGATGAAAGGCAGCAAGAACTCGTGCTAGATTTTTCTTGACCTGGGAGTCAATACCAGAAAAAATCTGAAATAGTGCTTGTTCTGCCTGCTGAAGCTGCTGAGAGCTACTCATTGCTAATCCGTACTTCCTATACGCGGAACCTATTGTCTCGCAGATCGGGCTGCTTGTTTCCATTGAGATGACCGAATGACGATTGCAACAACAAAAAAACCTCCGATTGAATGGGCAAATGCGCTGTTCATGCCAGCACTCCATGTTGCGGCATTGCTTGCCCTCCTACCCAGCAACTTTAGCTGGGGAGCCGTAGCTTTAACCATTTTCTTACACTGGCTAACGGCTGGACTAGGAATTACCTTAGGCTGGCATCGCCTATTGACCCACCGCAGTTTTCAAACTCCAAAGTGGTTGGAGTATTTTTTTGTATTCTGCGGCACCCTTGCCATGCAAGGCGGCCCAATTTGGTGGGTGGGGTTACACCGCCATCACCATCTTCACTCTGACCAGGATGTGGATCATCACGATGCCAATAAGGGGTTCTGGTGGAGCCACATGGGCTGGATGTTCCATAAAGTCCCTGCTGACAAGGAAATTCCCCGATTCACAAAAGACATTGCAGACGATCGATTCTATCAATTTCTTGACAAACATTTTTTCTTGATTCAGGTTGCATTTGCGATTCTGATTTACCTCATTGCGGGTTGGTCGTATGTCGTTTGGGCGGTTTTTCTACGCTTGGTGCTGGTCTACCACACCACCTGGCTAGTGAATAGCGCGACGCATACCTTTGGTTATCGCACCTACGATTCCGAAGACCTTTCCACAAACTGCTGGTGGGTTGCCCTGCTTAGCTATGGCGAAGGCTGGCATAATAACCACCATGCTTACCAGTACTCCGCCCGGCATGGGATGAAGTGGTGGGAAATTGACATGACCTGGATGACGATTCGGTTGCTTCAAATTCTAGGATTAGCTCGAAAAGTCCGGCTACTCGAAAATAAAGCCTCGTAGCCCGTCATTTCAAATTGCTTTTGTAAAATTCGTTCACTGTGAAGCTGTTCATATTAAAGGCAACTGCATGACTATCGCAACCTCAGAAAAACTTTCCTACGATTGGGCAGTTATTGCTGTAATGGTGTCGCTCCATATTGGGGCACTTTTAGCCTTTCTCCCTGGCAACTTTAGCTGGGCGGCCGTGGGTTTATTGGTGTTTTTGCACTGGGTAACGGGTGGTCTAGGCGTGACCCTGGGCTGGCACCGCTTGTTAACCCACCGCAGCTTTCAAACCCCCAAGTGGTTAGAGTATTTCTTAGCTTTCTGTGGATCTTTGTCCATGCAAGGAGGCGTAATTTGGTGGGTGGGGTTACACCGCCATCATCACCTCTACTCTGACCAAAATGTGGATCACCATGATTCAAGCAAAGGCTTCTGGTGGAGCCACATGGGGTGGATGCTGTATGAGGTTCCTGCCGAAAAAGAAGTGGCGCGGTTCACGAAAGACATTGCCGATGACCCATTTTATCGATTCCTGGATAACTACTTCTTTCCCATTCAGGTTGTCTTAGCGGTACTGCTCTATTTCGTAGGCGGCTGGCCCTTTGTGTTTTGGGGCGTTTTTCTGCGTTTGGTGGTGGTTTATCATTGCACTTGGCTGGTGAACAGTGCCACGCACAAGTTTGGTTATCGCACCTATGAGTCTGGCGATCGATCGACAAACTGCTGGTGGGCGGCTCTTCTCACCTACGGCGAAGGTTGGCATAATAATCACCATGCTTACCAGTATTCCGCCCGACATGGCATGAAGTGGTGGGAAATTGACATGACCTGGATGACGATCCAGCTTTTACAATTTTTGGGATTGGCAAAGAAGGTGAAGCTGGTGGAAGAGGACTGAAAGCCGTTGCCTGCTGCTGGAAGGGGTGGGCCAAGGCATTAAGAATTAAAAAACAAGAGTGAGGGACTGGGGATAATTGCTCAGTCCTTTTTGGTGGTAGCTTTTGCTGTACAGATGACAAAATCCGTTAAACGTGGTTTAAGGAATATTGCAGATTTGAACTGGAACCGATCGCTTCGTTGATCTGTCAATAATCTGTCAATCATCAAACAGTGCAGGAGTATCGCTAGAGCGATATAAGGATTATGTCTAAGGTCTTTCGTATTATTGTTGGTAGCTTCATTGCAGTAACGCTGGCTGTTTCAACAGGATGCAGTCAGGTTGAACCTGAAACCTCATCGAATTCACCCTCCGAAACATCGACTGCGGTAGAGGAAGCAGATGGTGATGACTCAGAGGCATCCACCACAGCCAACGCTGCCAGCGAATCTCGCGTCAAGGAAAACGTCACCCTTCCCGCTCCCGGTGCTGACCCATTGGAAATGATCTTTGAAATGCGTCAGTCCACTGGCGAACCGATCGGCTCTGAGCAAATTCGAGTCAGCTATCCAGCGATCGATCAGGCAGTCGTCGTCCACGTACTGCGGGGGCTTCCCGATGATTCAGTCAGTGCCATTCGTACTCGCTACGAATTTAAGGCAGTGGAGGGCACTGAAGCAGGACAACAACTTTGGGAAGTGATCCAAGTGACAGAGCAAAACAAATGCCGGGCTGGCCGTGGCTCTGAGGACTGGACTGGTGATTTGTGCAGCTAAGAGGCTGTGCGGCTAAGGAACGAGCATGAAATAAACTGAAATTCTTGTGGGGTGGGCATTTTGCCCGCCCGTTCAGCTAAACAGAACAATGACACAGGCGAATCCTCCAAAAATCTAATCCATTTGCAGGGGATTAGGCCATTTGTGGGGGATTCGGATTCCTTGCGCCTCCTCCCTGAGTTTTCCCTCAACTCATGCCATTTCCCTGAACGATATGCTTGACAGTTGTCAGGGTTTCCAGGCTAATCAATCCTCGACGATGGCCCTTCTGGTTTGACATGCCTAACGCGATCGGGCTGCCCCGTTTGGGGTTGCGGTGAAAGCGGGGAGAGGCATTGATATACGTCATGGCACTATTTACGCTGAGGGCAAACAAACGGCTTTCCTGGTAAGATTCGGTTGCCAAACAGTCGGCATGGCCACTGCTGTAATGATTGATCCAGTTAATTGCTGTTTCCAGCCCATCAACGGCTTTGAAGGCGATTGTATTGTCCAGATAGGCTTGCCCCCATTCTGAGGCTTCAGCTTCAGCAGCAAATAGCTCTGGGTAATTTTTAACTAAAGCCGCATCTCCTCGGAGCTTAAAGCCTTTTTCCTTGAGGCTGCTAGCCAGCATATTGAGAGCCGTGGAACTATGTTCTCGATGAATTAACACCTTCTCGATCGCATTTACCGGGTCAGGTTCGCTGAGGTGGCTTTCTAAAATCATCCAACGGGCAATGTCCAGGCTGCCAGAAGGCGACCAGTATAGATAACAGTTCCCGATCGCCGTTTTCAGCACCGGAGCCGTTGCTTGCCGTATGACTTGCTGTACCAGGCTAGCTCGACCATAGGGAATCACCAAATTAATGTAGCGATCTTGCGTCACTAGTTCACGGATCAAATCTCCATGATCGGTGGGTAAAAACTGAAGGCATTCCACGGGCAGCCCTGCATCCTCAATGGCAATTTGCAACGCCTGGACGATCGCCTGGTTCGAGTGGCTGGCCTCTGGCCCGCCCCGCAAAATTAAACTATTGCCAGACCGAATACAAAGCCCCGCTGCGATCGCCCCTAATTCAGGGAACGATTCATACACAAAGGCGATTACGCCCAGAGGGGTAAGCTGGCTGTAGGTCTGGCATTCATCCACCTGGTAGGATGGCATATTTAAAATTTGCTGGATGGGATCAGACAGTTCTGCCAAGCGTTGCAGGGTTTTGCCAACAATTTGCAGTCGTTCTGGAGTCAGCTTGAGCCATTCCAAAATTAATTCTGGAACCGCCATTTCTCGGCTCACTTCCAGATCCAGCGTATTGGCTTCTAAAATGTCGTCTTGCCGCTCCAGCAGCAACTCAGACATAAATTGAAGGGCACGACTTCGATCCGTTCCCTTCATTGAAGCGAGTGCCAAAGAGGAGTGTTGGGCACGTTGAACAGTAGCAACTAGATCAGGTAAAGAACTCAAGGAGGGTTCACAATCGCCTAATAACGTCTACAAACTAGCCATAGCATTAAGACTAGCATCATGGACAAGACTAATGCTGCAATAACTCGGAACGTAACGCTGGCACTGAGGGGTGACTGTAAAGTTGTTAAAAGCAGCAAAAAGACGAGGACAAAAATGGTGACAAGGGTCAGGGGCAAATAGCCTCTACCCAGGCTAGAGTGAGCAACATTCCACTGGTTCCCCGTCCATCGCCACGCCCGCTTGTAGGGATAGTTTGTGGAGAGTTGTTCAATCACGTAGCCATTTTCTTGAACGACAAAAATTTGTTGACACCGATTACAACCAAATGCCTCAGTCAGGGCGATCGGCGTTAAGCGTCCCCGACGGCGGCATGGGCAGGGATAATCAGTCGTTAAATCAATCTTATGAAGCTTCTGGGACTGCACAGCCAGCAATAATAGGGTGATTAAATGACAAGAATGACAAAGTGGACGAATAAACGCTCTGACCGCTCTTACAGCTTAGTAGACAGAACTCTATCAAACAAGGATCGGTCTATCCCAACCGCTTTGGGTAGATATTCGGCCAGAGAACTCCTGGTACCTTTCAATTTAACTCAAACCTGCTATCTGTCGGTGATTGTTAACACTCTTTTCAGAGGAACCACATCTTAGAGTTACAGAGTTAAAAAACCTGTAAAGAACCTGTGGGTGAGTCAATTTACATCTAACAAAGCGGGTGATGGGATTCGAACCCACGACATCAACCTTGGCAAGGTTGCGCTCTACCACTGAGCTACACCCGCGAAAATCGCGCAATTTCTATAGTGTCAGAATTGGGAGTTTGTGTCAACTCTTTTTTAAGAAAAAGGATAGTGAGCAAGCAGCAAGGGCATGGAAAGCTTCAAGCCATTCGTACCTCTGCCCTAGTTCACCATTTTGCGGTTCCGTCGGGGAGAGGTTTCCCTTGTTGCTTCAAACCCGCCGACCTCATCCAGGGTATAAAGCGGTCTGCCTTTAATTTCTTCATAAATCCGTCCGATGTATTCGCCCAGGATGCCAA
>PVWD01000082.1 GCA_003003615.1 filamentous cyanobacterium CCP2 | reverse complement strand
TCTTCCACCAGTGGTTCAATGCGTTCAAAATAAACAGTCCCCGCCTCAGTTAGCGACAATCGTCTTGTTGTCCGATGGAATAACCGTATCCCCAACTCTTCCTCTAGCCCGGCGATCGTCCGCGACACAGAAGACGGATCAAGATTGCGATCCCGCGCAACCGCCGCGAAACTGCCCTGACGCACCACCTCAACAAAAATCTGTAGCACTGATACATCCATTGCTGAATTATACGCATCAATTTTTGCTGCAATGAATTTTGATCTTTTTAGATCTTCGCTGTGCAGATCTTCACTGTGCAACAGTCGGACAAATTCATGCAGGAATTACACAAATCTCATTCATTTATTGCTATTTATTGCCCTTTCCACAGCCCCTACAGTGGGATTGACCAACAAGCCAGCAGTGGATCTAGAAGAAAATGAGTCAGATTGCCGTTTTAGGACTGGGCGCAATGGGGTCACGGATTGCGCTTAACCTCTTGGAAGCTGGACACAATGTCATCCTTTGGAATCGATCGCCTCATCGGGCAGTCGCATTTGCCCCTCAAGGAGCCACCGTTGCCCCCTCTCCGAAAGCCGCAGCGCAAGAGGCTGAGATTGTCATCTCTATGGTGACGGATAACGAAGCTTCTCAGTCCGTTTGGCTTGACCCCGAAACTGGGGCAGCACTGGGGTTAGCTCCGGGAGCCATTGCGATCGAATCTAGCACTCTAACGGTCGGTTGGCTGAAACACTTGGCGGCAGAAATTGAACGTCGTGGAGCGGGTTTTTTAGAGGCACCAGTTGTGGGATCTCGTCCCCAAGCAGAGGCTAAAAAACTCATCTCTTTGGTGGGAGGCAAAGCGGACATTCTAGCCCAAGTTCAAGAAATCCTGTTGGCTGCGGGCAGTTCAACGATTCATCACGTTGGAGAGGTGGGGCAGGGGATGGCGATGAAACTTGCAGTTAATGCCCTCTTTGGCATCCAGGTTGCTGCGCTTGCGGAAATGATCGGCTTTTTAACCCAAAATGGAGTACCTGCCACAAAAGCAATGGAATGTCTCAGTGCGTTGCCCATTCTCAGTCCAGCCGCTCAAGGGGCAGGTCACTTGATGCTGGGAACCAACCATGCCCCACTGTTTCCGATCGAACTGGTGGCAAAAGACTTTCGCTATGTCCTTGAAACCGCTCAGGCAGCCACCGCAACCGCCCCAACCTCAACGGCTGTGTACAGGATCTATCAGGATGCGATCGCCCAGGGATACGGCAACGACAACATCACAGGCATCATTCAACGGTTTACTTAATTGCTTCTGTCATCTGATTGCTTTTTTCACCTTCATTTGATGCCATTTCGGTTAACCAAGTGATGAACTTTAGAATCAGGCGTTCTTTGTGCTGATGCTCCAGGTACACTGCGGAATATTGAAACCCTTGCAGCATCACTTCAAAGGGTTTTACCAAAAAGCCCAAAGCCACATCATCAGCCACATGAATACTGCTGCATAGAGCCACACCCTGACCTGCGATCGCCGCTTGAATGGCTAAGGTTTCCTCATCAAATTTCAATCCTCGGCTTGGTTCAACAGCATTCACTCCGGCTAACGCAAACCAATTCTTCCAGCTTGGAGCTTCCATACCAAAGTGAATCCATTCAAAATGCAATAGCGAATGATATATCAAATCCCTTGGCTCTCTAAGGGGATGCTGATTGTTGAGTAAATGCGGACTACACACTGGCGTAAATACATCAGACATCAGCTTGCGAACAGTCAGTCCTGGATAGTTCCCTTTGCCATAGCGAATCGCTAAATCAATGGTTTGACTGCGTAAGTCTACTGCATCATTTGAGGTTTGCAGCCGCAGATCAATGTCAGGATGAGATCGTTGAAACTCTGACAGCCGAGGAACCAACCACTTGGCAGCAAAAACAGTCGTCACGCTGACGGTTAACTCTGTGGAGTCTGGAACTGGCTTTAACCGAGCGATCGTCTCTGCAATGGCATCTAGCCCTTCATGCACCGATGGATACAGGCGTTGTCCTGCATCGGTTAAGGCTAAAGGGCGGGGACGACGACGAAACAATAGCAAACCCAGATGATCTTCCAGCACTTTAATTTGATGGCTAACTGCGGTTGGCGTAACATCTAATTCTTCTGCGGCCCGTTGAAAACTCATATGTCGAGCCACAACCTCAAAGGTGTGCAAAGCATTGAGCGGGGGTAACTGACGCATAAATTTATGGATGAGTTTTTTTCATCTTAAACCTGAACAGATTGACTTTGCTATTTTTCTTTAACCCTTGCTATTCTTCAAATGAGGGGAATAAAACATTTCCGTGTTGCTGAAAGGTCACGTTGGTTATAACCCGTGAAAAATCAGGACAGTTGGAGTAATCAAGCTTGCAAACTGAAGAATGCAGAACTTGTCCTACTCCACTTTTCTAGTGCAATAAAACTCATCTAGTCCTGTTCAAGCAAACTCAACACTTACAAGGGGAAGAATCATGTCTAACACACTTTCGCTCGGCGGCACAGCAAATATTCGGGCGATCGATGCCACAAACTTTGTCGTTGCAATGACCGGAGTTTTTGATGGTGGAGTCTACGCAAAAACAACCGGAGTGACAGAATCTGAAGATGGCAAAAAACATTATGAACTTCGCCATTACTTTGTCACTGATGACGGTAGCTATCTCTACACCCAAGATAAATCAATCCATACACCTGTTGATGGCAAAAACCATTTTGCTCAAACGGAATACACCGTTGTCGAAGCTGGCGGCAAATTTGCAGGTTTAACTGGTTCCTTCAAAAGCTGGGGGGCGATCGACTACAGCACAGGCATTGGGGTTTTGCGGTTTGAAGGACAACTGAACCCATCAGAGTAGTGACCCTACATCACCAATATTAGGAAATCCAAACGATGAAAACTTTACTTCATATTGATGTGAGTGCGCGAAAGGAACGATCGCTCAGTCGTAGCTTATCCAAGCAATTTATCCAGGAATGGCAAATACACCATCCAGACGATCGGATTCTTTACCGTGATTTGGGAGAAAACCCACCGCCTATCATCACTGAAAGCTGGATTGGAGCCGTATTTACATCAGAGAAAAATCGGACAGCAGTTCAACGCTCAGCGATCGCCCTTTCGGATGAACTGATTGCAGAACTTGAACAAGCCAATCTCATTGTATTAGGAACACCAATGTACAACTATGGGATGCCCGCTGCACTCAAAGCTTGGTTTGATCAAGTGATTCGCATTGGCAAAACCTTTAGCTTTGATTTAGCGAGAGGCGATTATCCACTAGAGCCAATCCTGAGCGGTAAAACCTTGGTGCTTTTAAGCTCTAGCGGCGAGTTTGGCTTTGCTCCTGGCGGTATTCGTGAAAAGATGAACCATTTAGCACCACACGTTCAAACCTGCTCAATGTATTTAGGAGTAGACACAGACAAAAATTTTCACCACATTGGCATCGAGTACCAGGAATTTGGTGACAGCCGCCACCAACGATCGATTCAAGAAGCGCATGAAGCCGTTTCGTCCCTGGTTAAAACTTTATCGCAGTGCCTGAACATGGGAAGTTGAACTGGGCCCCTGCTCTGAACAGCTTAAAGTAGCTAACATCAGGAAATGTCCCCACTCCCCACTCCCTACTCCCTACTCCCCACTCCCCATCCGCTAAAATCCAATCATCTTCAGGGGAAAACCATGATCAACTACAACCCCCTCCACTGTCTGCCCTCCTCAGCAGAACTACCCGATTCCGACGACACTCCCGTAGATAACGAACTGCAAAACCTGATTCCCAACTTGCTGAATACCATCCTGGCTCTGGCATGGGCCGATCGCACCGATTGGTTTTTGGGTGTAGATATGGGAATTTATTATGCCCCTAGCCAGCCGCCTCTTGTCCCCGATGGCTTTCTCAGCTTAGGCGTAGAGCGGTTTGTCGGTGAAGATGGTCGTTTAAGCTATGTGCTTTGGGAAGAAGATGGCATTGTGCCAATTTTTGCCCTGGAAGTCGTTTCTAAGACCTATGGCGGTGAGTATGAGCAAAAGAAACTCGACTACGCCAAGCTCGGAATTCTTTATTATGCCATTTACGTTCCAACTCGCCGCAATCGCCGGAAACGCCAACCTTTGGAAGTGTATCGTCTGGAAAATGGCGAATACGTTTTGCAATCGGGCGATCGGGTTTGGATGCCGGAAATTGGGCTGGCTCTGGGGCGAGAGCGGGGCATTCACTTGGGGCGAGAGCGAGAATGGCTGTATTGGTATACCCAGGATGGACAACGCCTGCCAACTCCAGAAGAGCTAGCACAGCAAGAAAAACAACGGGCCGATCGCCTAGCTGAACGATTGCGAACTTTGGGAGTTGATCCATCAGAGATTGAGTAAATTAAACCCAAACGGCTTTATTCTCGAAGTTCGATCGTGGCAACTACCTGCCCATGATCCGATTGCCAATTTGCAATCCCTTCGCGGCTCAGCGTATCGTCAATTAAATGATCGTTGAATAAGCTGACATAGCAAACTCGACCGATTCGTTCTGGGTTTTGTGCGGCAAATTCCTGGCTGACCATAATGTGGTCTAAGCTTTCATAGTGACCGTTGTGAATGTGGGTGTAGTAATAATCTCGGTAGCTTAGCCGCGCCTGGATATCTCTAACGTGGTAAAGCAGAATATCCCAAAGCTCCCTTTTGTGTTCTGAGGGCAACTGTCGCCAAGGGGGTTCTCCCGAAATAATTTGCGATGTCACTGCCAAGCCGCCATCGTTCACATCACCCATTACAATCACCGGATGATCACGCCCCTGCAAAACCTCCATCAAAATCATCCGGAGAGCCGTTGCTTCAGCAGCCCTCAAAATTAACGATCGCGCCTGCCCTTTCATCTTTTCCACCGGATCATGGCGATCGACTCCATCCGGTAAAATGGGGCGTTTTGACTTTAGGTGAACCACAAAAACCGAACAGTCAATGCCATCCCCCAGCTTTAACCGCACCCACAGCACAGGTCTGGAAAATTTCCTGAGAGGAATGACTGCGCCCCCAACGTCTAAGACAGCCTCAGCCGGAAATGCCTCAATCACCTTATATTCCAGAATGGGAAAGCGCGTAGCAAGGGCAACAAATGGAGTTTCTGGGGCGGTGGTTTCAACCAGGCTACTGCCCGTTGGATCAGCCACAATCATCTGATAGGCTTTATATTTTTCGCTGACAGCAAGAGCTTCCCGAAGGGCCCGTTGATGAAACACCTCCTGAAACCCAATTACATCCGCCTTCATTTGCAGCAGTTGTCTAGCGATCCAGTTTTTCTTGCGATCGTACTCTTCGGGAGAATAGCGCAATCGACGATAGAAAGCCACGTCTGGCAGTACCAGGTTGTACAGGTTAAACGTACCAACCTTAAAGATTTTTGAACCCATAAAGATGATTGCCCTTGCTCGCTGAGGTTAAGTTTAACGGCTGCGGCGAACAGGATAGGTGACAAAGATACTGCGCTGCGATCGGACTTCGGCTGGAATGGAAGAATCGTAATAAGAGGGGCTGGGGAAAGAACCAAAAATTGACCCTGAACCAGAGGCAGGATCACAGTAAGAGGTTGCCGTACTCCCAAACAAACCAGACGTAATGCCACCCAAAAGACTCGATGCCGAAAAAGCAGAATCCGCCACCGACGGAACCTCTCCAATTTCCACACCCAATGCCTCAGCTAATACTGCTGCACGGCTCTGAGCATTCGCGACTGCATTCCGGTAGGCATCTCGTTCCAATGCCCGACAACCTTCATCGCTCAGGGTGTATTGCACGTATCGATCTTGCAAGTAAATGGATTCATGATTTGCAACAGCATTCTCAACGGATGTGATTAACTCCTGCACTTGTTGGCGGGATGGGTTCGCTGCCGTCAGTAATAGACTGGCACTACCCGGATAGTAAAGCGTTGCAAAATCATTGTCAGGAGCCGGATCAGAAGGCAAACGCAGCCGAATTTCATTCTGCGCAATACCCACCCCAACGAGGGCATCAATGGCGGGTTGCAGGCTATTTCGGGTTAAAGGCAATGGCTCTGCCGGAGCGGGGCACGGTTCCACGACAGATAGGTCGATCGTCTCTGGAATTAGCCCAGACTCATCGTAATAGCAAGCATAAGGGTCATAAAACGGATCATAATTAACAAATACAAGTTCAATTTCAGCAGCTTCAGCAGCAGTGCTGGCGGTTTCCTGCCCTTGCACCCTTACCGTTTGTTCGTCAGCGTTTGCATAGGGAAAAAACTGCGCTACAAGTTCAGCAGTCTCAGCGGCAGAGAATGGCGAACCAGTCACAAGATTCGGCACAGTAAAGGAATTTTCGGCGTTGTAGCTGTTGTTGAGGTGATGATCGATCGCCCCTTCAGCCGGAGGAATGGCTGCGAGCACCGTTGACCCGCTTCCTATCCCAAGCATCACTGCAATTGCGCTAACCCCAAATTGGATCACCGTTTGCTTAACAATCACGTATAGCTCCTCAAATAGCAAAAAATTTATCCCTCCTAAATTAACCTGGAGAGGTTAAAATCCGCCCGTTCATTCTCAAAAACTTAAAATTCATAGGGCAAGGAGAAAAGCAATCGAGATGATCTAGCCGCAATCGGATGAGCAACACGATTGGGATGATCCAGCCGACTGAAAATAGTGCAATTGCTAGGAAAAGAGCAGCCTATGACTCTTCACAAGCTGCCCCTAAGCGATAGCGACCTTAAGGATCGTCAATTAAATCACCTGAGAATTATTCTGCCTGTTCGACTGAGCGGGCAAGACTTCGGCTCGAGATCAGTCGAAACGCTGCTCACCCCACAAGAGTTCTAGACGATTTAATCTGCATTCCTAAGTCAGATTTGCACTCGTCAAACGAACATCTTGCACGATCGCCACAAGATCACCCTGAAACGAAATCAGCGTATCAGAAATGCTACTGCCGAGATAATTTCGGTAGTTGAAGCCATACCCTGAGCCATACTTCACATCCAGAATGTCTTCGCCAAGGACAAAATCCTGAATGCGAGCATGAGAACGGTCAACAAAAGGATTCAAGGAACCCGTACTCCCCAAATAATCTGTGCGGAGCCGAAAAGTATCTGATCCTGGGCCACCATTCATGACATCTATCTCAATCACAAAATCAGAGACAGACGCAGCGTGGGATTCGATCGTGTCATTGCCTGCACCACCCGATAGAAAATCGGAGCCAAACCCGCCAATGATCAAATCATCTCCATCGTCGCCCAACAACACATCATTGCCAGCCTCGCCATGAAGTCGATCGTTGCCTGCCCCTCCAGCGGCCGTGTCATTGCCAGTACCAGCAAATAGCTGATCGTTGCCCGCATTGCCAAAGAGTTGATCATCGCCAACATAGGCATAAACAATGTCATTCCCCAACCCGCCTAATACCGTATCCTTACCGCCGAAAGGAGTATCGTTGTTCCCATCTGCAAGGATATAGTCGGCTCCACCTAATCCTTCAATAATATCGTTGCCCAGCGTACCATTCAGGACTTGATCTTCATCTGTACCGATAATTGCCATACCAAGTCATCTCCTTCATCCATTATTAGATTCACAAAGAAGGAATGCCAATGGCAGCACTCATTGAATACCTATCTGAATGTCTACATAGCTCTCTAGAAGAGAGTTTGCATCACTTTTCTATCAGCGACTCAGAGAGAAAATCCCTTGCCACTTACAGATTTCAGTTCGTTGTTAATTGTGCTGTTCAAAGGCATCAAAACAGGGACTTTAGCCTCAGAGAAATCGCGTGGCTATTCTCGTTTGCGCCATGAAGAGACAGGAGTGTGACGCATTTGTGGCGCATTGAAGGACTAAAGCATTACGCTATCCTTATTTCATCCTTTTCAATTCAGCATCCGGTGAAAATACAAAACTTAATATAGTACTTAAGATGAGCCGAGAACCCGTCAATCAACAATCTTTTCACAAGCAACCCTTTGATATTAATGCAGTCATGGCAGCTCTACGGGAGGCAGTGCGTCCGTTTCCCAAAGCGGCAATGTTTGAACTGGCTGAACAGGGGTATCGATCGCCCTTTGAGCAGTTGATTGCCTGTATTCTTTCAATCCGAACTTACGATGAAGTTAGCCTGCCTGTTTCCATCCGGCTGTTTGAACAGGCTCGAACTCCTGAAGAGATAGTGAGGCTCACCCTAGAGGAAATTGAAGCCCTCATCCAAGAATCGACCTTTGCCGATGCGAAAGCTAAGCAAATTTGGGACATTGCCGATCGCCTGCTCAAGGAGTTTGAGGGAGAACTCCCCTGCGATTATGACACTATGACTTCCTTCAAAGGAGTTGGGGCAAAATGTGCAAACTTAGCCTTGGGAATTGCCTGCGGTGTACCCAGTATCAGCGTTGATGTCCATGTCCATCGCATCACCAACCGTTGGGGCTACGTCCAGACTCGTACACCCGAAAAAACCTTGGTTGCCTTACAGGAAAAACTCCCCCAACACAATTGGATCGAAATCAACGAACTGCTCGTCCCCTTCGGCAAACACATCTGCACCGGCAAACGTCCGAAGTGTTCAATTTGTCCTGTCTTGGAAATGTGCCAGCAAGTTGGTGTATGAGTCTTACAACTCCTCATTCAGTATGGAAATCGATCGCTTTATTTCTGGCAGTGGCTTTTCCAGGGATGCATCAAGCCGTCGCCCTTCGTAGCTACCCGTCACTGGCTGCACCAACGAACCAGGGCTAACAATTCCCCCAGAAATTAAAACCTTAAAGGCATCTTCGATCGACATGGAAAGGCTGACCACTTCACTTTCAGGGACGATCGCATACCAGCCAGAGGTGGGGTTGGGCGTGGTAGGAATAAAAACGCTCAGCATCGTTTCGGGCATTTGCGACTGGATTTGGGGGCTAATGATTCCCGTTACAAAAGCGATTGCCCAAATATTTTTGCGCGGATACTCCACCAGCACCACCCGACGAAACTTGCTGCTAGAATCCTTCAGAACAGTTTCTAGTAATTGCTTTAGCGTTTTATAAATCGACCCAGCCAGTGGAATGGACTGAAGCGATCGTTCACCAAATTCTAAAAGCCAACGCCCCACAATGTTCCGCGCCATCAAGCCGATGAGTAAAATGCTCAGCAACGGCACAGCCAAGCCCACTCCTAAATTCAACAAGTCGCCCAAGAGCGGGTTCAGGTCGTTAAATGGGTTAAGCTGCTTTGGAATCCGGGTCAAGAAATTGATGACCCAAGTGGCGATCGTAATGGTGAGCCAAATCGTCGTTGCAAGCGGAATCACCACCAGCAAACCCGCAATCAGATCGTTCTTAAAATCTTGTTTTAAGCGTTGAAGTATGGTCAACGTCTTCTCCTCTAGACTCTGCTGGTTTTACCCAGTAGTCAAAAATGATATACCCCTTCCCTTTAATATTAATATATGTAAACTCTGTAAAGAATTGTTCTATCAGTTCTTTAAATCGTTACATAGGAGCAATTAGCCCTAAAAAAGTAAAAAGCAGGGGACAAAGCTGAGCCATATCCATCCTGCTCTTTTGTGTGATCGGTTATGAGTGCCAATTACACCCAGTTGAGGCTACTCAGCATTCGACTCAGGATACCGATCGCGAATCCGCTCTGCTTCCGGGCAGTCTTCAGAAACCAAAGGCTCAACATCTCCACGTGGCACCGTTGCCAACCGCTGCATCACTGAACCAATGCTCTCCAGTCGAATCATTTCTTCCCAAGAACAAATTTCTTCGTCTTCTTCCGTTTCATACCGAACGGTCACTAAGTCTCCCTCAATATCGAGAATACGAGCGCGTTCAATCCAGCGTTGTTGATCCCGCAAAAAGATCCAAACCTCGCGACCATCACAACAGAGTTGATAGATCTTGCGGTGTAGCATGTATCGCTTCTCCTGAACAAAACTTCAAAAACCAAGCAAACCATCGAGTGTGAAACCTCAGCCCGTCATCGAACTGCACATTGCATCAAACAAAGGGTTCGATGCCATTTTGACGAACGAGGTTAAATAACCAACTAAACCGGGTTATCGGGAACCCTGCATCAGGCCGTCTGTTCATAGGCTTGAATCTACAGAAATTCGGTGAACGCCAAAAGCTTGAAATCGGCTTGAACCAAAGTCAAAGAGCGTGAAGCGGCTTCTAAAAGATGCGACTCTTGAATTCATCATCACAACAAATTTCTCAAAGATTGTTTGGGTCATGGCTCAAGTCGCAGACGCAGTTAAGGAAATTAAAGCTTGAGTTGAGCCAATTTGTGAAGGGGGACATCCGAGTAAATAGCCAATCTTTATAAAGTGCGTTCCCCAAAATTTACTGAGATACCCTAACCTAGCATCTAGGAGTAGGAAGCTTGCCTCCTATTCTAACGAGATTCAGGCAGATTTGGGGATCAGGAATTACTGAAATGCTACTTCATTTAAGCACTTGGCTTGAAGTTGAAACCTATTTAACGCACTCTCAAGGCATTATTTTGCCGATCGGTTCAACAGAACAACATGGCCCAACCGGACTGATTGGAACCGATGCCATCTGCGCTGAGGGTTTGGCCCACGGGGTTGGAGAGGCAACGCAAGCCCTGGTGTCACCCACCATTAACGTCGGCATGGCTCTGCATCACACGGCTTTTCCCGGTAGTATGAGCCTGCGTCCTAGCACATTGATTCTTGTGATCCGAGACTACATCACCAGCCTTGCTAAAGCCGGATTCACCAAGTTCTTTTTTATTAACGGACATGGCGGCAACATGGCAACCCTGAAGGCCGCTTTTGCCGAAACCTATGCAGTGCTGTCCGATTTGAATCTCCCTAATGCCGATCGCGTCCAGTGTCGCTTGGCCAACTGGTTTATGTGTGGCTCGGTGTACAGGTTAGCCAGAGAATTGTATGGTGATCAGGAAGGTTCCCATGCGACCCCCAGCGAGGTTGCCCTCACCCAATATCTTTATCCGAATGCGATTAAACAGGCTCCCCTGAGTTCAGAGGTTGCTTCTGGGCATCCCATTTACGGTGCAATCGACTTTCGCCGTCACTATCCCGATGGGCGTATGGGGTCAAACCCAGCCCTTGCTACTCCAGAACATGGCAAGCAATTTTACGAAGCTGCCGTTAAGGAGTTATCCCACCAATATCTAGAGTTTTTGGCCAAAGAATAGAGGGGATGGGGAGATGGGGAGATAGGTTTATGTAAATTAATGAATTGTTTACATCAAGTCAGAAAGCTTGCGCTAGGGAAACCATCAATTCCAGGACTTCTCCGTACTGATGCGCCTCTCCGTACTGATGCGATCGTCTCTCCCCCCGATCTTCCCCTTAATCTAACTTCAACGCATTCACCGGAACCTCATCCCATGACTCAACCTTACGGAGACGAGCAACCCAGCCTTCCTGCTTTTGCGCGGAGGTGAGATTGGTTTCAAAGGATTCATGGCATTCTTGGGCTTGAACTTCGTCACGGCAGGCGATGCAGGCTCGAATGATGCCACAAGGGTCAATTTGTTCGTTTACCCAAATTGTCACAGAATGCCTCCGACAGATTCAGTAGAGTTTGCAGGAATCAAGTTTAACGGCTTTGCAGTTGCCGCTTCCCCTTTAAGGTTGTACTGGAGAGATTCAGGGAATGCAAGTCGATCGCGATGAGTAGTGTTAGGTGCCGATCGAGTTCAGTCAAGCTCCGTTAGACCCGTTTTGTGTCACCGAGCCGACTCATTTTATCTCCTAAAGTGTTTTAACCTTTTTTGTAGCGGTTCAAATGAAATTTTCTATGCGCTTTTCTCATATTCTTGCCAGCACGGCTCTGCTAGCTGCCCTTCCCAGTTTGCCTTTACCCTCAGTTCTCCAAAACTTCACTTCGATCGCCCAAGCCTTTCCCGTTGCTAATGAATTAGCAACCCAAACTTTACGGATTGCCCAAAGTTTGCCCGATGAAAACGCTGAAGCTCCTGTTTCCTGGCAAGTTTTTACTTCAGAAGCCGGGCGGTTTGCCGTTTCCATGCCGAGCGCTCCTGTTGAGGTGATGCAATCGGTGCCAACTGAAGTTGGGACAAGTACCCTGCATATGTTTGGGCAAATGCGGCTGGAGGCTCAGTCAATGGTGTTTTATATGGTGGGCTATTCTGATTTTCCAGGTGATCCGTCGGCTTTAACTTCCAGTGATATTGATGCAGCGTTGGATGGTGGCTGTCGTGCGTTTGGAGGCAGCAATGCCACAATTGTGAACCAACAAGTGATTCGCTTGCAGGATTACCCAGGTCGAGAAGTAGAAGGACGATCGGCAGAATTACCTTATTTTCGGGTACGGTGCTTTATGGCTGAACAACGGCTCTACTTTGTGGCGATCATGGCAAACGAGCTACCCTTTCCCTTTGGGGCAGGAAAGCTGCCCGGAACGCTGGGGTTTGAAGTACTTCGCCCTTCAACAGCCAATTTGTTTCTAGATTCTTTCCAGCTTGTTCAGCGAACACCCTAATACTCATCCTATTGAAGGATTTGTTTTTATCATTTAACGATTCATTCCTAATGTTGAGCTTAATCCGCTGAAGCAAGTTGAGACATGGCTTCTCCGGTGACACGGCAAATTCGCCAGTCGGGTAATACGGTTGCTCCCATCCGTTGATAAAAACCGATCGCTGGTTCGTTCCAATCTAAAACGCTCCATTCCAGTCGGCCGCAGCCTCGTTCTAGAGCCAAGCCCGCCAAATGCGACAGCAACGCCTTGCCAATGCCTTTGCCCCGATAGTCTGGCAGCACAAAGAGATCCTCCAGATAAATGCCAGGTTTCGTTAAAAAGGTAGAGTAATTTGTAAAGAACAAAGCAAACCCAACAGATTCACCGGATAATTCTGCCAAAACAGCTTCAACACAAGGTCGATCGCCAAACAAATGTTCTCCGAGGGCAGATACATTACCCGTCACTGCGTGGGATAACTTTTCGTATGCTGCTAATGCCTGAATTAACTCAAAAATGGTGGGTACGTCCTCCACTTGAGCTGCCCGAATCCTCATCACTCAGCTTTGCTCCTACTGTCCGTACTGCTCCTGCTCTCCTACTACAGCCAAAATCGCCGCATAATGCCTACCGCAGCCAACTCTTTAACCGAGCCGCAACTTGAGGACGGCGCAACTTCCGCATGGCTTTGGTTTGAATTTGCCGCACTCGCTCACGAGATAAGTTAAAAATGCCGCCCACTTCTTCCAAGGTATGGGTTTCTCCGGTGGTTAGCCCATAGCGCAGGGCAATAATATCCCGTTCTCGCTCGGTCAGCACTTCGCCCAAAACGTTATAAATCTCCTGGCGCATCATGGATTCGCTCATTTGCGCTTCCGGCGACTGGGTGCTGCTGTCTTCCAGTAGCTCCATCAATTCGGTGTCTTCGCCCTTACCCACCCGATGGTTTAATGACAAGGAACGCCGCCGCACTTGCTGTAAATTGCGGAGTTGGTCGGCTGTCATGTCTAGGGAGGCTGCCAGTTCTGCTTCCGTTGGGTTGCGGTTTAGCTCTTTCCGTAATTCACGGTGAGCTTTCTTCAGTTTGTTGAGCTTTTCAACGATGTGAATGGGCAACCGAATGGTGCGGGCATCGTTGGCGATCGTCCGAGTGATGCCTTGACGAATCCACCAGTAGGCGTAAGTGGAGAACTTGTAGCCCTTGTCTGGGTCAAACTTTTCGGTGGCGCGGTTTAAGCCTAAAGCTCCTTCTTGAATCAAATCCAGGAAGGGTACACCCCGGTTTAGGTAGCGTTTGGCGATCGACACCACCAGTCGCAAGTTCGAGCGAATCATTTTGCGTTTAGCAACTCGGCTCAGGTAAAGGCGGTGTTCTAGCTGGCGTTCCGTTAATTCCAGCGCGGCTGCAACTTCTGCCTTCGTTGGCGGGCGATCGAGGTCTTTCTTGAGACGAAGCCGTAGTTCTTCCACTTCGTTGAGAAACTTCACCCGACGGGCAAGCTCAATTTCCTCATTCGGCTTTAACAAGGGATACCGCGCCATCTCTTTAAAGAAGGCTCCTACGGCATCATCAGAAACCGTTTTGCGATAGCCAGAAGAGCGGCTAGCCAATAGATCTCCAAGTTCTCCATCGCCGTCAAAATCAATAACGACTCCGGCTTCTCCTTCCTCTCGACCCTCATCTGGAGCGGAAAAGTTAATTTCCTGCAATTCTGAATCAGAGGAGAGAAAGTCACCTTCAGAAAAGTTCATTAACCCGATCAGATCGGTTGAGTCTTCGATAGAGTGATTCATTCTTTGTTGAGCGTTATGATTGAATAATGCCGTCATATTTACTTCAACTTATGCGTCATGAATTGGGGTGATGATCTTAGATGTTGTTGTTAACCAAACAATAGACATCGTTACTATCAGTAAAAATTAAAGAATGTACCGCAAAACGCTTCAAACGTCATCTCCAAAAACCAAAAATTTTGTTTCTAGAGGTTTATAGAAGGCTTACAAAAGATACTGCAAGTTGCAGTAGATTAGCATGCTAATCTCCGGTTCATTCAAACGATTCATCTAACGAAATAGATGTACCCGTTAAGGGGTGAACTATCTGTTTGGAAACTGTTAGATTTGGCCTGATATCCACCTGTATTGAGAGGCGATCGATCGCAGATTGCGAGGTTCTAACCTCTCGCGCTTAACCCTACCCGAACCAGCGAAACAAGCTGTCTGACTGACTACACTTTACTGCTGACTACTCTCTACCGACTAAGGCTAATTTAGGTGATCTTGCTCCTGGGCTAAACCGAATCTTTAGAAAGAATCCCTATTTCTGCGATTACCCCGGAGCTGTCCATTTCTCTGTAATCCAGCTACAGGGTAATGGATTATTTCTCCAAATGCAATCCAAATATTTAGATTCCATCTGACCCACACGGCCTACCAGCAAAATGATGTCCCTAAGCAATAATTGATCCGTTTCACCTGTGGAATGAATTGTAGTAGCGGGAAGAAGTGTAGCCTCATCTCCACAAATCGTCTATCTAACTTAACTTAAATTAATTACTTTGCCAGATATTTTTGCGGAATTCTTGGTGCCCTCCTGCACCAGAGCCAAAATCTGAGTCACCCTCACATTAACCGATCGCTTGCATGATGACAGTTTCAGCTTTATGATTGCATCCCAGCAAAGCCTTAAAATGAATGTCCATGAACAACCAACCTATGAATTGAAATTCTTATATGCAAACTAGAGAGATTTCGTTAAACTTGGGGCGATCGACTTTCCCAAACAGAAGACGTGATTTAAAATACCAGTATGCTCTAAAGCATACAGTTCAGTAAGTTTTAGGCTTTGCCGGTTCCATTCTTTCAGTATCAATTGAATATCAATGTATCGAACTGCACCCAAGCCCTCTGTGAAACCTTTGCTTTCAGTTTCTTCGGCATCCAGTGGAGTGGCTGAAACTAAACAGCCCTATGCCTCAAATTCTGATGTCTTTTCCTCACGACCGCAGTGGGTTGAGGTGCTGGTAGACTGCCCCGGAACCCAAGGGCTTTACACCTATCGCATTCCGCCAGACCTGGAGATACAACCCGGCGACATTCTGAGTGTGCCGTTTGGCAGTCAGCAAGTGGGTGGAATTGCAATTCGTTTACTCGATCACCTGCCTGCGGAACTAGAGGCAACATCGATCCGCCTGGTAGAAGAAGTGGTGAGCCAGGGGTTCTTTCCAAAAACTTACTGGATTTTGCTTCAGCAGGTCGCAGCGTATTACTGCACGCCTTTAATGCAGGTCATCCGCACCGCCCTTCCTCCTGGCTTACTGGGACGATCGCAACGGCGCATTCGGTTAAGTACGGCTCCTCCCAACGGTGCCCCTTCCCTTCAACCTCCCGCCCAGCGCATCCTGGAGCTGCTGCAAGCCCAGAGACATGGGGACTATTCCTGGCATTATTTACAGCGACAAGTCCGAGGGGCAAACCGGGGGCTGCGGGATTTGATTCAGCAGGGTTGGGTAGAAAGTTATTTAGAACCGCCGGCTCCTGTCCAACCGAAACGGCAGCAAGCTGTCACGCTCACGGAATCCTTTAATGTTGATCTCAGCCCGCGTCAGCGTGAAATTGTGGAGGTGTTGAAGCGGCGGGGCGGTGAAATGTGGCTACAAGACCTGCTACGAACCTGTCACGTTAGCTCATCGGTGGTTAAAACGCTGGAGCAAAAGGGCTGTGTTGTCCTTCAACGGCAAGAAGTGCTGCGGCTAGAGGCAGATGCAGTGGCCCAACCCGATCGCCCTAAAACCCTCACCGCCGACCAAGCAACAGCCGTCAATACAATTACGGGTTTGGATGGCTACACGTCCGTGCTGCTCCATGGTGTCACTGGCTCAGGCAAAACCGAAATTTATCTCCAGGCAATTGCTCCCATCCTGCAACAGGGCAAATCGGCCCTGGTTCTTGTCCCAGAAATTGGGCTAACTCCACAACTCACCGATCGCTTCCGTGCCCGGTTTGGCAATGCAGTTTATGTCTACCACAGTGCCCTTTCCCACGGGGAACGCTACGACACCTGGCGGCAAATGCTACGCGGCACGCCTCAAGTGATTATTGGCACTCGTTCTGCTATCTTTGCGCCCCTTTCCCATCTGGGGATCATCATTCTGGATGAGGAACACGATGACAGCTTCAAACAAGCCCAGCCTACGCCCTGCTATCATGCTCGCACCGTTGCCCACTGGCGTGCCGAACTAGCAAACTGTCCGATCGTTCTAGGTTCAGCAACGCCGTCTTTGGAGAGTTGGGTGCAGGGGCAGGGAAGGGAAAGTGAGGAGTTAGGGGTGAGGAGTGAGGAGTTGGGTGTTGAGGGGAGTTCGGTTCGCTCGGTTTTGCTTTCCTTGCCTCACCGAATTCAGTCTCGCCCAATGCCGCCGATCGATGTGGTGGATATGCGGCAAGAGTTACGGCAAAACAACCGATCGATTTTTAGCCGATCGCTTCAATCTGCCCTCCAGGAGATGAAAGAGCGTGGGCAGCAAGGGCTGTTGTTCATTCATCGCCGGGGGCACAGCACTTTTGTGTCTTGCCGGAGTTGTGGGCATGTGATGGAATGCCCTCACTGTGATGTCTCCCTGACCTATCATCAGTCTCAAACGGGGGGGTATGAATCTTTACGATGTCACTACTGTGGTTATGGTCAATCTCATCCCAGCCGTTGTCCAGTCTGCGATTCACCATTTTTAAAGCATTTTGGCAGTGGAACGCAGCGAGTCATGCAAGAATTGTCTAAACAATTTCCTGACTTGCGCTGTTTGCGGTTTGACAGTGACACCACTCGCACTAAGGGGGCACACCGTACCCTCCTGACTCGGTTCGCCCAGGGTGAAGCCGATCTTTTAGTCGGAACCCAGATGTTAACAAAAGGGATTGATTTGCCCCAGGTGACTTTGGTGGGAATTGTGGCGGCGGATGGACTACTGCACCTGTCGGACTTCCGGGCCAGTGAACGAGCCTTTCAAACGTTAACCCAGGTGGCGGGGCGAGCGGGTCGAGGCAACGAACCGGGGCGGGTCATTTTGCAAACCTATTCCCCCGATCATGCAGTGATTCAAGCAGTGGTTCGACAGCACTATGCTGCTTTTGTAGAAACCGAGTTGAGCTATCGCCAAGCCCTGCATTATCCACCCTTTGGCAAACTTATCGCCTTACGGCTGAGCGGAATCGAGGCAACGACTGTTCAACAAACCGCAGAAAAAATAGCTCAAGCGTTGCGATCGTCCCTCCTAGAACAGCCCCTCTCAGACGCAGAACAAACCGTTTCAGAACCGCCTACTCTGGAAGAACTACCCCGCTACGAAATTTTGGGGCCTGCTCCAGCCACGATCGTCCGAGTGTCCCGTCGATATCGCTGGCAAATTTTAGTTAAGTGCTTGTCTAATGAGGTTCCGCCTCTCGCCTTTTGGGATGAGCTACGAACCCTCTGCCCCACTGCGGTAGGACTCACCGTTGATATTGACCCGCTCCACTTGCTATGAAGAAGAGCCTTCCTGCCCTCTATTGCCACGTTCTTTGGGTTTCCGTCTTCGTCGGCTAGCAGTTGGCATTACCGGCAAGCCGATCGCCTGAACTACCTGATATTTCCGCTCTTCTTCTAGCTTTCTTAATTCGGTGTAGTCTACCCAGTGAATGCAGTCTACGGGGCAAGTATCGATCGCTTCCTGAATCACCTCTTCTGGATCACCATCCTGGCGGATCACGCGAGAGCGTCCATAGTCAGGCTCAATGTAAAACGTATTTCGAGCAACGTGGGCACAGTGTTTACAGCCAATGCAGGTAATTTCATCCACGTAAACCCCCGTTTGGCGAACAAGCCCGCCCAATTCAGGTTCTAAGCCCGTCCGTTCTGGAGCATCCCGCCACTGTCCCCCCAGTTCAGGCTCTAAGCCAGAGGGCGTTGCTTGGGCGATCGGCTCATTTACCAGATGATTTGAATGTTCAGGGGGCAGATTAAATTCAGTCATTGCATCCCTTACATAACACTTTACTTAGCAAAGGCATTTAGCACTAAAGGCCGAGATCCGAGTCACGCTCCCTTCGACTCAGCCCCAGCCCTCAGTAATAACTGCTTTAGTTGAAAAACCTACGCACTCCAGCGTTGCAGAACCAGCCGAATCGAACCATCCTGGCTTTGCTCCTGCTCCGCCAACTGAAAACCTTGACGCTCAGTTTCCTGTAAAACAGTGTGATAGGCATAACGCTGGGTCACACGCTTGATGAACCCTTCAACGGAGAGAGGCTGTTGCCAGTACTGCAAATCAGCAACGAGTTCATATTGTTCACTGTTACGGCTAAATCCGACATCATAGCCGTTGTCTTGCTCGATAACGACTTCTGCATTGAAAGTTTGTCCACGGTAGCCACGAACAGCTTGAGGGCCAGGCTTCCAGTTAATGCCCAAATCAGTCAGGGCAGCTTGCAGAGCAGTGAGATCGCGGATTTGAGTTTTGATCTGGCTAAAGTGTGACATGGGAGGCTTTTAATAAATTTTGTTGGACAGGACAAAAGGACAAATGTAGAAAACTACCACTCGCTGTAGGTGGTTTGAGAGGGAGTTGAAACAGACTGCTGAACGGGTTGAGTATAGTACTCAGATGTCGTTTCCTGATTCACCACTCGACCCAGCTTGGCTTCAATTGCAGCAGTTACCTCGGCACAGGAGTGCCCAATAATTCCCGTTACTTTTTCCTGCACGCGACCATCTGGATAAATGATGAACTCCAGCGTTTCCATGTTCACAAACCAATCCTCAAGCAAGATATTAGGCTAAATCACTACCTCACAAACCGATCGCAATCGTTAATCAGTCTGCCCTACGGCAGACCTAAGCCCTTAGCACAGACCCTTGATAGTGGTGATCTGCTGAAGTGGGTGAAGAATAATCTTAACGAACTCCAACAAGATGAACAGTTTCGAGTCAAAGTGCAATAAAACTTAGTAGGCGAGTGAGGCTTCGCTTCGGTTCTTAAGTTAGTTTCGCTTAACTCCGGAATCCAGTCAAGAATCATACTGACCGGAAAGTGGGGTTTCACTCCTCATTTTCCCCAGGAAACCGTATAGATAATTCTCTATTTCACTGGGTTTGTAACTTTTCTTTAATCTAATATTCCACAGCCGCGATCGGCCGTCCTCACTCTTTGGACTTATTAGGAAGGTATAGATTGGAGGTGCTGAAAATTACCCAACCGTGTTAACACTCTAAGCCTGGGAGCTCACCATCCAGATTCAAAATATAAAGTTACTCGCACCAACATCATCAAAGTCCGTGCCCTCCAGGGTGACGAGGTTTCTAAATGGGCCGTCACCGCTATCACCATCTATATCCACCCGGATGAGCGTTCGCACGTTCTCTTGGTTCACAATCACAACATAGCTGTTAAACGGATCAGAACTGGCATAGTCGCGACCTCTAAACAGTTGCCGCAAATCCAGCACGTCTACATCAGTATCAAAGTCAGTGATTGAATCGCCCTGATCATTAAAAGACTGATAGACAAATCTATCCACCCCCGCTCCACCCGTCATGGTGTCTCTGCCGCGTCCCCCAATCAGCACGTCATCCCCGTTGCCACCCAGCAGCACATCATCTCCATCGCCGCCGACCAGCGTATCTTGCTGTTTCCCTCCATTCAGACGATCGTTTCCTCGGCCACCCTCCAGAGAATCCCGACCATCGCCACCATTGAGCTGATCTCTGCCTACACCGCCAAAGAGCCGATCGTCTCCTGCATTGCCCCGCAAGGTGTCATTACCACTGCCGCCGTTCAGCGTATCGTTGCCTGCCCGCCCAAACAGCCGATCGTTGTCATCATCACCAAATAATTGATCATCTCCACCCAGCCCAAAGAGGCGATCGTTTCCTCCTCTGCCCCTCAGCACATCATCTCCAACGGTTCCCCGAAGCACATCGTTGCGGTTGGTGCCCCTCCGAACTACTCCTGGAGTGGTTGCTTGACTGGTCAATGTTCGGTTTACAAAGGCGGTAAAACCAAACTGTTCCACCGCATCTTCAAGCACCAGTAAAGGATCAGCCTGAACATTGAGGGGGTCAGGCGTAAACATGAATGATTTTTTTTGAACTGCCATGTATCGAGGAAGCGTCTAAGGAGGCGTAAAAAACTACAGAAATGAATTAATCTAAGCCTCGCAAAGTTTACCACAACGCTTGGCGCGATCGAGCAACTCAAAAATCGAGCAATTCATAAAGATGAGCGAGCAGGGCTAAAAGCTGTTTGTCTATCTATTTGTACATTTACTTGTGTATCCACAAGTTGTATCGCTACAAGACTTGCATCAGGATCAAGAGCTAAGACTGCGAATTTAATAATTTGGAATTCTTGTGGGGTGGGCATCTTGCCCGCCCAGTCAACGAAGCAAAGCGTTGCACAGGTTATTTAATTCATGATCCTAAGGACTGCCATCACTTGGGCGATCGTCGTAGAAGGTATAGCCCCGATTTGAACAAACATCAACCCGATAATCTTCCACCACCTGCCCATCCGCAAAGACCGCTAAAATGTCGTAGTGACAGGATGTAGAAGTCTCGTCTTTGAAGGTAATGCGAATGCCAGAACCGCTAACCAGAACTTCCTCACCCAAAAGGTCATCTTCCCAAGTATCCCTGGTTGATTCCGAGACATAAAGGCGGGTAATTGTGGCCTCGCTGTCGTTGTAGACCCAAAAGTCTGCCTTATCTGCTAAGGTTTGCTGTGCTGTCAATGGAACAACAGGGAGGGCAAGGGCTGAAGTGATGAGGGCAGTGCGGATAAGTTTGTGAATCATGCCTTCAAAATCAGGTTGGTAGGACAAAGCAATAGCGTAGCAGTCCAGATGTTTGTAACATACTGGCAAAATTCTAAATGTTAAGTTTGTTTAACATCAAACCCCTTGAGGTGAACTACATCAAAGATTCATCATCAGAAATTTATCGGTTTTGGCTATTTTTTCGTATGGGACTGTTAATTTGGCTATCTTCCGTCCGATTTCGTTAGGGCGGTTTGTGTAGTTAGTATGTTGTACTGGTGTTGTTCGCATGTTGTGAGGGCTGGCCAATCTGTCATGCAATCATCCATTCCCCCTGGAACTGTTTTACAAAATCGCTATCGCTTGCTGGAAGTTTTGGGGCAAGGCGGTTTTGGGCGTACTTATTTAGCAGAAGATTTAGGACGCTTTAATGAGCGGTGTGCGTTGAAGGAATTTAGTCCGGCTGGAACCAGCGACTATGCCCTCAGCAAATCCAAGGAATTGTTTCAGCGGGAGGCTGCGATCCTCTACCAGATCCAGCATCCACAAATTCCTCAATTTCGCGCCACCTTTGAAGAAGACCAACGGCTGTTTCTCGTTCAGGATTATGTAGCCGGAAAAACCTTTCGCGCCCTCCAGAGCGATCGCAAAGCTGAGAAGCGGGCTTTTTCTGAAGCAGAAGTGCTTCAACTGATTCAGCAACTCCTCCCGGTGCTTGCCCACCTCCACAGCAAGGGCATCATTCACCGCGATATCGCCCCAGATAACATTATTTTGCGGCAGGAAGATAACTTGCCGGTTCTGATTGATTTTGGGGTTGTGAAAGAAATTGCGACTCGGCTGCATTCTGAAACCGCGACCCAAGCTACAACCGTTGGCAAAATGGGCTATGCTCCCAGCGAACAAATTCAAACCGGACGCGCCTACCCCAACAGTGATTTATATGCGCTGGCGGTGACGGCGATCGTGTTGCTGACTGGGAAAGAACCCCAAGAGCTATATGACGATCGCAACCTTCAGTGGCAATGGCAGCGTTGGGCAGCGGTTAGCCCAGGGTTTGCCCAAATTTTGAATCGGATGCTGAGCTATCGACCGGGAGATCGTTACCAGTCTGCTCAGGAGGTCATGCAAGCCCTACATCACCTGACCCATCCTCCGGTCGTTCCGCCGGCCCCGCGCCCTCAAACAAATCCCACCCCAGCCACCCCAGCCAAACCGCCAGCCAAACCACCAAACCGCACACCCAATCCGACCACATCCCACGTGCCCACTGTTGCGATCGGCCGTCGCCCTAATTCAGCAACCTATCCAGCAACCCGCTCTTCTGAGTCATCCAACCGCTCGGCTCCAGTGATTCGCTCAACTTCTGAAGGCTCAGCCTGGGAAAATCCATTTGCCCTGATCTTGACAACGATCGGGTTGGCAACGGTAGCTGGAATTGCATCTTGG
>PVWD01000347.1 GCA_003003615.1 filamentous cyanobacterium CCP2 | reverse complement strand
TGGGTCAGTGGTGAGGGGTGGGGGAACGGCGGCAGAGGGAGTGGGAGGCGGGACGGCGGCTGAAGGAGGGATAGAGTCTGGAGGGGGAACGGCCGTTGGAGGAACCGTTGGAGGCGAGGCAGCAAACGCAGAAGGCGGAACGGGAGGAATCCCAGGAATATTGGCTTCGGGGCTGCTAACCGAAGGAGTGGGGGAATTGGGAGGAGCAATGGATGGGGACGGTGGAGTCTGAACGGTGCGATCGACCGGAGTTGGGGGAGAGTTCACGGAAAACTCGGTGAATCGATCGACAGGACGATCCAACCCTCGATTTTGCAGCACCTCTGCTTGAAGCTGCTGGCTAATCCGTCCGACTAACACCTCTAAAATGGCTTCCCCTTGCTGCCCCAAGTCGTGCATTCGGTTAATTTGCTGCGACAGGGCACTCTGGTAGCTGCTCAAATCATGGTTCAGCGATGTAAAAGCCCGATTTACGGTTTCATCGATCGAGGCTAATAGCCGTTGGGTATTTTCTGGATCAACCTGAGACATGGAAAGCTGAGACACATCAACCGTGCGCTCCATTTGCTGCATACCGACAGACTGGCTCAGGCGTTGGGTCAGTGCCGTATGGAGATGGTTGGCAAGGGCAAGGGCAAGCTGTTTGGCCCAGGCTTGCTGTTGGGCAATCTGCTGGCGAGACAAATCCATCTCATGTTGGGACTGGATGATTTGGCGTTGATTTTGCAGCTTTTCAATATCGCTGATCAAGCGCGACTTTTCTGCCTGAAGCCGTTGCACATCCTGATGCAGTTGCGACACCACATCTTGCTGCAAGCTCCGCAAATCATTGGCCATTGTTTGCAAGAGATCCTCTGCCCTAGAATCTCCAAATTCACCATTTTCGGGTAGATTTTCCAGTCGCCCCATGCGTGTGCAACCTCTCGCGTCTCGACTAACCTATCAGTTCACAGTGATGATAGCTCCAAAGTCGGCAGATGCACGCCCCAATCTAACGAAGTTAACGAAGCAAAGGTAAATTATCACGGCAGGAGCAGTTTATCCTTTTAATTTAACTGCGGTTTCCAATTACCTCGTCAACATGACTTCTACACCCAAAATTATTGTTTTAGACGACGATCCCACGGGTTCCCAAACGGTGCATAGCTGCCTCCTCCTGATGAAATGGGATGTGGACACCCTGCGGTTAGGCTTGGCAGATGAATCGCCCATTTTCTTCGTTTTAACCAACACGCGGGCCCTGACTCCTGAAAAGGCATTGGCCACAACGCGGGAAGTGTGTCAAAACTTAAAGCAGGCGATCGCCGCTGAAAATATTCAAGATTTTCTGATCGTCAGCCGATCGGACTCAACCCTGCGGGGGCACTACCCGATCGAAACCGATGCCATCGCCGAGGAGCTTGGCCCCTTTGATGCCCACTTTCTGACTCCCGCCTTCTTTGAGGGCGGCCGCTTCACCCGTGACAGTGTGCATTATTTGATGGTGGAAGGCGCACCCGTTCCAGTTCACGAAACGGAATTTGCCAAGGATTCTGTATTTGGCTATAGCTACAGCGACTTGCCCCATTACGTTGAAGAAAAGACCAAGGGACGCATTAAAGCTGATGCTGTTGAGCGGTTTCTGCTGGCAGATATCCGATCGGGAACCCTCGATCGTCTGATGCAGTTGCACGATAACCAGTGTGTTGCCGTTGATTCGGAAACCCAGGCAGACATGAATCAGTTTGCGGCTGACGTGCTGACGGCTGCCTCTCAGGGCAAACGATTTTTATTCCGCAGTGCTGCTAGCCTCCTCACGGCTTTGGCTGCCTTACCGCCCCAGCCCGTTGCCCCCGAAGCAATGGCCACCTACACCAGAGACGGCAAACCCGGAGCGGTCATTGTGGGTTCCCACGTTAAGAAAACCACCGAACAGCTTGAAGACCTGCTGAAGGCAGAAGGAATAGAGGCGATCGAAGTGGATGTGGTGCATTTGCTAGAAGGGTCTAAAACTCAGAGAGCCGAACTGCTCCAGCACATCTTAGACCAGGCTCAGGCTGCCCATGCTCAAGGCAAAACGCCCGTCATCTACACCAGCCGCCAAGAGCTAACCTTTGACGACATTCAGACCCGCCTCGACTTTGGGGTGGCCGTCTCTACCTTACTCATGGACGTGGTAAAGGGTCTACCTCCCGAAATTGGCTTTTTAATCAGCAAAGGCGGCATCACCTCCAACGATGTCTTGAGTACCGGACTCGCCCTCCAATCTGCCCGCCTCCTTGGTCAAATTCTCCCCGGAGTTTCGATCGTCCGCACCCCTGAGGATCACCCCCAATTTCCGAACCTCCCGGTCGTCCTGTTTCCGGGCAATGTCGGCGATCGATCGGCTTTGGCAGAGGTCTACCATCGGCTCAAGGGAAACCCCCACTGAAAACAAACTCCGCTCTTGGGAAGTGGGAATCCTGCCTGCCCAGTCTTCCAACCCAGCAGGTTATTCAGTCTCTTCCCATCTTCATTACCCGTTTTCCCCACCTACCACTACCATGGAAAGTTATCTTGGTTCCTGCTAGTGTTTTACTGTCTTTAGCTGAAGTTCAAGATTCATCCTGCATGAACTCTGATATTCCCGTGTCCGATACTCCTGTGCCAGATACTCCTGCACCTGATACTCCCGTGTCTGATACTCCTGCACCCAACACCGCCGCACCAGATACCCCCTCTGAGGCAGCAATCTCTGCGTCTGATACTCCTGTACCGGATGCCTTGACACCGGATACTCCTGCACCAGATTCCCCTGCACCAGATCCCTCTGAACTTGCTGCACCGAATGCCCCTACTGATACGATCGGCTCTCACCCTACCCCCCAGCCACCCCAGCCAGAGGTTACTGTCCCTCAAGTGCGGCTGAAAGGGGAAGATGGGCGGTTGCTGCTGCTGTTGCCGCCGGAAAGCGATCTGCCCAGTGCAATGACCTGGACAGAGCTATGGTTGCAGCTTAAAAACCGATTACAAGCGGGAGAACGCTTTTGGCAACTCAATTCTCCTGTCCACCTGATGGCTCGCGATCGGCTGCTGGATGCCCGTCAATTACAAGATATTTCCGAAGCACTGGCAGAAGCCCAACTGCAACTCAAGCGGGTTTATACGAGCCGTCGGCAAACGGCAGTGGCAGCAGCAACGGTAGGACTTTCGGTTGAGCAGCAATCTGCCATTACCCACCTGAGCCAAACCGAGGCAGCCGGACAGGTCTTAGCAGAACCGCTTTATATTCAAACAACCGTGCGATCGGGTATTGAAATTCGGCATCCGGGGACGGTGGTGGTGTTGGGGGATGTAAATCCGGGGAGCAGCATTGTTGCCGATGGCGATGTTTTGGTGTGGGGTGCGTTACGGGGGGTTGTCCAGGCAGGAGCATCGGGCAATTCTCGCTGTATGATAATGGCACTCCGGTTAGACCCGACTCAGATCCGTATTGCTGATTTTGTGGCGCGTGCCCCCGAAAATCCCCATTCCCAATATTTACCGGAAGTGGCTTACGTTGCCTCAGGTGGGGTTCGCATTGCCAAAGCCTCTGAATTTTCTAAAGAAAGGTTGTCACCTTAGCAATTTTGAGGTATCAACAAGGGACTATCAGGACTATCAAAACGTTCAGCCTCAGATTTGTCCTAAAAACAGTGGGACGGCAAAATAAGGGCTACCATTCATTTATCTAGCTTTGGCATCTATCTGGCTTTCGGCAATTGCACGCAGATTCATCTCGCAGATTCACCATTCACTGACAAAAACTTAGACTAAAATTCACTACTCACCATCCATTTTCATCCACTCATGAGTCGCATTATTGTTGTTACATCGGGCAAGGGAGGAGTCGGTAAAACGACTTGTAGTGCCAACATTGGCATGGCACTGGCTCAGCGAGGGCACAAGGTTGCTGTGATTGATGCAGACTTTGGCCTACGCAATCTTGACCTTCTGCTAGGGCTGGAAAACCGGATTGTTTATACAGCAGTTGAAGTGTTAGCCGGACAGTGCCGTTTGGAGCAAGCTTTGGTCAAAGACAAACGACAGCCTAATCTCGTTTTGCTGCCAGCAGCCCAAAACCGCACTAAAGATGCTGTTACACCTGATCAAATGCGAAAGTTGGTGAACGCTCTGACGAAGGTGTTCAACTACATTTTGATTGACAGCCCCGCAGGGATTGAAATGGGCTTTCAAAATGCGATCGCTGCTGCCAAGGAAGCCCTGATCGTCACAACTCCAGAAATTGCTGCGGTGCGAGATGCCGATCGGGTGGTGGGGCTATTAGAGGCCAATGATGTGAAGAAACTGCACTTAATCATTAACCGGATTAAGCCTGCGATGGTGCAGCAGGATAAGATGATGTCAGTGAGTGATGTGCAGGAGATCCTGGCAATTCCTCTGATTGGTGTGATTCCAGACGATGAGCGCGTCATTGTCTCAACCAATAAGGGTGAACCGCTCGTCTTATCGCAGACGGCATCAACGGCGGCTCTGGCATTTCAAAACATTGTGCGGCGTTTAGATGGAGAAAAGGTTCCTTTTATCGATTTGACGGCTCCCAATGATGATCTAATTTCTCGGATTCGGCGATTTTTTGGCTCCCGCGATTAACGCCTGCCCTGCCTGCTCCCGCTTCTAAGCAAGTCCTCCCATCTGGCTCCTCTACCCTTGGCTATTTTTTCGATCTTCTCCAAACTCTTCCGATGTTCCATGCTAACTGAACTTCTTGAACGAATTTTCTCTCGTGGTGTCCCTCAGACGAGCCGGGAGACTGCCAAACGCCGCTTACAAATTGTGGTTGCCCACGATCGCGCTGACCTTTCCCCAGCCATTATCGAGAAAATTCGTCAGGAAATTTTAGAGATCGTCTCTCGCTATGTGGAAATCAACCCGGAAGACATGGAGTTTGCCCTGGAGAGCGACCAGCGCACAACGGCTCTAATTGCCAATTTGCCCATTAAGCGCGTTAAGCCCGATGCCAATGAACTGCAAGTGGACACTTCCCTAACCCCTGAGACTCAACCCGAAAATCAAACCAATCGATCGATCGCTCCTCAGGTTGAGCCTGTCAGTTCTGAATTAGATTCGGCAGAGGTTTCAATTTCATCATCTGAGAGCACAACGACAGAAGAAGAGGCTTAGGTCACTACTCTAAGGTTGCCAGTCGCCCTTTGACGCATCTATTAAGTTTAGCTACATCGGTTGTGAAGATAGCTGTCCGTTATTACCATGCTTCCCATTTCCTTGATTTTTCAGATTTTGGGATACTCGATTAGGAACATTGTTATTGGCTGGTGTTCGGGTATTAAGTTGGCGAGCAACTGACAGTAGATTGCTGCAAAACTGCTTTACTTTGCTGGTATCACTGTGGAAAAGGATCAGGGAAGTTTTAGATGAGTGAATGACTATCCAATTCTGTTTAATTACAAAGAAAAGAGCGATTAGGATTAGTCCGACGATCCATACAGCAGTGAAAAGACCAATGATGAGGAGCCACCAAATTCGACCTTCTGCCATTTCTACTGAATCAATCTTTTGAATTCTCGTGAATGTTTCCTTGGTTTCCAAACCGAGGTTTACCCTTGTGGTAGTTTGCAGTGTATCTCCAACAATTCTCATCGTGGTTTTCCCACCTGCTGGAATCACCATCGCTCCCCAAATTTGTCCTGGTCTACCGGTGATTTCTATTACATTCTGATTGTTTCCGATACTTTGACTGTTCATCATTAATTTGGTTCCATTTTGCTCTGTGTGTGCAGCGATCCGTGTTTGATGCTGATGTCGTCTCCATAAGGCGAACTCCAGCCCAAACTTCAGATTTCCCAAATTGCGGAGTTGGAACACACTCAGCTATTCCTGCCTCGTCCCAAATGTTACAATCCTCACACACTGCAATCAATTGCCTATCCACAGAACTCAATGTGAAGCGATTGAGCTAACGTCTTGCTCAGAGCCATCGAATTATTCAGAGCTATCAAATAATAAAGTTGAAGTCTCTCCTGACCCTGCATTTCATTGTGCAGCCAGTTCAGAGACTTCAACCTATGTAGAGTTATATCAATTAGGACTTAGGCACTTCTTACCCGGAAATCAATTTCCGGCTCAAAGCTCAAGGCCGTTGAAACAGACTCAAATTCCCAAAACACTCATTTCAATGGGTGTTTACTTTTAGCCTGAGATTTATCTCAAGGCAACTGCATAAGTCCTATCAATGCTTTACCAGAGGGCTGGCGGTGGAGCAGGAGCAGGGGGTGGTGGGGCA
>PVWD01000081.1 GCA_003003615.1 filamentous cyanobacterium CCP2 | reverse complement strand
GAGTGGGGAGTGGGGAGTAGGGAGTGGGGAGTGTTTTAAAGCCCTTTCAAAGTCCCCTTTTTTAAGGGGGATTTAGGGGGATCATCATAGGTTCATTCATTCAGCATAGGGATTTAAAGCACGCCCTTGAAGGGGCAAGCAAGGGGTGAAATTAGGGCCAGGAGGTTTCTCTGGTGGGAATTACCATCACCTCAGGAATCACCGTTTCGGCAGGCTGCATCAACACATAGCGCACTGTTTCAGCAACGTTTTTCGGATCTTGGAGAACGTTCGGATCAATGTCAGGGAACCGATCGAGCAGGAAAGGAGTTCGCATTCCCCCCGCAACAACCGCTGTCACTTTGACTCCATGCGGTCTGCCTTCTACATGGAGAGCGTGGCTGAGTCCCATTAATCCCCATTTGCTAGCATGATATACCGAGGCATTGGCCCAAGCCCGTTTAGAAGCCGTAGAAGAAATGTTGACAATATGGCCTCCGCCTTGCTGTCTCATGATCGGAAAAATTAACTTCGACAAAATGAACGGGGCACGTAAATTGACATTCATTACCTTGTCCCAATCAGCGATCGATAATTCTTCCACAGATAGGGTGACATCGGCTCCAGCATTGTTAATTAAGAAATCAATTTTGCCATACTGATCCACAATCTTTTGAATGGTGGCTTCCACCTGCGAATCATTGGTGATATCCAAGGAAAGGGCCGTTGCCTCCATTCCTCGATCGCACAAATCCTGGGTAACTTTTTGCGCTAAGTCAGTGCGGATATCTGCCACGATCGCCACTGCTCCTGCTTCCGCTAGAGTTTCGCAAATCGCAGCCCCCAAGCCACGTCCACCCCCTGTCACCAAAGCAACTTTTCCAGACAACATTTGCATCATGCTTACTCCAATAAACCGTATGAATTTTTAGATTGGGACTGTCAAATATCGATCGCATGTTCTCAAAACAAGAACACGATAAAGAATCTCGTTGACCTTGATAATTTCCACAAACTGTATTTCACTATCCCTGCGGAGTTGGCAACTTACCGACCCACTGTAAGGATGAATGAGATAAATCAGAAACAACTGGGTTAGCTGTTTCTAAGGAAGAACTGAGCTTGGGAAATTCCAGACTGGTAGAATCCGTTGTGAATAAATGTTCCTCCACTAACTCACAAAGCAAATGAATCACGAGTAACTGCACTTCTTGAATGCGCTGAGTTTCCAGGGCAGGAACCACGATCGCAATATCAGCTTGAGTGCGTAACTCGCCACCATCTTTACCTAGCAGGGCGATCGTCTTTAGGTTAAGCTGTTTGGCTGCGGCAAAGGCGGTAATCAGGTTTTGCGACTGTCCGCTGGTGCTAATGCCCAGTAACACATCCTGCGGTTGGGCAAAGGTTTCAACCTGACGGGCAAACACATCCTCATAGCCCACATCATTGGCCCATGCCGTGAGAAAAGCCGAATCCGCCGACAGTGCCAAAGCCGGTAAGCCTGCCCGATGGGGACAGCAAAATCGCCCGACTAGCTCTGCTGCAAAGTGTTGGGCATCGGCCGCACTCCCCCCATTCCCACAAATCAACAGTTTACCGCCGCGTGAGAAACAGGAACTCATGGCTTGAGCTGCGGCCTGGATGGTTGGGCGTAACAACCGATGGGATCGCTGTAAGGTGGAAATCACATTTTCAAATCCGCGATCGAGAATTGCCAACTGATTGGCTTCGCCACCCACAATCGCTCGGCTTCCTGATAGCACATCCTCATACAAAGCAGCAACGGCACTGGTGACTTTTTGCCAGGTAAAGTGATCCTGACAGCGACGAATGGCTTGCCGTCCAAACAAGCTTCTCAGGTGGGGCTGTTCGTACAAATGCAATAGGCGATCGGTTAACTGTTCTGGATGATTGGGTGGAATCAGATAGCCCGTTTCGTTCTCTTTGACCGTGAACTGAATGCCGCCCACCTCAGAGCCAATCACAGGTGTTCCACAGGCCATCGCTTCAATGGGAGTAATGCCAAATGGTTCGTACCAGGGAGTGGTCACAAACACATCCGCCGCACTGTAGTAATACTTTAAAACTTCTCGCCCTTTGCGTCCTAAAAACGTGACTCGCGAGGCAACCCCCAATTCCTGAGCAATGGCACTAAGCCGACCGATTTCCGGCGTAAATTGTGGATCAGCCGATTCCGATTCACCCCCGACAACGAGCAAGCGGGCTGGGATAGATTGCTGCTGTAGTAAATGGGCAAATCCGCGTATTACATTGTCTACGCCTTTACGAGGAACCATCCGCCCCAGTTGCAGAATCAGGTATTCATCAGGGGATAATCCTAAGGTCAATCGGGCATGAATTTTGTTAATTGCCCAAAATTCCGTTGCATCAAATCCACAGGGAATGATGCTGATTCGATCGACATTCGCCTGATAGAGACGAAGTAAATCCTCTCGATCTTGAGGACATTCAGCGATGATGTGATCTGCCTCGTGCACAACGCGATCCTCAATGGCAAACCGTTCATCGGGAAACTGATCCGCATCACCCTGATGCAAGCGACGCACTCGACCCAGCGCATGAAATGTGACAACAAAGGGAATACCGATCGCCCGCTTAATGTCTGCTGCAACTAACGCCGACATCCAAAAATTGGCATGAATTAGGTCATAGGAAGCCTGATCTCGACACCAATCTAAAATGAATGCAGTAAACTCGCTCATGTGCGGAAGCAACTGCTCTTTAGGTAAATAGCTTCGTACGCCTGCCGGAACGTGAATGACTCGCACTCCTTGATGCCAATTCACCACTTCGGGTAAATGTTCACTGTCACGGCGCGTAAAAACATCTACATGGTAGCCGATCGCCGCTAAATGTTTTGCAAGCTGACCCACATAAACATTTTGTCCACCACTATCGACTCCACCAAAGATACCCAGTGGTGTCGCATGTTCACTAATTAGCGCAATCCGTTTAGACATAATTGAGAATGCTGTAATGAAGAGTGAATTGAATCATTTAATGGAAATTTTCTAACTCATCGGAGCCAGTTGACGGCTCACCACCTTTTCAAACGCCTGATTCCAATCATTGATAAATCGTTGGATGCCAAACCGCGATCGAGCTTGTTCCTTTGCTCCTTGGCTTAGACGCTGTGCCTGCTGTGGTTCAGCCAATAATTGCTGCATGTATTCAGCTAGGCAATCCAAATTGGTGTCCACATAGCCAGAAATACCGTTCTCAATCACCGTTACCAGTTCCGTTGTGGCTAATCCAACAATCGGTAAGCCCACCATCATTGCCTCACACACAGCTAATCCTAAACTGGTGTAGCGCACTGGATGAAAAAAGAAGCGATAGCGAGATTGAAAGCTGGGTAAAACAGCATGGGGAACTTCTCCCAGCCCGCCCAAGGATTTGGCATCCATCCCGACTAAATCCAGAGGAACAGCGCATTGTGCCTGCTGAAAAATATCTAAACCCAATCGTCTACCCCGCGATCGGATGCCGTTTACCACAACAAGTCCACGCTCTAAATGACCTGTATAGTGAACGTTTTCAGGAATAGTTACACCATGCTCAATCACACAGGTTGGTGTCTTGCCACTATCCCACATTAGCTGATTAAAGTGCGTTACGTGAACTAACAAAATATCTGGATCATCGACAACATGTTTTGTGTCCGTCGGATGTTCACGGGGCGGATCATGTTCTAGGTAAAGACGCGGTAGATATCGCTGTGATTCAGACAAAATTTCATGCTGATCCTGTAAATAATTGCGCTGAGACTGAAATAATATACAGTCAAAGGATTGGTGACAGACTTCCTCAGCAGGAATTTCATGCACATTGTCCCCCCACGCAAACCCACTGAGCCGCCCACCGTAGCCCTCTGGTTTGCCCGGTTTAGTCGGTATATAAAACTCATGGGGAGCCTGAGTCAGGTAGTAAAGATAGCTACCGTGAATGTGCCAGGTCAAAATTCGTAGCGGCATAACATTAAATTGCGAATGTGGAACGATCGAAGAGGAGTACAGACGCTTCCGAACGGGGTTTTTCTGAAGAAGTTGCAATAGGAGTAAAGGGAGTATCTGCAACGGTAAGCCCTAAACCCCGAAGCAAATGCAACTGATAGTCCACCAGAGAAACCGTTTCAAGGGGTGGTTTAACGCAGTGAGTTAGCACACCACCACCAAACTCTTGAGACTGCCCAACGCGAATAGCAATACCTGCTAGAAAACACAAATACGCCATTGCATAGGGCGATCGATTGGGAGCAGTGAATAGAATTGCGGCATCAAATTCTCCATGCTGGAGGTTTTCAATCAGGTTTGGATAAGCCAGAGCCGTCATTGAGGCAATCAAAACATGGGGAACTTGCCAGGTTTCAGGTGGAGCATCTCCTGCTAACCAAAGGGTTATTTCAGCTTGGGGAAGGGCAGGTTGTAGAAGCCGCAACACTGGAGCAATGGACTGTGATGCTTCTGCATCGCAATATAGAAAAAGCCGGTGGATAGTTTGCCACATTTCAGGATGCATAGATAATCTCCTGTTGTAGTAGTTTCTCTGCTTCAGCCAGAACCATAGCCGTCATGGAAAGCTCACTGAGTCCAGCTTCACCAGCATTGCCAATGACCACTCGATGCCGATCGCGGTTTAGGGGGGCCCAACGTTGCGGATCAGACTGAGTAAAAATCACAACGCTATTGGTCTCCAGGGCTGCCGCTAAATGAGAAATGCCAGTGTCATTACAAATTAATAAACGCGATCGTTGCAGCAGGGCAGCGATCGTTCCTAAAAGCGTTCGTCCGGCTAGGTTGATGGCAGGAAACTGCATTGCTTGAGCCACTGCCTGGGTTAATTCGGACTCCGAGGGACTGCCTGTTAAAACAATCTGAAACCCTTGGGCTGCGAAATGGTCAGCTACAGTGGCAAACTGTTGATACGCCCAGCGTCGTTCTGGGGTGCTGGCTCCTGGATGGATGCAAATGTAAGATCCCTCGCGCAAAGAATAAGCTGAGACAAGCTCCTGAAAGTGCTGCCAATCTGCTTGATGCAGGGGAAACTCTAGCCGATCGCCCTGTAAGGGTATACCTAGAAACTCCAGTAGCCGCAAATGCCGCCAAATTTCTGGTTCTTGCTCAGGATAGGGTAAAAATCGATCGCTATCAGGACAAGTGTGGCTAGATGGGAAAAAGCCCGCCGTTTGCTTTGCTCCCAGCAGCATTGTAAAACTGTTAATATGTGTGCCACTGCCATGCATTTGTAAGGCTAAATCAAAATTTAATGTTTGAATATCCCTCAGAAAAGCAACTGTTTGTTTGGGATGAAAATTGACCTCTGGAATACCGGGATACCCTGGAAACTCTAACCATCCATTGAGGTAATGCTGGAATCGATGAATTAAAGGAATTGCTGCGTTCAAGCCAATTAAAGTGATGTGGGCATCAGGTAGAGCGGTTCGCAATGCTCGTAAGGCAGGAACCATACAAAGGAAATCTCCTAGCCCAGGCAGCGATCGAACCAGGACAATATTTTGCGGTAAAGGATCTCCTAATCGATGATTCCCATCGAGACGTATGCTCATCCTAATCGCTCACTTGATAAACAACGAAAATTCTGTAAGATTTTAAGCGTTTTAATGCTGTTGCTCAGCCTGCTTATGCAAACGCAATTCCAACTTGTCGCGATTAACCTATTGTTATTCTAATCAGTCTATTTAAATGATTCACTATGCATTTGCATAAACAATTTAGAGGGTTATTTTTTTTGATTAGGCAAATGCACAAATGAGGTTTATGCTAACAAAAAAATTAAAAATCTCTGAAATTCCACGTCTTTTTTTGACGGTTGATTTCAAAGAAAAAGCAGATTTGCATCATCCAAAGGACAAATATTTTTTGCCTATGCCTAAGGATTTTAAGCTCAATTTCTCGTTGCTTTAGTGCAAGATTGCCCAAGCCTTACTTTTTCTATCTAAACTGCGATCGCTTTTGGACATTCTTCAAGCAAACTAACTAAGAAGACTGTAGCGATCGTAACAATAATGAAAGGCGCATTTGTACCGCATCGTCAAATTTTCGAGGCTCTAAGCCAGTAAGTGAGGCAATCTTATCTAAGCGATAGCTTAACGTATTCCGATGGATAGAGAGCCGTTTTGCAGTGGAGGATGGGCAACAGTTCTCTGTAAAAAAAGTATTTAGTGTTGTTAGTAGTTCTGCTTCTTGATTTAGAGGACTTAGTAAATACTTTGCCAGATCAATTTTAGTCGCTTCATCCGCAACGCCTACAAATGCTGCGATCCCCATTTCTCCTAAGCAATGAACCCGATTTGCCCCCTGAAGCCGAGTTCCCAGGGAAAGGGCAATGTGAGCATCCTCATAGGAGCGAGAAAGTCCTTGTAAGCCGGGATGATATCGTCCAATACCAATATTAATTGAAGTGCCTGTATCGTTTCGTAAACGGGCTAACAGCGCATCGGCCGCCCTTTTGAGAGCGGTGAGATTTGCCCATGATGAGCTACCTTCCTGGACTTTATCACACGTTGCCCAGGGATCTAAATTTTTAGTGTTACTGGCTTTAAGAACACCAATATTTCCCTGACCTAGATCAGCGCAAATTGTATCTGAAGGCAGATGAAAGAAGCTGACAATGCTGCCAATTACAACTTTGGTTCGTCGTTGCTCAATGACTTCTCGTTGATGTTGATCGAGATCGGCATTATTCTCTAATATATATTCTGCTGCATCGATTAGAATTAATGCTCTGGGCTGGGACAAATCCATTCCCAATTGTTTAGCCCGTTCTAGTACAGCAACTTCGTCTGTTATTTGCCCATGCAGCAAATCAGAAATTAAGCGATTCTTCATTTCATGCTGGCTGGGAAATAGAATTTGTGTAACGGTTTGACTAATAATCAGTTCTACTAGAGCGTAGGTCAGCCGTGAAGAAATCACTTCGCAACTATAGGATTCGCCCACTAAAATTTCGCCTGTCTCTGATTCATGACAAAGCGGCACTCGCAGAAAATTTGCAAACGATGTTTCGATCTTTTCTTGATCTAGCAAACACCCAACTTGACTTGGCTCACTGCTTGCAACAATCACCCCCTTCTGATTACTTACCATGACAGGGGCACACAAAAGTTCTGAAATTCGTGTTGCGACAGCGGTAGCAATTTCCGCGAAATAGACAGATATCCCTAACATAGACTCTATCTCTTCAGATTCCAAGAAATTCGGAACTTCAGCAATCAGTTGAGGTAGGCGAACTGAAAACAATTCTTTGTAACGTTTGCTACCACCAAGCTAGAATGAACAAGAAGCAGAAATAGTCCAGTATTTCTGCCTCCATACAGTATTGTTGAATCTGCTGAAACTTGTTATCTCTCTAAAGAGCTAGATCAAAGCAGGGAAACTGAAGATTAAGATTTGCCAGGAGGGGGAGCTGCCCGAACCAGATCAGGCTTTTCTTCAACAGGAGGGCGTTCAATGCTTTGCTCGGAATCTGGGCGTTCCTTTTGCTCCAGGTTTTCAATTGCAACCGGCTTGCCTGTCTCAATGGAATCATACAGGGCGCGAATAATCCGCACATCGTTTAGTCCTTCCATGCCTGACGGCTCCGGGTCTTTGTCCTGGAGAATGCAGTCTGAGAAGTAAACGAATTCGGCAGCCAGTTGATCACGGGACTCAAAAGTACGTTCCTTTGATTCGCCGTCCACAGTCAGGGTATGGGTCAGCGATCCCTGCCATGTATAAGCTGGTTTGACGCTCAAATCTCCCTCTGTACCAATGATTTGATAGGCAGATGTGGGAGATGCTCCAAAGCTACAAGTAAAGGATGCTAGACGTTCTTCTGGGAAGCGCAGAATGGCACTGGTCATTTCTTCAACTTCCTGGAAGCGAGGTTCACCGTTGTTTGCACTCACTGCAAAAACCTCGATCGGTTCGTCTTGGAATAGGTAACGCGCCGCATTAATGCAGTAAATCCCGATATCGTCTAGCGTACCACCCCCCACATCCTTCCGAAGGCGAATATTTCCCTCTTCCACCTGCTGCGTAAATACAGAGTTAAAGATTCGAGGTTCGCCAATTTTTCCCGATCGCACGGTTTCGATCGCCTGTAAATTTGCTTCTTCCAGATGAAGCCGGTAGGCAATCATTAACTTTACACCATTATCGTTTGCTGCTTTAATCATGGCTTCACATTCATCTTCAGTGATTGCCATTGGCTTTTCGCAGAGAATATGAATTCCTTGATTTGCTGCTTTTACAGTAAAGTCACAATGCAAGTGGTTGGGAAGTGCAATGTAAACAGCATCTATTTCACCACTCGTTAGACAGTCTTCATATTCTTCGTAGGAGTATGTATTCTCCACGTTATACGCTTTGCTTAACTCTTTCCGCTTCTTTTCGTCATCTGAGACTAATGCAACTAACTGCGAGTTTTCTGCATGCTCAAAGGCAGGTAAGGCAGCATCTTGAGCAAACCAACCCAGCCCAACCACAGCATAGCGAATTGCTTTTTGCTCAGTTTGAGTTTTCTCGGTTTGAGCTGCATCCTGTTTTGCAGACTTAGACTTTTGTTTTGAGGACTTGGATTGAGATTTTTCTTTAGATTGGGATTTTTCTTTTGCAGATTTAGCCATTGATGATGTTACCTCGGCTGAGTTGGAAAATTGTGAGTTGGAAAATCGTATGCCCGATCTAAATCGTTAATTTCTGGTCAATCCCTGAAGCGACATTCAATCGCTTTGATTCAGTGCCGATTGATTCAGTGCAGATTATAGATGTTTGCTGCTTTGAAGCGAAAAAGCTAAAGCATCAGGAAATTGAATGAATAGGGTCATTGTAGGGGGCTGACGATCGTCTCTCTTCCTGCCAAAGATGGAGCGTACTGATTTGATCATTACAACATCAGGTATCGCAGAAAACAGAATAATGTATTCAGGTTCGTGAATGCAATATGGCTTGAATGATTTAAATCCATTTAAGTGCGATCGTCCTGACTGTAGGAGGAGGAAAGCGACCAGGACTATTTCCTAAAATGAACCCATATTGGCATTTGAAGTGAATTAAAACCGTAAGCATTTCTCCAAACGTGTTCAAGTTGAATTACATCATTTGTTCAACTCTGAAATCAACAGCTAGAAGGAAAGTTAGGAGACTCCCATGAAACACGATGAATTTATCGGACAAGTTCAGCACCGTGCTCGCCTTGCTTCACGGGGAGATGCAGAAGTTGCGACTCGTGCAACGCTGGAAACCTTGGCTGAACGGTTGGCAGGAAATGAACCTCATAATGCAGCCGCGCAGCTTCCCGAAGGTTTGGCAGCCTACCTGACGCACGATTATGCAGGCATGGGCGATGCCTTTTCAGTGAATGAATTTTTTGAACGGGTGAGCCAGCGTGAGCGAGTAGACTTACCGCAGGCAGTGTATCATGCCCGCGTTGTGCTGGAAGTGATGGGCGAAGCGGTTTCTCAAGGTGAAATGGACGATATTCGGGCCCAACTGCCAAACGAATATGATCCCCTATTTCAGGGAAGCCAAGGACGAATGCAAACCAACAATTAATTGACGAGCTTAATTCAAACGTTACTTAGCACTAAACCTATGGATGTATTGGCGATCGAAGAACTGAAAACCTTAGTAGAACAGGTGCAGCCTCCCTGTGTGTCTCTTTATATGCCGACCTATCAGGCTGGCTCAGAGGTACAGCAAAATCAAATTCGGTTTAAAAACCTGGTTCGTCAGGCGGAAGATCTACTGCAAGAACAGTACGGCTTGCGCCAATCTGATGCCACGAAATTACTACAGCCAGCCCTGGATCTCGATGAAAATGAGTTTTGGCAGCATCAGGATGCAGGTTTAGCTATCTTTGTAGCTGAAGGGTTTTTCCGCTACTACCGGCTGCCTTTGTCCTTTGAAGAATTGGTGTTTGTGGGCGATCGGTTTCAATTTAAGCCACTGCTGCCGTTGCTGACGGGAGATGGCAAATTTTACCTATTGGCTCTCAGCCAGAAGCAAATTCGCTTTTTTGAAGGGACGCGCCACAGCATCCAGGAGATTGAACTGGAAGACGTGGTGACAAATATGGAAGATGCCCTGCAATATGATGAAACTGCCAAGGAGGGACAGTTTCGCTTGAGTACCTCTAGAGGCAGTACGGGCAACAGCTTCCGATATTCCGGCAGTTTTCACGGGCAAGGCAGCCCAGATCAGGACAATCCCCAGGATGACATTCTGCAATTTTTCCATCAGCTTGATCACGACTTGCAGAAATATTTACATAACCAAAAAGCTCCTCTTCTTTTGGCGGGAGTCGAATATTTGTTGCCAATTTACCAGGAAGCCAATACCTATCCCCATCTGCTGGACGTAATTATTCCAATCGAAAATATTGGGGTTGTTAAACCGGAAGAACTTTTGGAACCCGCTTGGGCACAGGTTGAACCGCACTACACCCAGTCTCAGCAAGATGCGATCGAACACTATCACGAGTTGGCAGGAACAGGTCAGACCTCTACTGATTTAAAAGAGACGATCGCAGCGGCTCACTATGGCCGAATTGACCAACTGTTTGTCGCGGTTGGCATTCAAAAATGGGGTAGTTTTGATCCGCAAACAAACGAGCTGAATGTGCATACAGATGCAGAACCCGGTGACGATGATTTGCTCAATCAGGCGGCGATTCAAACCCTTCTGATGGGTGGAACGGTGTATGCAGTTGAGCCAGAACAGGTTCCTGAGCAGGCTCCCCTTGCAGCCGTGTTTCGGTACTAATCCACTTTAACCGTACGAGGACTGAAGCGATGAACAGGCAGCAATCGAATACGGAAGAGAATCAGCACGATAAGGATTCCCCATCTCGTCTAGGAAAGGCACCTGAAACAGGAGAGCAACCCGAACAAGGTTCACCTCGCTCTCCGGATGAGAAGCAGATTAGAGGACGGAGCGATATTGGAAGCGATCGTGTCCAACAAAATGCAGGCGACAGCGTTACTGAAGCACCAGAGGAGGCATAACATGACAGATACCAGCGTTATCAAGGTAAATTCCAACACTTCGCCCAAAGGGAAGATGGGGCAGAAGTATCTCGCTTGCGGCGTAAAGCTGTCCATGCGTTTATGGGAAGCGGAACAGCCCGGAGAACCGAAACCAGAAACAACGCGAGATTATGAGACGATCGGCTATGTGATTGAAGGTCGAGCCGAACTGCATCTAGAAGGTCAAATGGTTTTGTTGGAACCGGGCAGTTCTTGGGTTGTGCCGGAAGGAGCAAGCCACACCTATAGGATTCTGGAACCTTTTACCGCAGTGGAAGCAACCTGTCCGCCTGCCGAAGTTCATGGTCGGGATGAGGAATAGAGAGTAGCGATTTATATCTAATCAATGGGTGGATAAATAGTGTATCCACCCTTCGTTTTGCTTTGCAATTTTGAGAGAAAAAGTTTAGTGAGCTACCCCAAAGTAAGCACTGGAAACGAGGAGAATAATTAATAATACTCCGATCGATGTGCTGACTAGAAATAAGACAGAAGGCTTTTTAGGAGTGGGCGTTTCACTATCTTTCTGTACGCCTGTCGGCTCTTGTTCAAAGGATGCTTTGTTCTGAGATTCCATAGGTTTAATACCTCAATGGGGTAGAGTATGTTAATTCATTTACCCATAGTTGTTCTAATCACTGTGACTTTGCATCTGGCTTTTGAAATATCTCAAGGGAATAAATGAATGAAACTATTTGGCATGATTTACTCCCATTCTGGGATATGGATTTGCACGGTTTTTTAGCCAGAAATAAAAACAAACGTGAATTGATTATGTCACTGAGAAATGAAAAATTTGGGATGAAAACGTGTCAACGATTGCAGCGTTAAACAGCCAAGATTTTATGCTTTTCCTATCTTCTGAGGGATACCTTGCGAACAATAAAATTGTTAGGCTGAGAAAAATAGCTCCCTACAGGTTTTGCTTGATACTGTTTGTAAATCAATTTGAAGAGGCTGAGATAGGCTTCAAGTTTTGATCCTCCCTAGCTCTCCTTAAAAAGGAAGGAACCGAGCAAAAAGCCAGAAGTCCCCTTCTTGAAGGGGGATTAGGGGATTTAAATCTTTGTTTGCAAACAGTTTTTGGAATCTAGAAATTGTTCGGCTCTGTTTTGTTGATAGCGTCATTTTGAAATCATGAAAGTTCCGCCAATTACCACCTATCGCGATGTAGAAAAAACAACTGCGATCGAAAGTTTAATTCAAGAAAAAATTGCAAAACTAGAGCAGGTTTGCGATTATGTCAGCAGTTGTCGCATTGTTGTAGAAACGATTCATAAGCGTCCCAGTCATGGTTCTCCGTATCGTGTTCGGATTGATATGACTGTGCCCCCCAGCCACGAACTTGTTGCAGAAAGCAATCCGGCTGAAGCAAACCAATACGTTGAACTGGACACTGTAATCCGAGATGCCTTTAGCCGCGCAGAACGGCAGCTTCGAGAGCTAGCCCGTAAGCAGCGAGAAAGTGAACGTACAACGAGTCATGATCTCCAGGATGATACAGCCTTTGTCGTCAGAATTTTTCGCGACCAGGGTTATGGTTTTCTGAAAACGCTTTCTGCTGAAGAAATTTACTTTCACCGTAACAGCGTTTTACATGATGACTTCGATCGCCTTGAGGTTGGAACGGCAGTTCGGTTTGTTGCGGCACCCCAAGGAGAGCAAGAAGCCCATGCTAGCACCGTCCAAATTGTTGATAAGCCAGGGCACCGGGCAGGAGAATCTGATAATCCGTTCATTTCACCACCATTAGGCTGGGAAGAGTGATGGATTGAGTTAATCAAATAGCACTTTTTTTGACAGTACTTTATTCGGTATTTTGACCAATGGAAAACCATTCTAACGAAACCCAAGGAACCGATCGCAACCGGGCCGCCATCGAAGCACAGGAAAGCATCGCGCAAAGCCATCAACATGCTGGTGGTAGTGCCATGCTAGATGCATCCATTCAGGCCGATGAACAGGTGACACCCAAAACTGATTCTGACGCAGAACATCCGGCTGGCAGCAACAAAACCGGAGCAAACCGGAGAACAGACCCCACTAAAGCTGAACAATTTGACACGACAGGAGCTTACCCAGCAGATTTTCAGCAGTTGGATGATGAAGGCAGCTTGTCGATGAAGAGTGATGTCGTTGACGCTGAGTAATCTTTTTCAACTTTCTACCTTTTACAGTGCCGCCTTTCATGGCGTTTCCCCCTGCTCTCGTGCTTCCACCTGCAAGGGAGGACGTAAACAGAGATAGAACAACGCCCCAAATAACGGTAAAAGCGCGATCGACCAGAACACCCAAGCGTTTTGGAGGTTGCGCCTTGCCATGTCGTCATCCAGTAAAGGTGATAGCGGAAACAATACTGCCATGAGGCAAAAGTCGAGGGTGATGAGATGAATAAAGGGGATAGTGCGCCACTGCTCGATGAAGTTTGGCCAATCACCTGTTAAAAGGGCATAGCTCAGTAAACCGATCGTACATAAACTGAGAAAGACTCCCATGAAATGAGAGTCTAGTAATTGTAAAAACCAATCTACTTGCCCAATGAATATTTGGCTACGCTTACGTAATGCTAAATAAGGGGCTAAGCCAACAATGCCAATTCCATTGGATACCAAAAAATAGAGGAATGCGGGCAATTTCTGCATCCTACCATCTGCAAACATCAGGCAAGCATAAATCATGGGCCACACACCCATCATCCAGAAAATTGCCACCAAGTATGAATTGACCTGATCCAGTTGGAAGGTTAGTAAATGGCGCAGCAGCGTAAAGCTTTCTGGGCGATCGAGGGGGGCTAACCAAAGAATGTAGAGGGTAAATCCAAACCAGATGATACCGACACAAATTCTTCGGCTAAAACGTTTGATCAGTGACACTATCCATCGTTCCTTGGTCAGTTCAAGGATAAACAGGTTTTAACGATTGAGGATACTATTGAGGATAACTATTGAGGATTAATGGCGGGCTGTAAAAGTAGCGTAATGGCTCCAACAATGACAAATGAAAGCGTAATCCAAAGTAATGTTTGATTTAATCTCATGATGCATCCGTCTGTAACAGCTTATTCCACAGTTCGTAATTCACTTCAGTTTTAGGAACATAATAATTTTCGCGGCTTGCCGTCATATCCCCCATTGCTGTAAACTCCTCGCGGCTTACATCCAGAAGGTCAATATAAGTGGCTCCCTGCTTCAAACGGCAGCCTTGAGGAACAACAGGAATTTGCTTTAACTCTTCAGCATCAAAGTTTGGCAAGTACTCATGCAGGAGCTTAATATCGTAGGCAGTTGGTGCTTCTTTTTCGGGTTGAGATGCTTCAGTCCCGACATTTTGTCCTGCCATTGGGTTGGGATTAAGATCCTGTTGCCATTGATCATTTTGATCAATGTTTTGATTAATCGGTTTTCCTGACCTTTGTACTTCAGTCACTACTAATGTTCTCTCCCTATCATCATTAATGCAAATCGATCGATTTTCGTAGCGCAGGTATCTTACCTGTCAGATATTTGTCATATAAATATTTTTCATGCAAATGCAGAAGTAGGATACACCCAATATCGATCGCCATAACCAGCTTCATTGAAATGCTAACGGAACGATCGGTTGACTGTCTCCCTCAAATTACAGAAATTGTTTAAGCTTTAGAATGTGTGGAACATCACACCATTTAATTAATGTTTTGATGAAGCAATTCGTCTTACGTGAATTGGCGTAATGCTAACGAGAGAGAAGCTATCAAAGAGTAGCGGAATACACCTTTTGCTAGAGGGATCAAGATAGGTTTGTCGGTAGTCTTATTTCGTATCCGACAAATGGAGATTTGCAATGGTAACTATGATTTATAAGGCAACTGCCTCTATAGTTTCTGGTTTAAAGATGGTTAACTTGAAGCGCATTTTTGCGGCTGTTTTAGTTAGTTTTTTAGTTCTTACAACGGCGGTTGACCTTGCCCAAGCAGACGAAACCCTGGGTGAAAGAATGCGTGAGCGGATTCAACAAACCGATCGCAATTCTGAGCGTCCTAAAACGACAGGAGAATTCCTGGATGAAGCTGACCGTGATATGCCGTTGGGTGAACGCTTGGAAGTGATTGGCAGAGACTCGGCAGAAGCATTAAAGCAGTTTGGACAAGAATATTCAGTTGGGGCTGAGGAAAGTGCCCGCAATATTCAGGACAGGGCAGCAGATACCGCAGATGAGGTTGGCGATCGGGTTCGTTAAGGCTCAAACTAGTTAAGGCTTAACTTATGCAAGTTAAGAACATAATCGGGTAATGGTCTTGTGGGGTGGGCATCTTGCCCGCCCAGTCAGAAAAGGCACGTCATTACCGGACTAAATTTTTAACCTTCATGAATAGACTTGTTCTCATCGCCTACAATTCATTCGCGGGTATCGGATTAACAAGTACAGTGAAATTTACAGTTCCAGTATCTTGCCTGCGGTGGGCACTGCCCACCCTACAATTCCCTTGAATTCTGAATTCTGAATTCTGGCTCCTATCGTTCCGAAATCTACAGTTTTAATTATTCCAAACCGCCCGTTAGTTTTGTCTCATCTGGCTCAACATCAGGAACAACGTGGGTCAACTGTTCGAGAGCAATTTTGGCATCCATTTCTTCGGGTAATACCTTCAGCAAAATCGTTAACGATCGCGCAACATTGCCGAACGCTTTGACTTGTTCATCTGACGGATCACCGATCGCAGTTGCTTTGGCTTGAACCAAATCCCTTAACCCTTCCAATACAGCGACAAATCCGTATTCCTGAATCAGTGCATTCAGGCTCATTTCGAGATCGTCTTGCAAGATGTCCATACGGTTTCACTTGATACGGTTATTGTCAATTTTCATCATTTACTTTAGGATTCGTTCGATCGCTGGCTGATTTTGCTCCCGGTTGAGAAGGCGGAACATCTAAATCTTCATCAATGGGCAGCCCATCCACCTCAAGGTCTGAACCGGGTTCTGGCTCTGCGATCGTTTCTTGCAGCGATCGATCGTCCAGGAGATCATTCGTTGCGGGAGCCTTGCGATTCATTGGTGAATTATCCTTATTCACAGCCATTACCTTTAGGAAATGCAAATTTAATAACCTGAAATTCTTGTGGGGTGGGCATCTTGCCTGCCCAGTCCAAGAAGCAGCACGATGGCACAGGTGATTGAATCCATCGGTCTAACCGGATATTGCAGTGCTTTGAGCCTATCGCGATCGTCTCGATAATTCCCCTATCAAAGGTTGCAATTGAGCGAAAAAGTGAGGATGGTTCAAGTTTTATCGTCAAGCTGTTCTTCCATGACTAAAATTGCCCCTTGAATTTCGTTTTGTAGTCCGAGCAACGGAGTGCAGGTAATTCGGCACTGAATACTTCGTCCCCGACGATTGATCGCATCTAAGATAATTTCCGAGGAACGATTTTCTAAACCAGCAAAGCAATCTCGGATCGGCTGCCGCAACTGCCCTACGGGTAGGCCAATATCTAAGTTGAGGAAATTTTGCTCGATCGCCTCTTCACCCCGCAGCCCCCACAAATCCTCTGCTTTATCATTCCAAATTTGTACTCGCAAATCTCGATCGACCACCACCACACCCCCTCTCAGGCTAGTCAGAATCGATTCTAAAAAGGCATTACTCTGGTTTAATTCTTCACTGCGTCGCTGTAGTTCATCATTCACCGTTTGCAGTTCTTCGTTCGTGGACTGCAATTCTTCATTCATCGTTTCCAATTCTTCATTGGTTGATTGTAGTTCTTCATTGGTGGTTTCTAATTCTTCATTGCTGGACTGCAATTCTTCATTGGTCGTTTCCAGTTCTTCATTCGTTGATTGCAGTTCTTCATAAGCCATCTCTAATTCTTGATTAGAATTTTCTAGCTCTTCCTGCAATTGCTTGTAGCGGGTGACATCCACAAAATGAATACTCGCTCCCAAAATCAGGTTATTACTGTCTAAAAGCGGTGTAATTTGGACATCAAAAAATAAGACTTCTCCCTGGAAGGTTTGCCATTCCACATCTCGTAAATGAATTGTCCGCCGATCGCCATAAACTTGCTCAATACAGGAGCGCAACTCCACCGGACGATAGGATAATTCTAAATCTTGTATTGGACGACCTAAATCATTAGTGGTTAAGTTAAACAACTGCCGCCCCCGATCGTTGGCCATGGTCAGCAATCCGGCAGCATCAACGACAATCCGTGCCATCAGACCCGTGTCAAAAGCCGCTTCTCGTAAACGTACATGGTCAGACAAGAGATGCACGGCCTCCTCATTACCTGTTTGCGCCATCACCAAAAGATGATCGCGCATGTTTAACTTTGGGACTTTGCTAAACACTCGCCCCTTCAAATGCAGTGGTCTGAAGATGTTGGAATGGGTCAGCAACATTTCGGCTTTGCCCAAAAAGAGAATGCCTTCATCTCTTAGGGCAAAATGAAACCGAGCCAAAATGCGGTTTTGGGTTTCCGCATTAAAGTACATTAAAGTGTTGCGACAAATTAATAAATCAATGCGAGAAATGGGTGCATCCTGGATCAAATCATGGCGACCAAAAATGACCGATCGCCGCAAATCTTTATGAAAGGTATAACGGTTTTCAACCTGTTCAAAATACGGCTCAATATATTGCTGCATGTATTGCTCATCCAGCCCTTTCAAATCTTTAGAATAATAGCTGGCTTGGCGTGCTTGCTTCAGAGCATCCTCATCAATATCCGTTGCATAAATTTTGACTCGTTCTCGGAACTGCTCTATTCCAATCGCCTGAGCAACAATCATGGCGATCGTGTAAGCTTCTTCTCCCGAAGCGCAGCCTGCACTCCAAATCCGAATTGGTTCACTCTTGTCTTTACGAGCAATCAGAGCCGGAATCACGTCGTTTTTAATATATTCCCAGGCTGGGGGATCACGAAAAAACGCGGTGACGTTAATCAGAAGTGTATTAAACAGATGGTTAAACTCTTCCGGGTGAACTTCTAAATAGTCTAAATAATCTTTGTATCTCTCAATTGCAACGGCTTGCATCCGCTTATTAACTCGGCGCATTAGGCTAGCGCGTTTATAGCCTGTAAAGTCAAACCCTCGGCTGCGTTTTACCCCATCTAAAAGAATTTCAAAATCATCTGTATTTGGCGAATCAGTCACACCTGCTCTCCCTTGGCATTTTCTCCGATGCCATTGACTAACTCAACCAGTGTCGCAGCAATTTGATTGAGTGGTATTACCCAGTCTACCGCCTGAGTTTGAATCGCTGCGATCGGCATTCCAGGAAATTCGGCAGTCTTGGGATCTTGCACAATGGTTTTTCCGCCCATTTGCTTCACCCTTTCCAGACCCATTGCCCCATCTCGCCCATTGCCCGACAGCACCACCGCGATCGACCGATGCCCACAACTCATTGCCACCGACTCCAACAACCGATCGGCTGAAGGACGAGCATATTGCACCTTTTCAGTCTGCGCTAAAGTCAGCGTGCCATTAGGCTGAATCAGCAAATGCTGGTCAGGAGGAGCAGTATAGACCGTTCTGGGTTGCAGCTTTTCCTCGGCTTCGGCTTGTTTGACGGTTAGCTGCGTGTAGCGAGCCAAAATATCAGGCAAAAGGCTACGGGCATTGGGGTTAAGGTGCTGCACAATCACGATCGCAGCAGGAAAGGTTGCCGGTAAGGGGGATAAGACTTTCCTCAATGCATTTAATCCGCCAGCCGATGTGGCAATTGCAACCACATCAAACAGGGTGGTCGGAAAAAAGGGAAGGGGCAATCTTAGGTTGTTTATCACAGATCTGGTTTACTGCAAGACAGCGATCGATTTACATCGGATCACTCTCACTTATACCCTTTCTGATTGCTTGAAGAGATTAAGTTTGAACAGTTGTTAAGCCAGAGGTAGGAGTTTAGGGCGTATCCCACTTTTGCATTTCCATGACAAATCTCTCACTGGCAGGCAAGATGCCTGTGCTACGGAAATTGATTAATCTGCATCGGTAGGATGCTTCCTAGGGGTTCGGCATTGCTAAACCTTTACAAATGTAATTTTCCAGATAATTTAGTTCAGTCATTTGTAGCGCAGGCATCTTGCCTACCAACGGGACGATACCCGATCGCAATGATCGAATTTATTTTTTAATATCCATTATCTTAGAAATTGTTTGTCAACGAATTTGAAGGGGTTGAAATTGGCTTCAAGCTTTGATCCTCCCTAACCCTCCTTAAAAAGGAGGGAACCGAACCAAAAGCCTGAAGTCCCTCTTTTGAAGGGGGATTTAGAGGGATCTAAGGGGAATTTGGGGGATCTAAGAGGAGTCGCTCGTTTCCTTCATGGTGATGGACTGCATAATCATTTCCTGCACCACAGCCGCATGTTGGGCCGCTTCCTGGGCCCGTTGCAAAAACTGAGTTTCAGACATCTGGCGGTTTTGCTGTCTGGCCTGGGCGGCCATGCGTCGGGCTAAAGCTGCCTTTTCCTCTAAGGCTCGGGCTGCCGACCACAAGGCCCGTTCCACACTATCTGACTGTTCTGCCACCAAACTATCCAAGGAATAGGCATGGCCCACATGGCAACGAAACCGAGCCAAATTGCCATCTTGAATTTCCCACATCACTCCGCCGCAGTCAGGACATGTCCAAGTAGAGGCGGCCCCAGATTTTTCACCCTGCTCTGAGGCGGCTTTGTCCTTCGCAACAATTTTGCTTTCCTGATCGATCCCGTTATTCGTTTCATTAGGCACATCATTATTCGACATCGGCGTGTTCTCTGGTGCTGGGGTTTTGGCAAGTTTCGTGATAAGTGCCGCAATATCAGCAACTTTCAATACATAATCCACATCGCAATGTTCGATCGCACTCCGCGGCATACTACTAAACAGAGCTTCATCAGGGTCTTGGGCGATCGTTAGTCCTCCCCTGAGTTGGATCACCCTCAATCCGGCAGTGCCATCGTCTAACATTCCCGATAGGATGATGCCAACCGCCCGCCGCCCATAGGCATGGGCCACCGACCGAAACAAAGGATCGATCGCCGGACGATGACCATTTTCACGCGGGCCCAGGCTCAGGTAAACGTGTCCATGCTGCACAAGGAGGTGATAATTGGGCGGAGCGACATAAATTCGGTTTGGCTGAATCGGCTCACCGTTTTGAGGATGGGCCGCAGGCAAGGTGCCCAGTCGGTTGAGAATACTGGGCAAGAAGCTAATGCTTTGAGATGGAAAGTGAAGTACCACAAATAAAGTGGCAGGCAAATCTGGCGGTAACTGTTTAACTAGCTGTGTTACTGTTTCAACTCCACCCGCAGATGCCCCAATCACTACGATGTCATGATCGGGCATGGGATCTCCTGATTGTGTTCAGATTTTGCTCAGATTTTGCTCAGATAGTCCTGGTTGACTGACAAATCTTTTCCCCTCATCCCTAAATCCCTTCTCCCACAAGGGGCGAAGGGACTTCAAACCAAAAACCTAGCTCGAAAGCCCCTCGTCTGCTCTGGGAGAGGGGTTGGGGTGAGGGCGGTTTGAGTTTTGTCAGTCAATCAGCAGATAATCTGTTCCGAGTTAATTTATAAATACCAAAAAAGCAGAAAAATAGCTTCTACCCAAAGATCAACGGCGATCGTCTCTTTCCTGGTGCAGTAAAAGGACTTCGGCTTGTAGGGAAATGCTTTCTTGCTGAGAAGCATAAACCTGTTGTTGGAGGTCAAGAATGGCTGCATCCTGCGATCGAATCCGTTTGTAGCAGGCCTGCAGGACACCCGCTTGATCGGTCAATACTATTTTTAAGGTTTGAATTTGTTCATAGGAAACATCTAGCTGTTCCTGTAGAGACAGTGAGTTGGGATGTGTGATGACAAGGTTCATTTTAATGGCACCAAAATAGAACAATGAACGGAGCGTTTAGGACAGTTGAAAGGGTTAGAGTCAATCCTGGAGAAGAGTAAAAAAACGGAAACTGTCCAAATTATTCCGAATCATTTGTCTACTGCCATCAAGGTGAATGGAAAGCATTCCACTAGCGATCGGGTAAAATTTCCCTCCCGAACAGATTTGCAGCGTCTGTAAATAACCACTGGGGAATTTCAATGCGGACGGTTGTCCCGCGGTCAAGCTGGCTATCGACTGAAATACATCCCTGCATCAACTCCACAATTGCCCGGACGATCGCCAACCCTAGCCCAGTGCCGCCCTGCGATCGGGTGGTGGAGGGGTTCACCTGCCAAAATTCGGAAAAGATGTAGGGCAAATCTTCCTCTGCAATGCCAATACCCGTATCTTGAACCATCAAAACAATTTTTTCGTCTGGCAGTTCTCCTACCTCTACAGTAACACTACCTTTGTCAGTAAATTTGATGGCGTTTGATAAAAGGTTGACCAGAATTTGGCGAACCCGAACCGGATCGTTCACCACTGCAATACACGCTTGGGCTGCATCAACTCGGATTTCCAACGCTTTCGAGTCGGCTAAAGGACGGGTTTCTTCCACCACCTGCCGGACAAGTTCCACAATGTCGAATGGCTCAACGTTGAGCTTTAGCCGTTCTGCCTTTAGCCTGGAGAAATCCAGCAGTTCTTCAATCAGTGCCAGCAGATGTCGCCCGTTGCGGAAGATCCGCTCAATCATGCCGGATAACTGCAAATGGGGGTGGCGAGAATTTTGCTGCTGAGCATTTTCTTGCTGAGCATTTTCTTGCTCCACATATCGCTGCATCAACTCGGTAAACCCCAGGATGGCGTTGAGGGGGGTACGCAATTCATGGGAAATGTTGGCAATGAACTGGTTTTTCAGGCGATCGGTTTCTAATAGTTCCAGGTTTTGAAGTTGGACTTGTTGAAGCTGAGCTTCTGCCTGTTTACGAGCCGTAATGTCGCGGATGAGCCAGCGCAAGCCAATGGGTTGTCGTCCAAAGTCATAAACCGTTTCTACGGTTAAAGCTGCATTAAATGTTTCCCCGTTCCGCCGCCGCATCAGCAATTCCCACTCCTGAACCCGTTGAATGGTGGGCAGTTGATTTAGCACGATCCGAAACGATCGCCGTTGGGATTCTGGAACAAAATTTGCTAATGGTTTGCCCAACAGGTATTTTTGTTCAATGTTTAGTAAGGCTGCGGCGATCTGGTTGGCTTCTCGGATAACCCCATGCAGATCGCTCACCACATAACCGTCAGGCGCAAAGTCAAACAAATCTCGGTAGCGTTGTTGTTCAATGCTAATCATTTCGTGGGCCGAAATTAAGGCTTCATTTTGCTGGCGCAATTCCTCTTCGGCAACTTGTAATTGTTCAAGAGCTAACCGCAGTTCCTCTAAACAGCTAATGATGAGTTGGGGATTTTGCCATACACCAGCCTGCCGGACACTTTCGTATAGTGCCTCAGTGTGTTCGTAAACGGTCTGAACCCGTTGAGTGAATTGGTCATTTTTTGAGGTATTCATGGCTTCGTTAAATCCTCCACACCACAAAAGCACGTATCGAGAGAAAGCGATTTTCTTCGTTTTGCTGCTTGCTTTGTGATGATGCTTTTAAAGCGTGGTTTGTTCGGTGAATTGTTCTCCTTGTCTCCAAGTTTGAGAGGACTATACCCCAAAACCCTCTAAATTGAAGAATTTAAAGGGCAGCATAAAAAGCGCGATCGGTTTTAGCCGAGTTTCAAACAATTTGATGGGGTTAAGAATTTAATTCCATCAAGCGATTTTGGGAACTAGGAGAACGGAGAATGTAAACTTGAGATGTGTAATTG
>PVWD01000346.1 GCA_003003615.1 filamentous cyanobacterium CCP2 | reverse complement strand
AGCGGTTCCACTCGTAGATGACTTGAATTTCGTATTCCATGCCGTTGTCAAAGCGAATTGTGCAACTGGTTTGTTGGCTATGGCTAGAGGTGCTGTAGCCTGTGGATGAGCCGATCGCCTCGTCGGTAAGTTCTGTTAACCGAATGACTGTACAGGGAAACCATTCACGGCTACAGGGGCCGTCTTCTTGCACCCATTCCCATAGCCCGTTGGACACCTCAATCCGATCGCCTACCCTCAGCCTCAGGGTGGCTTCATCGGCATATTCGGTGATGTGTTCGGGTAAGACTCGCTCTAACCATTGCAGCCCATATCGATCGCGGATAAATTGCATCCTGCCAGAGTCGCGATCGAGCAGCCAATCATTCAGAAGTTTGGCTTTCCAGGAGCGGTTATGCTGCGTTTGTTCTTGGATGAACTGAAGTAGGGCTTGGCGTTGGGTGGGGGTAAGCTCATCAAGGGGATTTGTCCCATTTTGGGAAGTCCGAGGCAGTGTGTACGCTTCTGCTGGCATCTGGCGTTGAGCTTGCCGGGTGAAGTGCTGGGTGAGTTCGTTAATTAAGATCCGAAAGAGCAGTTCTCGCTGCTGCGTACTCAATGGACAGCCTTCTGTATCGCAGGCATCAAATGCGGCTTGCAGTATCGCCTCAATGTCTGATGGAATCATAGCGAAACCACGAAATCAATGAGATTTGGCAAGTTTTCCTTTAACCCTATCTTTATCTCTCTTGCCTAGTTTACATTCAATTCACTTTTTCTTAATATTTTTGCCCTAGTTCGCTGAACAGAATCAAAATAGCGGTTATGCTAATTTTTATGAAGATCTAGACCATCTTGCAGAACACTATGAATCTCGAAATCCCAGAGTTAGTCAAGGTTTGGAGCCAATTTGCACACCCCATTATGATGTGGGTACTGTTTGCTGCTACGCTATATGCCCTTTATTTGGGCTTTCAAATTCGGCGTACCCGATCGGCAGAGGGGGAAGCCAAAAAAGAATTGATCAAAGGTCGTTTTAACATCAGACACCATCAGATTGGAGCAGCCCTGCTTTCCTTCATGGTGATTGGAACGCTGGGTGGGATGGCGATTACTTACATTAATAACGGTAAGCTCTTTTTCGGCCCTCATCTACTAGTGGGGTTAGGAATGACTGGGCTGATTGCCACCTCTGCTTCGCTGACTCCATTCATGCAAAAGGGGAACGACTGGGCCCGATACACCCACATTTCCCTCAATGTTGTTCTTGTCGGATTGTTTGCTTGGCAAGCGGTGACAGGAATGCAAATTGTTCAGCGAATTGTAGAGCGGATCATAGGTTAGGTATTTATTGTACGGTTGCGGTTTTTCCTGGGGGGATAGGTTGGTAAGACTTATCCCCTAATTTTTTTTAGGTTTGGCTGCTTCTTGCATCGAATGGCAAGCATCTGATATGGTAAGACGCGAATTTTCAGTTTTTTATAAACAGAATGGAACAAGAATTACGCTCTCCCAAAGCATTGAAGAACTCTGTGTTCTATGTAGAGCTATTTGTGACTTTGCTGTTGATTACGTGCAGCATTATTATTCCATATCTTGTTTACCAACGCGCTTTCTTGGGAGGGGATATCAACGCTGGCTTTTATAACCGAGCGATCGATGTTGCTCAAACATTTCGTGAAACACCATTTACCGCCATTCAAAATGTTTTTAATGATGCCAGCAGTACATACAACAGTTTTTATACCCTACCTTTAATTCCGTTCATTCTGTTGCTTGGAAATTCCTATCTTGCCTATGTGCTTGGTTTAGCGATCGTCTATTTACTACCTTTAAATATCGTTTTAGGAGTCATTGCCACACGCCTAATTCCGGTTTATCCTAAAGCGGTTTTTATTTCAACTGTTTTCATCGCCACATTCATCGCACCAAATTGGGTAACGGTTTTGGTTGGGCATCCTGACATTGGCGCAACGCTAATTATTTCCCTGGCAATTTTGGTTTGCTTAGAGGGGGTACAGCGGGCTTTTGTTTGGCTGTTTCCTTCTCGCTGGCAGATTCCAGTCGTAGGGTTTCTGTTAGGGGCTGCGGTCTTGTTTCGGCGGCATTATGCCTATGCTGATTTGGCAGTTGTGGGGGCGATCGGGTTGCAAACAGCGATCGTGGTATGGTTAGAGTTTCGTCGGGGAGCAGGGCTGCATTGGCGGCGGCTCCTTGGCTTTAGCGTTCAGTTTAGCTTGCTGTTGGCAACGAGCTTAGTAACGCTGGCGGTGTTTGCCCCAGAGTTTACCTGGCAGGCATTAACAACAGACTATGTATCGCTTTATGACTCTTGGAGCCGTACGGTTGAAGAGTCTGTGGTATTTTATGGAATGCTCTATGGGCTGGGAACTTGGCTGCTTGTGCTGCTTGGTTTTGGGTTAGGGCTGTCAACGGGCATCCTTGCCCCTGCTTCCGCCACTTTTGTTACCTTCTTTGGACTAATTTCGATCGCCATTTGGTTCTTTCGGCTGCGCTACACCGAAACCTATTACGCAATCCACTTTGTTCCGTTCATAATTCTTGGGTTGACTGCCCTGTTTTGGACAATTTGGTTCAAAGTAAAACGGAGTTGGCGCGGTTGGCTCCTGGGACTAATTGGGCTTTACCTTAGCGTTAACTTTGTTTTTTGCTTAACACCGATCGGGGCATTCCAAAACCCGCTGCGTCCATTCTTTGCAGCAAGTTATCCGCCGTTTGTTCGTAAAAACTACGATGATGTCATTGGGCTAACTCAGTTCTTACGTCAACTGGCACCCAACGGTGAACCCATTTTCGTTGTTCATACGGGCCCCCTTCCTGATCATGTTCTGAAAGCCGCAGAGCGCACTGCCTATGGTGAAGAAGCTTTTCTAACCCTGCGAGAAGGTTCAGTGATTGACTCGATCGGATACTATTCATTACGAGAGCTTTTAGAAGCAGAATATGTGGTTCTCACAGAACCGTTTTTAGCATGGCATGAGGGACAGCAGGATACAGCCAAGGTTGTATACGACGCTTTTAAGCAGGAATGGGAAATTACAGAAGATTTTGAAAAACTACCCGAACAATTTGATCTGCAAGACGGCATTACCACTAGCATCTATAAACGAATTCGTCCTACATCGATCGATCGCGCAGTGCGTACCCTTAATGCGATGCAGCAGCAGGTCAATAAACCCCTTGGAAAACAGCTAGATTGGATTGTTGTGAGTCCGCCGTTTAACTCAGTGATTAGAACAGAAGAGGAATCAGGTTACTCTATTCGAGTCCGATCGTTGAATCAAAATGCAGATCCAAATACGGCTCCAACTTCCAGTAAATCGTTTCTTTACATGGGTCAGTTGTCAGATATTGCTGAAATTCAAAGTCAAATCAATTTGCGGAATCAAGATTGTGCAGGAGTCAATCTTCGTGCTTCATCGCTGGATACTCAAGGTAATGTAATCAGCCGATCGCAAGCTGTTTCTGTTACTGATAACTCTCAGATTCAAATGACAGTTGACACACTAGGAGCCTCTTACCTACTATTAGAAATTCAAAATTCTGCTTCATCAAGTGAGCAACCAGACAATTGTGCATTGACAATTCGTAACTTGCTGGTTGAATAATGCTGAATAATTAAGGTGAGGAGTGCAGTATGCGGTTAGCTTTGCTCAATTCACAGAGGAATTTCCCGAATAAAGCATACTGGTTTAGTCTATCTATCGGTTTGTTATTGTTGACGTTAGGTTTCACTGTTCCTTATCTCAACAGCCAGCGTGCTTTTTTAGGGGGAGATATTAACGATGGGTTTTACCAGTTCACATTGCAAGCAGCAGAAGCGTTTCAACGATCGCCCTTGGAAGCAATTCAGCTAATCTTTCAGTCTTTGACACAAGACTACAACCGATTGTTTAGCTTGCCTTTAATTCCGTTAATCTTAGGATTCGGTAATTCTTATCTGGCTTATGTGATTAGCTTGGCGATCGTCTATTTGCTCCCTTTTTGTTTAACGATTGGGGCAATCGCTACAACCCTAATTCCTGTCTATCCAAAAGCCGTTTTTGCTTCTACTACGCTCATTGCTGCCCTGTTTACCCCAAATTGGATCACGCTTCTTCAAGGCTACCCAGATATCAGCGCAGCCCTCATGGTGGTTTTAAGCATTTGGGTGGCTTTGCAAGGGGTCGATCGCCAATTTACCTGGCTATTAACCGATCGTTGGCAAGTTCCCCTGTTAGGCTTTTTGTTTGGAATTGGGATTTTATTACGCCGCCATTTCGCCTATGCAATTGTTGCCATTTTAGGCGCGATGGTTATCCATACTGCCGTTATTTTTGTTTTAGAATTTCACCGCTCTCCTCGGATTGCCTGGAAACATTTACTCTCGTTTTTGATTCGCATCAGCTTAGTGATAGCCACCAGTCTCATCACGCTATTACTGCTGGCATGGGATTTTACCATTCGAGCCTTCACAGAAAATTATGTATCGCTTTATGACTCGTGGAGCCGCCCGATCGGGGATGTCTTTCAGTTTTATGGTGAACTCTATGGCTGGCTGGTTTGGCTTGTTGTTTTAGCTGGGTTCATTGTCGGAGTATTAACCCAAGTATTATCAACTCCTGCTGCATTATTTATTAGCAGTTTTGGCTTGATTTCGATTCTCACCTGGCTATTTCGGCTGCGCTACATTGAAACTTACTACGCACTTCATTTTGCGCCCTTTGCTCTCTTAGGATTTGCCGCTTTTACCTGGACAATTTTATTAAGTTTAAGAGGAAAGAAACGCTTATTGATTCTCGCATTACTTAGCATTTTAGTTAGCTGGAATGCGATCGTCAGCATTACCCCTCTTAGCACTTCAAATAGTCCTTTTCGTCCGTTATTTGCAGCCGCTTATCCGCCTCCAATTCGACAAAATTACGAGAATGTTCTTCAAGTCATGAACTTCCTGCGGCAAACTGTCCCCGATGGAGAGCCGATTTTTGTCATTTATACCGGACATTTGCCCATGCATCTGATCCTGGCGGCCGAACGAGCGATTTATGGCGACACCGGACGACAACTCAACATGAAGCAAGGCTCACCTACTGATTCGGATGGCTTTTATCCGATCGAGGAGCTTTTGGAAGCAAAATATGTGGTGCTGACTCAACCCTTTATTGGGTGGAATGAGCCAGAACAGCAAGCGATCCATGCCGTTCATACTGCTTTTGCGGAAGGATGGGAATTCACAGAAGACTTTGCCCCCCTGCCGCAGCAGTTTGACCTCCAAAATGGTGTCACCACAACCATCTACCAGCGAATTCGTCCCACCTCCCCCGATCGCGCCGTGCGCCTCCTCCACGCCCTGCAAACTCAGGTCAACAAGCCCTTAGGAATGCAGCCCAACTGGATCGCTCTGGATCAGCAAAGCGTGGCAAAACACCCGACTAAACAGCGTCGATACAATCTCGAAACCGCATCGTCTTCTGCCGAACAGCCCTCAAGGCAAACGTTTCTCTACGTGGGAAATCTGGCTGAAAAAAATGGGGTGAAAGGGCGAGTGGTGATGCCGTCAGAGTGTGGGGGTGCGGATCTGGAATTTGTAGCGTTGAGTGAGCAGGGACAAGCCGTTGCCCGCTCAGGAGCAATCCAATTTACAGAAACTGCTCCCCTAAGATTAGAGCTAGACGGTTTAGATGCGGCATACTTGGCGTTAGAAGTTTCCCAAACTGCGGCCAGTTCAACGGAATCTGGTCAGTGTTCCCTCCGGATCAATAATCTTGTAGTATCATCTCAATGAATTTTAAGCCGATCGCCCTAGCAGTTCAGTGGTTCATTCTAAAGTCAGCCCCGTCCCCTGAGGCAGTCAGCACAATAGGCAAAATAGTTTGGACAGCTATCCCCATCCCCCATCCGTTGACTGAACTCAGTCAATTTAACGATTTTCCCCAAAATCATCCGTTGCCAATTACACGTATCGTTGAGCGGAACGAATTCTATGCAAGAGGAAATTTTAAGAAAAGAGCAGGAGTTCCACGATCAATGGGCTGCTGCGATCGACGTGGAAGGCATTCGCGTTAGAGATTACTTTGAAGCCTGCACAGCCCCTGAAAATCGCTTTATCCTGAAGCATTTGGGCGATGTTCGAGGAAAATATCTGCTGGATTTGGGCTGCGGAGCCGGGGAAAATAGCGTTTATTTTGCCAGCCGAGGGGCGCGGTGTGTGGCCTCAGACTATTCGCCGGGCATGGTGGATGTGGCGTTGAAACTGGCAGAGGTGAATCATGTCCAGGTGGAAGGGAAGGTGATTAATGCGATGGATATTGAT
>PVWD01000345.1 GCA_003003615.1 filamentous cyanobacterium CCP2 | reverse complement strand
GATCGATGCAGTTGTGAGATTGAATCAGGTCAGTTGGTGGTCATCCTAGGTCATTCTGGCTGCGGTAAAACCACATTACTCAAGATGGTCAACCGTTTGTATGAACCAACGGACGGCACCATTTATCTAGACAACCAGGATATTCGTCAGATTAAGAAAACGACCTTGCGGCAGCAGATTGGGTATGTGATTCAGCAATCTGGCTTATTTCCCCACATGACCGTTGCCCAGAATGTGGCGATCGTCCCTAAGTTATTGGGTTGGGAGCGTCCGAGGGTTCAGGCGCGTGTTGAGGAATTATTAACCCTGGTGCAACTGCCTCCTCAGGAGTATCGCAACCGTTATCCGGCACAGCTTTCAGGTGGGCAACAGCAGCGGGTGGGGTTGGCCCGAGCACTGGCGGGTGATCCGGCGGTATTGTTGATGGATGAACCTTTTGGGGCGATCGATGCGATTACGCGCACCAGCCTCCAGGATGAAATTTTGCGGCTCCAGCGTCAATTAAAAAAAACGATCCTGTTTGTTTCTCACGATGTCGAAGAAGCTCTGCGCCTTGCCGATCGCCTCATCTTGATGCAGAACGGGCAAATCGTCCAATACGATACACCGTTTAACGTGTTGACCCAACCTGCCAGCGAATTTGTGCATCACCTCATGGGGGCAGATGATATGGTGCGGCAACTGAGTTTGCTGCGGGTTGAAACCGCCATGACCGCTGCCCCGGACGACTATCACCACAATGGAGAACCAACCGTTGAGCGAGATGATAGCCTGCGGGAAGCCCTATCGCTGATTCTTAAAACGGGGGCACGCCATCTTACCGTCACGGACAATGGGGCTACGGTGGGGGTGCTGACCCTGGATCACATCCGCAATTCGGCGAGCATGGCGGCAACTGTCTCATAAGTGTCTCATAGGTGTCTCATAACCCATCGTTTAGCCTGGCATGATTGCAGCGCAGCAGACCCAAGCTCTTAAGATGCATCCCGATCGCCCCGTCGAATCAGTTCGACCCCATCTCTTCCGTCTACCTCCTGTAAGTAAACTTTGACTTGTTCTTCACTCGCAGTGGGCAATTCTTTCCCGGTAAAGTCAGGGTGGATGGGCAGTTCTCTGTGCCCCCGATCGACCAATACAGCCAGCCGAATCGCTTCAGGGCGGCCATATTCCGTAACAGCATTCAGGGCGGCTCGAATGGTGCGTCCTTTGAAGATCACATCATCCACCAGCACGATCGTCTTTCCTGACACATCAAAAGGAATCTCGGTTTTTTCTGGAGTTCTTAAATGAATGCGATCGAGATCATCCCGATAAAACGTAATATCAACCGACCCCACCGGAACCTCAATCTGCTCCAAGGCTTCAATCTGCTTCGCCAGCAAATCTGCCAGTGGCACTCCTCTGGTATAAATTCCCAGCAGAGCCAGTTTGGAAAGATCACCCGCTTGTTCAATAATTTGGGAGGCTAACCGGGTTACAGTGCGGCGTACCTCTTCTGCCGAAAGAATTTCAACCACTTGAGGCGGCATAATTTCAGTTAGGGGTAAACGTTTTTGTATGAGGCATCTGCACAGCGCATTTGCCCAAGGCTCTACACCGTATTATCTCCTAGGCTGATTCCAATCGGTGTGCCACGATCGACATTGAGATTCAAACTTATCAAACTGAGTGCTGCATGAGTCATTCATCCGATGATGTCAACCTATCTCAATTGCTGCAAGGTTTAACAGAGCAGGAGGCTGCCGCACGACAGGCAACAGGGCTACACAACACGATCAAACTGCCCACCAGCCGCTCCTATTGGCGAATTTTTGAAGAGAACTTATTTACCTTCATCAATGCTATTTTTTTCGCCATTAGCCTGGTTATGTTTTTGCTGGGACGGTTTGGAGATGCCATTTTGGTTGCGATCGTGATTTTTGGCGGAGTCCTGGTCAACATTGGCCAAGAAATTTGGGCAAAACGGGCACTCGATCGCATTGCCCTGCTGCATCGTCCGAAGGCGACGGTTATCCGTGATGGGAAAGAACGAGAAATAGAGCCGCCGCTCATTGTGCTGGGAGATGTCCTGGTGGCCCGTCCGGGTGATCAAATCTTGGTGGATGGCGAGGTCGTTGGGCAGGGGCACATTGAAGTCGATGAATCATTGCTCAGCGGAGAATCTGACCTGATTCCCAAACAAGCTGGTGCATCTGTTTATTCGGGTAGCGTTTGTGTGAGTGGGACTGCCTGCTACGTGGCCCAAAAAGTGGGAACCGAAACCGTTGCCTACAGGCTGGTGACAGGAGCAAGGGAATTTCGCCGCATCCTAACTCCTTTGCAGGTCGAAACGAACGTCGTTATTCGCGTTTTCATGCTAATCGCCTGTTTTCTATGGATTCTGGTTGCCATTAGCTTTGTTAGCCGCGATTTTTCCCTGAATGACCTCGTGCAGCGGGCCGCTGTCATTGCTGGGCTAGTTCCTGCCGGATTGCTGATCGCCATTACGCTGGCCTACGGGCTGGGAGCCGTGCGGATGATTGGACAGGATGTGCTGATTCAGCAGGCTAATGCGGTAGAGTCCCTTAGCAACGTAGACACCCTTTGCCTAGACAAAACCGGAACCCTCACGGCAAATAATATTACTTTGCAGGAAATTTATCCCATTGGCATCCTGGAAGCCGCCCTACGGCCCCTGCTCGGAGATTTTGCCGCCAACACCACCATTGCCAACCGCACCACAGAAGCCATCGCCCACGCTTTCCCCGGAAAAATTCGTCAACCCAAAGCTGAAGTTCCGTTTTCCTCCACGCGCAAATGGAGTGCCATATCGTTTGATGACGACGATCGCCGAGGCATCTATGTTCTGGGAGCACCAGAGGTTTTAGTAACCTCCCTTGCCCCGGAAACGGCTGATTACATTCAGACAAAGGTTAAACAAGGGCTACGGGTGTTGTTGTTTGCCTACAGTCCTGATCCGACGCGGATGCTGGTTAAAACTGAGTTTCCCCAACTGCCTGCTCACCTGGTTCCTTTGGCAATTCTTTGCTTTGGGGATCAGCTTCGCCCAGAGGCCTACGAAACCTTACAAGGATTTGCGGCGGTTGGCATTGAAGTGAAAATTATTTCAGGAGATAACCCAGAAACAGTGGCAGCATTGGCCCGACAGGCCGGCCTACGAGAGGATTTAAAACTAATTTCTGGCGCAGAGCTTGCCCAACTGAATGCAGCCCAACTTGCCCAAGCAGCGCAAACCTACACTGTGTTTGGGCGGGTGAGTCCAGAACAAAAAGCCATGCTGGTGAGAGGGCTGCGGGATGCGGGGCGGTATGTGGCCATGATTGGCGATGGGGTGAATGATGTCCTGTCTTTGAAACAGGCTCATTTGGCGATTTCAATGGAAAGTGGCAGTAAGGCCACTCGCGGCGTTGCAGATATTGTTTTATTAAAAGATTCGTTTGGGGCACTGCCTCGCGCCTTCCTCGAAGGACAACGCATTCGCAATGGCATTCAGGATGTGCTGAAGCTGTTTTTAGTGAGAACCTTCTGCGTCACCCTTCTCATCTTTGCCACCGCGATCGTCACCGACAGCTTCCCCCTCCAAAACAAGCAAAGTGCGATCGTTTCGCTCATTGGTGTGGGCTTTCCAACCATGTGTATTCCCGTGTGGGCAAAGCCAGGACTGATTCCCCGACGCAGTATGGTGCGATCGATGCTGCATTTCGTTGTTCCGGCAACCCTGACGCTCACCCTGATGTCTTTAATGGTTTACCTGTTTTATCTGGTTGTCGCCGTCTTCGATTTACCACCCGTTTCCGGCATTGCCCAGGTGAACCACAACGTTCCCCGGAGTGCCCTGGTGACAATTTTGATCATGGGTGAATTATTGCTGATTCCCTTCCTCAAACCGCCAACCACAGCCTGGGTCGGTGGTGAACCCCTCAGTGGTGACTGGCGATACTCGATCGTGGCACTCCTTCTGTTTGGCGGCTATCTTTTGATTGTTGGAATTCCGCCCTTGCGCCAATTCTTTGAGCTTTATTCTCTAGGCAGATTACATTACTTGTTTATTGGGTTAATTGCAATCGAATGGTGCTTTATCCTGAGGGCCATTTGGCGCAGTCGTTTCCTCGATCGGTTTTTGGGAATTGACCTGAGCTAAACCCTTCTCATACCGAATCTCCATTTACATCAGCGACACGCACCATCTATCCAGCACACACTCGTCGATTGATGTGTCCAGATCGACGGGAAAAATTACCTTGGTTCGTTCTTCAGCAGGGACTGTTGCGCCCTTCTGATATGGGTATGACAGCATTTCGCTCCGATGTTGCAGTCATCGATCGCAATGAACTGACCAAAGGGGTTCTTTGGTCTGAGCAATCGATCCTGACGCTGGGCAGTTCGGTTAAATTTGTGGCGGAAGTTGTGCGTAGAAACTGGCAAAATGGTTGTGCTTGCAAGGTTGAAGATTTTGCGGTTTTAGGCATTCCTGAGTATTGGATTGCGGATTACGCAGGACTAGGGGGAACCCGACACATTGGAAAACCCAAACAACCCACCCTCTCTATCTGTACGCTTGTGAATGGGGAGTATGAAATTCAGCAGCTTCGGGGCAATCAAAGCATTGTCTCTCTCACCTTTCCAAATTTAAGATTGACGGCTGAACAGGTATTGAAGGCTGGTCGGTAAAGTCACCATAATTTGGAAATCGTCATAATTTAGAAGAATGAGAATTCCAATATTTAATTGGTTGAGATGGTTTGGAGGCTCCTCGTATGCGTCTCAATGCTGGATGCAAAATTTCCTTTGAAGCAAGTGCCCCAACACCTGCCATTTTCATGTTGCGACCTCGGAGCGGTTATGGCCAATGGGTGACGCGGGAAGAGTATTTGCTGGAGCCAAACCCGCCCGTAACAGAGTACACCGACAGCTACGGCAATCTCTGCCAACGGATGGTTGTGCCCGTGGGTACATTTACCATCAAATCTACGGCTTGTGTAGAAACTGCCGACGCGATCGATGTTGATTTCAGCGCACCCTATGTTTCTGCTGAGGCAATCCCTGAAACCGTCCTACAATTTTTGCTGCCCAGCCGCTACTGCCAATCTGATCAATTAGGCAACTTGGCTAGCGATATTGTGGCAAATGCCACTCCTGGCTATGAGCAAGTTGAGGTCATTCGGCAATGGATTCATCACAACATTGAATATCAGTACGGCACCAGTGATGCGTCTACCTCAGCCGTAGACACAGCCCGCAGCAAAATTGGTGTTTGTCGAGACTTTACCCACCTGGGCATTGCCCTTTGTCGTAGTTTAAATATTCCGGCACGAATGGTGGTGGGGTATTTGTATCAGCTAGACCCAATGGATCTGCACGCCTGGTTTGAGGCTTATGTGGGCGATCGGTGGTATACCTTTGATGCAACCCAAAAAGCACCACGCGGCAACCGGATTACGATCGCCTATGGTCGGGATGCTGCCGATGTTGCCCTCTGCACCCAGTTTGGGCCAATGCAGCTGCTAGATATGCAAGTATGGGTAGATGAAGAGGCTGCGTCACATAAATGACATGATGAATGACATGGAGCCAGGTTCAAACAGCCTTGCAAATCTTCAACCAAACCCGCCCAATCTTCGACCAAACCCTCAGCCCGAACCTTCTGTCACCATTTGGGAAACGATCGCAATTGTGGCAGGAGCAGTTTTTTTAGTGGCGATCGGGTTGGCTGGGCTGGGCGTTAAAGCCATTAACAACGCCTTTGAACCGGAACGCGCCGAAGCAATTGCCCGCAGCATCATTACCTACGATCTGCCAGAATCACAAGGACGCTTTGGCACCAACCTGGGCGGGGCCCGTATGGCGGTGATTGCCAGCCGCAACCTGCCGACAGAGCTATCTCCCCCTTCCACAGAAGATGCTTCTTTTCCAGCGGCGATCGAACTACTGATTGCCCGAACTCCGATTAGCCAAGAGTCTGAAGAAATTCCCTCAGACACAGAAATTTCCCATGAATTCTTTTCAGGGTTCTCTTTTTTGTATCCGGTTGAGGGGGCTTTTGAAATTACCAACTCTCGCATTGAGTACAGAGAGTTCTGTGGCGGCGTTGCCCCTGTTGTTGTCCAAATTGGAATGCTGACCATTCCAGAGCAAAACCCAGTGCGGGCTGTCCGCTATGGAGTCCGAGCAGAACGAGATCCCGATCGCTACCTTGCAGTGATTGCGGCAGTGGGCCAAGATTCTCCCGACAACGCCCTTAACCTTTTCCGCTCCATTCGCTGCACCAGCACTCCTGCTCAGCCGCTGCCTGTCCTGTAGAACAGGGCTAAT
>PVWD01000344.1 GCA_003003615.1 filamentous cyanobacterium CCP2 | reverse complement strand
AGATGTGTATAAGAGACAGGATTTAATTGTGAATCAGGGTGTGGGAGCCAACATCAACGACACCGTGATTCAGGTCAGCAGTTCCAACGAAGTTCTGGCAATTCTCATGGGAGTACAAGCCAACACGCTTGCAGCAACGAATTTTGTGACGGCTTAATCGATCGCGTTCAGTTAGGGATAGCGGCTGTGTTGTCCCTAACTAAGTCTGTCCAGAATTTTGGGTCAAATGGGAGTTAAAAATTAAATCTGGTAATTGCGATCGACCGATCGTTCTGTGGCAGGCAAGGTGCCTGCGCTACGAATGACCGGATTAAATTCTTAACTTCCATCCGTTTAGGGCAGAGATTTTACAGCTCCTTGGTATCAGCAATTTCCCACATTTCTTTCATTCATCCGTTTTGTGTTCTAGCTAACTGAGATTGTTTCAACTTTTCATCCGTTGCCACATTTACTCTGAAGGATTTCTCCCATGAGCATCACCAATCTTCGGTTTTCTCAGTTCAATGCTTCGCTGAATCGCAATGCAGATGGAGAACTGGTTACGGATTTATCTACTTCTGATAACGCTCAAGTTAGAAACGTTGCCGAAATCATTCAGCGGACGAATCCAGATGTTCTGCTAATCAATGAATTTGATTATGTTGAATCTGATCCGATCGCTGCGGTGGAGTTATTCCAGCAAAACTATCTTGCCGTCAGCCAAAACGGAGCCGAGCCAGTTGAATATCCCTATGTTTACATCGCCCCCTCCAATACTGGAATTCCCTCTGGGTTTGACTTAGACAATAATGGGGAAGTTGTCACCACTCCAGGCGCACCGGGTTACGGAAACGATGCCTTTGGCTTTGGCAATTTTCCCGGACAGTTTGGCATGTTGTTGCTGTCCAAATATCCGATCGCCACAGAAAATGTCCGCACCTTCCAGACCTTCCTCTGGAAAGATATGCCCGATTCCTTACTGCCAACGATTGCTTTGCCTGATGCTGACAATTCTTGGTATTCGCCGGAAGAACAAGAAATTCTTCGTCTTTCCTCTAAAAGCCATTGGGATGTGCCGATTTTAGTTGATGGTGAAGTAATTCACGTTTTGGCAAGCCATCCCACACCGCCAGTATTTGATGGCGCAGAAGACCGCAACGGCAAGCGCAACCATGATGAAATTCGCTTTTGGGCAGACTACATCACCCCAGGACAAGGAGATTACATCTACGACGATCGCGGCACCACAGGTGGGTTGGCTCCTGGTTCCCGGTTTGTGATCATGGGCGACCAAAATGCCGACCCGTTTGATGGCGATAGTTTTGACTTTGCAATTCGGCAATTGTTGGGAAATCCCTTCGTGAATACCAGCCTCGCGCCTTCCAGTGAGGGTGGAGTGGAAGCATCGGAACGGCAGGGGGGGATTAATGCGGAACACATTGGCAACCCAACCTTTGACACCGCCGATTTTGCTGATCCTCCGGGCAATTTGCGCGTGGACTATGTGCTGCCGTCTAAAAATCTGCAAATTCAGGATGCTCAGGTTTTTTGGCCCACCAGTGATGATCCGTTATTCCCCCTGGTCGGCGATTTTGATCCATCCCTTCCCGGTGGCTTTCCCAGTTCCGATCACCGTTTGATTTGGGCAGATCTCACCGTTGCATCGGCTGATAATCTGCTTCCCGTTGTGCTGCCCACCCTTGAAACACCACCCGTTTTTGACATTGAGGAGCCGCCCAGTGGCCCAGCCCTGGCAAGTGCAGATGATCCAGCCATTTACGTGCATCCCACGGATTCGGCTCTTAGCCTGGTGATTACTGCACTCAAGAATGGGGGATTGCAGGTGCATAACTTGGATGGGGAACTGCTGCAAACGATCGCCCCTGAAGATCCTGAAGACCTGCGCTACAACAATGTGGATGTGCTGTATGGCTTCCAGTTGGGAGATGAAACGGTGGATCTGGCAATTGCTAGTGATCGTGCTAATGATACGATCGCGATTTTCCGCATTGACCCTACCACGCGCCAACTCACCAATATCACGGCAAATAATGTCCCAGAAACCATTTTCGGTGTTGATGATGGGGAGCAAACCGCCTATGGGTTGGCAAACTACATCAGCCCAGTTTTGGGAAATGCCTATACGTTTGTGACGCAATCCGATGGTAATCAAATTGCCCAACTGCAACTCATTGACACAGGTGAAGGGCGCATCACCGCTGAAATTGTCCGCATGTTTAGTGTGCCAATTCCAGAGGATGAAGACCTCGAAGCCCTGACCGAAGGCGTAGTTGCTGATTATGAACTGGGTTATGTCTACATTGGGCAAGAAGATGTCGGCATCTGGAAGTTTTCTGCTGAACCCGATAGCAAAGAGCCGGGTGTGTTGATTGATAGGGTTAAGCCCGAAGGCAAGGCACTGGAGGCTGACGTGGAAGGTTTGACCATCTACTACGGTGCAGACGGCACTGGTTATTTGCTTGCCTCCAGTCAAGGTGACAGCACCTTTGCTGTGTATAGTCGTGAGGGCAACAATGACTACCTGGGTAATTTCATTGTGGGTGAGCGCAATGGCATCGATCGCACGGACGGCAGTGATGGGCTGGATGTGATCAATGTGCCACTGGGCAGCCAGTTCCCCAATGGGTTGTTGGTTGTTCATGATGAAGAGAATTCGCCTGCTTTGTTGGTTAATGATGACGGTGAGCTAAGTAACGTCAGCGGCAACTTCAAATTTGTGGATTGGGCAGCGGTTGCGAATGCCTTCCCCATGCCGTTGGCGATCGATCCAGACAGTTTTGATCCGCGCCATCCGGGAGCCTTCTCGTTGGTGAATGGCGTTGCTAGCGGTGATACAACCCAGGATTCAACGGTGCTATGGACGCGCAGCACCTTTTTGGGCGATGTCAATTTTGCATATGGGACGGATGCCCTGTTTGGCGATGTCTTGGGGACTGTCACCGCCACCGTCACCGACCCGATGCAGCCCGTCAAAGTCAGCCTGACTGACCTGGAACCGGGTACGACCTATTTTTATCGCGCCACCGATGCCGCAGGAGCCACTGCCACTGGACAATTCACCACCTCGCAACCCGTCGGCAACCACACCGGACTCCGCTTCGGCTTCACCGGAGATTGGCAGCAAGCCCCACCCTATCCCTCTTTGGCAAATGTCGCCGATCGCAACTTAGAGTTTTTCCTAAAATTGGGCGACACTATTTATGCCGACACCGAAACTCCTGCTCTGCCGGGAGTTAGCCAAGCCCGCACCCTGTCGGATTTCCGCACAAAGCAGGAAGAAGTTGTATCGACTCGGTTTGGCTTAAACACAGTCCGCGATCTCTACGCCTCAACTTCCGTATTAGTGACGATCGACGATCATGAACTGGTGGACAACTTTGCGGGTGGAGCCGCTCCTGGAGATTCCCCCGATGCCCCGGATATTGGCTCGTCGGATGAGCCGCTGTTTGTGGATGATGTGCCGTTTGTAAATGAAACCCAGGCGTATCAAGATGCCCTGCAAGCCTTCCAGGAATATCATCCGATTCAGGACAGGTTCTATGGTGAAACGGGCGCCCCCCGCACCGCAGGCAAACGGCAGCTTTATCGGTACAACACCTACGGCAGTGATGCGGCCATGTTTGTGTTGGATACCCGATCGTTCCGTGATGCCCAACTGGCTCCGGCAGATTTGGCCAATCCCACTGAATTTTTGCTGAATACTTTCAATCCCGATCGCACGCTGTTGGGCAATCAGCAGTTACACGACTTGAAGCGAGACTTGCTCGACGCTCAGGAAAATGGCATCACCTGGAAGTTTGTTGCGGTTCCAGAACCGATTCAAAACTTTGGTTTGGTCAATGCCGAAGATCGATTCGAGGGGTATGCCGCCGAGCGTACTGAGTTGTTGAAATTTATTGATGATAACAACATCTCGAACGTGGTCTTTTTAGCGGCTGATTTTCATGGCACGATCGTCAACAATTTGACCTATCAAGAGGCTCCTGGACAGCCACAAATTCCCACTCGTGCCTTTGAAATTGTCTCTGGGCCAGCCGCCTTCTTTGAAGGATTGTTTGGGCGGGCGGTTGTTGAAATTGCGACCCAAGCAGGACTTTTGACTCCGGAAGAACGGGCTATTTACGACACCTTACCCGTTGCTCCGGATGCGGATGATCTGCTTAACGACAAGGATGATTTCGTCAAGCAAATTCTGACCAGCCAAACCGAACTTTTGGGCTACGATCCGGTGGGCTTGAATCATAATCTTCCCGAAGCCGATGGGCTGATCAACGCCACGTTGCTGCAAGGTGATTATGTCAATGTTCACACCTACGGCTGGACAGAGTTTGACATTGCCCCCGACACCCAAAAACTCACCGTTACCACCTACGGCATTTCAGACTACTCAGAAGCCGACCTGCTGGCAAATCCTGGCGACATTATTAGCAGAATGCCCGCGATCGTTTCTCAGTTTGAAGTGGCTCCAACCCTGTAGCGGTCAAGATAAATTGACAAGTTAAATTGATAAATTAAAAGAGGGGCATGGCGATCGGCTGTGCCCCTTTATTTCGGTTAAAACTCGCTCTTAGTTATCGTAAACTCTCGCTTCAAAGGCATCCGGATTTTCTTCACAGTAAGCTTCAAAGGCAGTCTTCGTTTCATAGAGTTTTTCAGCCTTTTGGTGGGAGGCTTCTGCTTGCAATTCTTCTACCTCATCCCATGCCACAGCACATTCACCCGAAGTTGCTCCCTTTTCAGCACAGATTGTCCGCGCCCGTTCGATCGCCTGTTGAATTCGCTCTTCTAAAACCAATTCCTTAGGCTGTTCTACAAAGTCTCCTTTCAGCAAAATATCTCGAATTGAAACAACGCCCAATAATTCTCCTTTGATCACGGGAGCCTGATGAATTCCAGTGTTCGCAAATAGCCGCGCCACATATTCCACACCCAAGTCCGGGTTTACAACAATGCACGGTTTGGTCATAATGTCGCAGACACGCACTCGCTTCGGATCTTTACCGTAGGCTGCCACTTTGTACACCACATCCGTTTCAGTCAGAATGCCGTAAGCGTCTTGTTCGTAGCGGCGATCGACAATCAGAGTGTGGGTTTCCTTGTCCTTCATCAGTTTGACAGCTTCCGCGACAGTAGCAGAGCCGCGAATAGTGACAATATCCTTTGTCATGACATCAGCCGCTCTTAACATAAAGAATACCTCTGTTACATCCGTACCCATTGTCAGATATTTTCGACACATTTCTTAAAGAATCTAACAATTTATCCCTTTAGAGCGATCGAAAATAGAGGGCAGCAAGCCAGTACACTCAGATCTTGCATGTTCTAGTTAGCCTGACCTATGTCAAATCGTTTTACCGTTGTTGTTCCTGCCACCACCGCAAACCTGGGCCCCGGTTTTGACTGCATCGGAGCCGCCCTAACACTTTACAACCGCTTTGAGTTTTCTCCACTGGCTGCCACAGAGCAACCGTCCTTCACGATTGAGGTGAAAGGGCTGGAGGCAGAACGGGTCAAAACCGATGACAGCAATTTGGCGTATCAAGCATTTGCCCACCTTTATCAACACATCGGGCAGCCTGTACCCGCCGTTCACATTTCGATCGACCTGGGCATTCCCTTGGCGCGGGGGTTGGGTAGTTCTGCCACAGCGATCGTGGGTGGGTTAGTAGGTGCCAATGCCTTCGCCGGATCGCCCCTTTCCCCGGAAGCCATCATGCAATTGGCGATCGACCTGGAAGGACATCCTGATAACGTTGTGCCGGCCCTGCGGGGGGGATGCTGTTTAGCGGCAACAAACCAGGACGAAACCTGGACAATCTGCGATGTTCACTGGCATCAGACGATCGTTCCCATCGTCGCCATCCCAAATTTTGAGCTATCCACTGCCGAAGCCCGCCGAGTTTTGCCACCCCACTATAGCCGCCCCGACACCATTTTCAACGTGGCGCACCTGGGATTACTCCTGCGAGGCCTGGAAACCGGCCGATCGGATTGGCTCCGCACCGCCTTACAAGATCGAATGCATCAACCCTATCGACAAACGCTGATTCCAGGCTATGAAGCAGTTGAGTCGGCGGCCTTAAAGGCAGGAGCCTACGGGTTGGTGATTAGTGGGGCTGGGCCAACCCTGCTGGCACTGGCGGATACTGCCCATGCTGAAGCGATTCAAGCTGCCGTGAAGGATGCCTGGACATCGCAGGGGGTTGGCGTTCAGGTGGAGGTGTTGCAATTAGACGAGGCGGGTGCAGTGGAAACGAATGGGTGGGTTTAGAG
>PVWD01000080.1 GCA_003003615.1 filamentous cyanobacterium CCP2 | reverse complement strand
CGCCCATTCTTCCTCACCACCTCTATCTCAAGGCAGAACATAAATTACAAATTTGTCATTCAGCGATCGGGTCAACAGTCATTTTTTCCTGCTTCAATAAATTTACAGATGTTTACATTTCTCAACTGAACGCTGTGTTTCTCCAGCCAGATGTGAAAGTGAGCGGCTCAGCCTAGCCTATTGAAGACTCTGAATTGGATGCTCTGATTTTGAAATATCAACTCTGAAAGATTCACCCGATCGCACATCTGCCATTACCCCTGGAAAGAGCCATGTCGCCAAATCCCTCACCTGCTAACCATCCCCCTTCCCCCTTAACGATCGGCTTTAGCCGAGTCTGGCTCATTGGACTGCTCCTCTTCTCCACCGGATGTAGCTTGATTCCTCCCGGAGAAGCTCAACCCCAATCGGAACGCTCTGGACAACGCGGAGACAGGGCTGTTGCAGTTGATGTGGCAACGGCGCAGGAAACACAGCTAGAGCGGCTTGTTGAATATACAGGAACAACAGTTCCGGCTCGTTCTGTGTCGATTCGATCGCAGGTGGAAGGACAAATTTTAGATGTTCCGGTGGATGTGGGCGATCGGGTGGAGCAGGGGCAGGTGGTGGCCCAGCTAGACGATAATTTGCTGACAGCATCGGTGGTAGAAGCAGATGCAGAGGTGGCAGCCCGCGAAGCAGATGTCGCCAGCTTACAGGCAGAAGTAGACAATGCTCAAACGGAAGTGGAACGGGCACGGCTGGAACTTCAACAGGCCCAATCTGATGCAGCACGGCTGAATCAACTGGTGGAGGAAGGCGCAATTTCAGAACAGGATGCAGAGCTAGCCAGAACTGCGGTGGGAACGGCAGAACAGGCACTGCGATCGGCTCAACAGCAAGTACAAAACCGCCAGCGGGCAGTGGAAGCCGCCCAACGACGCATTACGGCTCAAGAGTCGATCGTTGCCCAAGCCCAACAGCGTCAAGCATTTACCACCCTGCGCGCTTCGGTGAGTGGTTCAGTATTAGAAAGAGTTTTGGAACCGGGGGAACTGGCCCAACCGGGTAGCGAAATTTTACGGTTAGGCGACCTCAGCCAGGTGAAAGTGGAAGTCCAAATTTCGGAACTGGAACTGAGCGGCGTTCAACTGGGACAATCGGCTCAGGTGCGGCTGGATGCCTTTCCCGATCAAATATTTGTTGGGCAAGTCAGTCAAATCTCTCCTGCCGCCGACCCTACCGCTCGTCTCATTCCCGTCGAAGTCACTATTCCCAACCTGGAAGGGCGCATCGGCAGTGGACTGCTGGCGCGAGTTAGTTTTGAATCCCAGACAGAACAGCAGGTGGTGGTTCCGGAAACAGCGATCGACCTGGCAGATGATTCAACTAGCGATTCAGAAAATACATCAGAAAACATATCAGAAAACACATCGGAAAACATATCAGAAAACACGACTGACGGAGAAGGACAACCCCAATCCGCCACTGTGTTTGTCGTGAATCGGAATGGGGAGGAAACCACCGTGGAAGCGCGATCGGTGCAGTTGGGCGATCGGGCAGATAACCAAATTCAAATTTTGTCGGGTTTAGACCCTGGTGAAGAATTTGTGGTTCGCAGCAGCGGTGCATTAAATGATGGCGATCCAGTACGACTCAGCTTCATTTCTGAAAATCAATCCGGCACCCCCTAAAAAGTTCTCTTCTGGGTCAACCTCTTTGGCACAGTCTCTTGTGGGGTGGGCATCTTGCCCGCCCAATCCTCCAACTCTTACCCGCCTAATCTTCCAACTCTTGCCCGCCCAATCTTCCAACTCTTGCCCGCTAATCCTCCAACCCTTGCTCGCTAATCCTCCAACTCTTGCCTGCCCAGTTCACACCAACCCTTGCTCTCTCATTGCCACATAGACCATGCAAACCCCAAAACCTTCCGGCTTCAGCATTAGCGGTACCGCCATCCGCCAGCATATTGGCACCCTCATGCTAACCCTGGCAGTAATTGTGATTGGCGTGTTTTTCATCTTCAGCCTCCAGGTTGATCTCCTTCCGTCAATTACCTATCCGCGCATTAGCGTTCGGGTCAATTCACCCGGCATTTCCCCAGAGGTGGCAGTAGATGAAATTACGCGACCCCTAGAAGAGGCCCTTTCTGCAACGGAAGGTGTGGTGCAGGTTTATTCCCAAACCCGCGAAGGACAGGTCAGCGTCGATCTTTACTTCCGTCCGGGGGGCAATGTGGATCAGGCTCTTCTGGATGCAACTGCTGCTTTTAATCGGGCCAGAGCCAGCCTTCCTGACTCCCTCGAAACGCCCCGAATTTCTAAAGCTGATCCAGCTCAATCTCCCGTTTATGAGTTGGCTCTTTCCTCGGAATCGCTGAGTCCTTTAGATTTGCGCGTCTTTGCCGATGAAGAATTAGCGCGAGAACTGGGCGTTGTGGAGGGTGTGGCAGGAGTTGATGTATCGGGAGGTGTGCCGGAAGAAGTTCGAGTAACGTTGGATCTAAACCGACTACAATCGCTGGGAATTGGGCTGAATGATGTTTTAAGCGAATTACAGGACTCTAACCAGGATATTTCGGGTGGACGAATTTTAGGCGATCTTTCAGAACCGCTGACTCGTGCAGTGGGACGGTTTGAAAGCGTCGATGAGATTCAGGATCTTACCTTTCGGGTGGGCGGCAGTGGTGCAGTAGAAAACAGTGAAACAGGAACGACAAACGGAACAATAAACGGAACGTCCACTGGAGCACGGCGCGTCTACCTGCGAAACTTTGCCACGGTGACAGATGGCACCCAGGAACAGCGCATTTTTGTCTCGCTAAACAAACGACCTGCGGTGAAAGTTAGCATTCAGAAGCAGCCTGAAGCCAACACGATCGACGTTGTTGAAGGAGTCAAACAGCGGTTGGCAGAGCTACGGGAGGCAGGCGTTGTGCCCAATGACATGGATATTATTGACACGCTGGATGAATCGCTCTTCATTCGCAATGCCATTTCCAATGTCACCACTGCCGGACTCACCGGAACTGGGCTGGCTGCCGTAGCCGTACTGCTGTTTCTAGGTTCTCTCCGTCAAACCTTAATCATCGTGATTGCCATTCCTTTGGCAACGCTAACCGCTGTGATTTTAATGCGGCTGTTTGGCTTGTCGATTAATGTTTTTAGCTTGGGCGGTTTGGCTTTGGGTGTGGGAATTGTCGTGGACAACTCGATCGTCATGCTGGAAACGATCGCCGCTGATGCAGGCATGACACCGGGAAAGGATGCGCGCACTCGGCTTACACCCGATCAGCTATTGACGCAGGCAGTTCGCAGTGGTCAGTCGGTGGAGTCGGCTCTTATCGCTTCTACCGCAACAAACTTAGTGGCAGTATTACCCTTTCTATTAATTGGCGGTTTCATTGCGCTGCTGTTTAACGAATTGGTTTTAACCATTAGCTTTGCGGTTGCTGCTTCTATTTTGGTTGCTGCAACGGTTGTGCCAGCAATGGCTTCGCGGTTATTGGGCATTCGCAAAACTAGCAATCTTTCTCAATTTTGGCCGCTCCAAGCTTTCAATCGTCGTTTTGAAGCGGCCACCCGCAGTTATACTGGCTTGCTCGATCGCATCTTACATCGTCGTTTAATCGTTCTGGGATTAACATTTTTGCTGCTGGGCGGTAGTAGCGTTCTAGTAATGGGACAAATTCCCCAGGAAATCTTGCCCCGCATTAGTACGGGACAGGCTCGCTTGATCGCCCAATTCCCACCTGGCACACCCTTAGAAACAAATCGTCGCGTCATGGATGCAGTCGATGACATCCTGCTGGCGCAACCAGAAACAGAATATGTCTTTACCACTGCGGGGGGGTTCCTGTTTGGAGCAAACACCAGCGAAAATGCTCTCCGAGCTTCCAGTACCATTACCCTACAGCCTGATACCGATGTTGATGCTTACATTTCACGAGTCACCCAGGAATTCGATCGCCTCAATCTAGTGGACATTCGCCTACGGATGAGTCCGGGAGAAGTCCGGGGGTTGGTGTTAAACAACTCTCCGGTACGGGCAGAGGTAGACGTGGTGTTGCAAGGAGATGATACTGAAACGCTAGAGCAAGCCGGACAGCAGGCACTCCGGGCATTAGAGCAGCAGTCTACTTTAACGAGCTTCCGTCCCGATGCCGATCGCCGCCAACCTGAACTACAAATTCGCCTCGATCGGGAACGCGCAGCAGATGTAGATTTGAATATTCAAGACATTGGTAATGTTCTACAAACAGCATTGAGCGGTTCCGTACCTACGCAACTTCAACGTGGCAATCGGCTGATTGATGTTCGAGTGCAGTTAGACCAAGATTCGATCCGTCGTCCGTCACAGCTAGAGGATTTACCCCTCTTTACGCAGGGCAACCAACTGATTCGTCTAGGGAACGTCGCCCGGATTGAAGAAGGAGAAGCCCCTGGTGAAATTCAGCGCATCAATCAGCGGCAGGTTTATCTGATTGCCGGAAGCCTGAATGAGGGAGCCAGCCTGGGAGATGCTTTGGCGGAAGTGGATCAGATCATGCAGGAGGTGGATCTACCTCAGGGAGTGAGTCGGCTTCCAAGTGCGGCAGCCCAAAGCAACCGAGAAATTCAGTCGGCATTACCCATTTTGGGCGGACTAGCAGCCTTCCTGGTGTTTGTCGTCATGGCGGTGCAGTACAACTCACTGGTTGATCCCTTAGTGATTATGTTCACCTTGCCTCTGGCGTTGGCAGGCGGCATTTGGGGACTGTTCATTACCCAAACGGCGATCGGTGCCACCGTGATTGTGGGAGCCGTACTGCTCGTCGGAATTGTGGTGAACAATGCCATCATCATGGTGGAACTGGCTAACCAAATTCGGGAACGAGATAAAGTCGATCGTCGTACTGCCATTCTGGAAGCTGCCCCACAGCGGTTGCGTCCGATTTTGATGACGACAATCACGACCGTTGTTGGAATGTTTCCCTTAGCATTGGGCTTGGGGCAAGGTGGAGAATTTTTGCAGCCGTTGGGCATTGTTGTATTCTCCGGATTGTCCTTGGCAACGCTGTTGACGCTATTTATCATTCCCTGCTTCTATGTGTTGCTGCATGAGCTAATTGGCAGGCTCTCTGGCAAAAAGCAGCCTATGATGCAGCCTGTGTCAGCAAAACCGCGATCGGTTCAACCTCGCTCTCGTCGAAAGTAGGCGATCGGGGGGCACATTCTGTTATCTTTTGACAAAGATTCGTCTAATTTGGACGGAAACTACCCATTCAACTCAATGTGCAACTTGTTCCAATCTCCTGTGGGATGGGAATCTTGCCCGTCCAGACTCAGCAGGCAAGAGCCTGCGCTACGGAAAATCAGAAATTTAGGCTTTAAGTTGCCTATCGCGTCATTTAGACTGAGTTCATCGCATTTTTAACGGGTTTTGTGTTCTGCTTCACACTTTGATTTAACTGAACGCACTGCATTAGGTAGATGTTGTCGCTCATCCAAGATCGTTATTTTGGAGCTTTGAAACCCTACTGGCCAAAGCTCGCTCTGGTCTTGGATCAATAATTATGACAGAAGCGCAGTTACAAGAAGGTGCCAATCTTCCGGCTCATAGTGTGACATCAGTTTCAACGGGTTGGCGTGAATACTTCACCTTCAACACCGATCACAAAGTCATTGGGATTCAGTATTTAGTTACAAGTTTTTTATTTTTTTTAGTAGGTGGAGTTTTAGCCACCCTGATTCGGACTGAGTTAGCCACTCCTTCCCCTGACTTTGTTCAACCTCAAAACTACAATCGCCTGTTTACCCTTCACGGAACCATCATGATTTTTCTGTGGGTGATTCCAGCAGGGGTCGGAGGATTTGGCAACTATCTTGTGCCCCTTCTAATTGGTGCAAGAGATATGGCATTTCCAAAATTGAATGCCTTAGCGTTTTGGATGATTCCACCTGCGGGATTGTTATTAATCAGCAGCTTTTTTGTAGGGGCACCTGAAGCAGGGTGGACTTCCTATCCCCCTTTAAGTGCGACCGCTTCTCAAACTGGAGAACTCTTCTGGATCATTAGCATCTTCTTACTGGGGATTTCTTCCATCCTGGGTGCAGTCAATTTTTTTGTCACCATTTTGAAGATGCGAATTCCGGGCATGGGTCTAAACCAAATGCCCTTGTTTTGTTGGGCAATGTTAGCAACATCTATCCTTATCATTGTTGGTACACCTGTTTTAGCCAGTGCTCTGATTTTGCTCACATTTGATCTATTATTTGAGACTAACTTTTTTGATCCAAGTGCGGGTGGAAATCCTGTGATGTATCAACATCTTTTCTGGTTTTATTCCCATCCGGCTGTCTACATTATGGTTCTCCCAGCTCAGGGAATGATTTCAGAGATTATTCCGGTTCATGCCCGCAAACCCATTTTTGGCTATCGCGCGATCGCTTATTCCAGTATGGCGATCGCATTTCTATCGATATTCGTTTGGGCACACCATATGTTTACGAGCGGCACTCCGGCCTGGCTGCGAATATTCTTCATGGTGACGACAATGGTGATTGCAGTTCCTACCGGCATTAAGGTATTTAGCTGGTTGGCAACGCTTTGGGGAGGCAAAGTAAGGTTAAATAGCGCACTACTATTTGCGGTTGGGTTTGTGTCGTTATTCATTTTAGGCGGCATTTCCGGTGTAATGACGGCTGCCGTTCCTTTTGACATTCATGTACACGATACTTACTTTGTCGTAGCGCATCTCCATTATGTCTTGTTTGGTGGTAGCGTTTTTGGATTATATTCTGCGATCTATCATTGGTTCCCTAAAATGACAGGTCGGATGTTTAATGAAACGTGGGGGAGAATTCATTTCGTTCTAACATTTATAGGATTCAATCTCACCTTCTTTCCCATGCATGAGCTGGGTATTATGGGAATGCCGCGCCGAGTCGCGATGTACGATCCAGAATTTGCCCCCCTCAATTTATTAAGCAGCGTTGGTGCATATTTGCTAGCCATCTCAACCTTGCCATTTCTCATCAATATCATTTGGTCATGGATTGCAGGAGCCAAAGCACCGGATAATCCTTGGCGAGCTTTAACGCTGGAATGGACGACGACTTCACCACCTCCACCCTACAATTTTGAAGTAACACCTGTGCTAACTACCTCTCCTTACGGCTACGGAGCAACCGATGAGGATGTTTCTGTGGATTCTTTATCAGGTGTATCTGAACGATAAATTTCAACGGTAATAACCTGCTAAATTCATCCGTGTTGCTGGTAACATTGCTGTCTTTTCTCAATCATTTCTCCACCATTTTCCTGCTTTGAAAAACACTTTTGTATCTTAAAACACTTGTGCTTTGGGTAGAGGTTGGATGAGAAGGACATTGGCTATGCTGCTAGATGAAACATTTGAACTGACTAGTGCTTATTGATTTCAGCAAGTCAGACAAGAACTGCCCTTTAACATCACGGTTTGAACATTATGCGACTGAATTATACAGGTTTGATCAAAACCGCAACTGGATTTGTTGGTGCTGCAACGTTGACTGTTCTGATGGGATTACCTGGACTGGCTCAAACCAATCCTACTCAAACCAATCCTACTCAAACCAATCCTACTCAAACCAATCCTGCTCAAACCAATCCTACTCAAACCAATCCTACTCAAACCAATCCTGGTTTATCCCAGAGAATTGTTCCTTCATTGGATAATGAGTTCATTATCATGGCAGCACAGGGAAATAATGCTGAGATCATGATGTCTGAACTTGCCTTGGAGCGGAGCGATCGTGAAGATGTGAGAGCCTATGCTGAACGAATGATTCAGGAACACACCCAAGCGAATCGCCAATTAGAGCAAATTGCGGCTCAACAGAACATGGTGTTGCCTCAAACGGCAGATCCCTTGAGCATGGCAGTGATGCAGCAGCTTACCCAACTTTCGGGTGAGGAGTTTGATCTTGCTTACATAGGGGCACAGGCAAATGCTCATCTCAGAGCGATCGGGCTATACCGAACTGCAATTCAACAGGGGCAGGAAGAGGCTGTGAGAAGCTATGCATCACAATTGCTTCCTTCCATTGCAGAACATTATGAAATGGCATCCATAATGCTTCCTGAACAGCAAGCGGAAGACGTTCTGCGCCCGATTCAATAAAGCGATCTTCAGCCTCAAACTTGCGTATAAAGTAGGAAAGCTGGAACCTAGAGTTCCAGCTTTTTTAAATCAAATTATTCGCTCGCCTCGATAAATTATGTTCGCCTTAAAAAGAGTTGCTCCATTCCAATTTCAATTGCCTGTTACCGTATCAGCAGCATTTTCTAATGCACGTTGTGTCCCTTCAATGGTTTCGCCTGTTTTGTCTTGCACATCATTGATAAGTTCTTCAGTGCTTGGATAAAGCGGCTGATCCAAATTTAACTTTTCCCGGATATTATCTGCTGTATTTTTCAGATTTTGTTGCGATCGATGGGCATGTTCATTGTCAAGATCAATGGTGGGAGCTTCATCCACCTGATATTCATTTGCTTCGGGAGTCAGCGATCGAGCTGATGCTTGCATCTGTTTCCCAGGACTAAATGTAATGCCGATTAACAGTGTGACAACCACCAGGGAAAGGGTGAAAAGGCGAGTGATCTGAGGGGGTAGCCAAACAGTCCATAAATTCATAATAATACTCCTGATGAAGTTGCTTAAAACTCTGCGTGAAACTTCAACGCAGACTCTTTGTTTACATAAACATTTTGCCTCCTGCCTTTGCCTCTTCCAGAAGGTAGCAATTCTCTATTGCTATAGAACACTTACTAACTTAATAGATAAGTCTACCTACAGAAAAGATGAGGATATTCTTGTGGCAGAGGTTGGACGAAATGGCGATCGTTATGCTGATAAATAGTAAGCACCGCAAAACCTTCAAGCATTTTTGAAGGGGTTTTTGAAGCTAAAAATAGCTAAATCTGGAGATAATTCTGAAGATAATTGATCAGCAATCCTTACTATCTTCTGCAAAGCTGCTTGATGTATTTTTTTAACCGATTGAAGGACTCGCAAGTGAGAGATTATGACCGTAACAATCATTGTGCATGGTGGCGCGAAAACCATTTCTGATGACAAGGCAAAAGCAAACATAACGGGTTGTTTAGCAGCCGTCAAAGCGGGTTGGGAAATTTTACAACAGGGAGGAGATGCCACAGATGCGGTTGAAGCAGCCATTCGCATTTTAGAAAGTGATCCAACCTTTAACTCCAGCATTGGTGCCACCCTAGACATTGAAGGGAAAGTTTATTTAGATGCTGCAATAATGGAGAGCCGTGATCTACGCTGGGGAGCGGTAGCCGCAGTCAATCATATTTCCCATCCCATTTCTGTCGCCCGCAGAATTCTTGAGGAAAAATCTCGCTTTTTGGTTGCAGAAGGGGCAGAACGCTTTGCCCTTAAACATGGCTGTGAAATGTGTGAGCCAAACAACTTGATTAGTGAGGAGCAACAGCAGGTATGGGAACAAGAAAGGATTCCAGAAGATCGGGCTGCAACGGTTGGTTGTGTTGCGCTTGATCGGCATGGCAATTTGGCAGCAGGAACCTCAACTGGAGGACTTGAGAACCAACCCGCTGGTCGTGTAGGAGATACGGCATTAGTAGGTTGTGGATTATATGCTGATAGTCGTGGTGCTTGCTCTACGACGGGCGATGGTGAGTCTGTCATTCCAGTAGTGTTGGCGAAGACTGCTGTTGATTTATTATCAAGTGATGCTGCCAGTGCTGATGGTAGTGTATCTTGTCATCCTGAAGAAGCGGCAAAGAAGGCGATCGAGGCTCTCAAACAAAGGGTTCCAGGCGAGGCCGGTTGCATTTTGCTCGATCGCAATGGGCGTATTGGTTGGGCTTACAATTCTCAAGACATGGCAGTTGCTTATATGAGCGAAGAGCTACAAGAACCGGCTGCTTTTACCTGTAAGGATGACCATTTGGCCAAGATTTAAATACTCCATTATGAATTCTGACACCTTTCAATTTTTCCAGGGAAATTCTTTTTCTGACTTGTTCATTCAAGATGTTAAAGACGATCGCGATGCGTTGCTTTTGAACTATCCCGCTACGGCGAGTTGGGCAGCTTTTCCCAATACTCAAAAATACTTTTTGCAGGATGGCAGCAGCGAATCAACGAAAACGCCTTTTAATAAAATTTGTCAGAAAGAAGCCTGGAAAAATTTGGCAGTGCTAGGTAATACGCTACCCGGTGTAGCAATTTGTTCACCGCCAAGGTTGTTAATGCAATATTGGCGGGAGCATTTCGATTTTGACAATGTTCATTTGGAGTTGATGGATTGTGCGACTTATTTGGATGATTTGAACCAAAGCGATCGCATTCATCAGGTAATTACCCTATTTCCGTTCGATCGGTTGTTGCCTGAAAAGCATGCTGTTCCCCCAGAAGCGCACTATCGTTTGCTGAGTAAGGCCACACTTTCTGAGTTAGGAATACCTTGCCCAACGTATCAAACGTATCATCTTGATCAAATCAATCTTGATCAAATTCAGCTTCCTAAAACCTTTCCTTACCTGATCAAAACATCGCATGGTCTTTCGGGTGAAGGAACCTATATCATCCGCAATCACAGCGACTTAAATTATTGCCTGGGAGAATTGAAGCAATACCTGGCTATTCATCTGCTGCAAACGATCGTCGTCTCGGAGTTTATTAAGAACGAAGTTCATAACTACTGCGCTCAGTTTTATCTCAATAAGCAGGGTGATGTTTTTCTCATTGGTGTAACTCAGCAACTAGTTGATTCAACAGGAAACTATTTGGGTGGCTGGATTGACTACAATAATGACTTGAGCAAATTCTCTGAAATGATCGCCGCAGTCGGGAATTACGCTCATCAACAGGGCTATTTTGGTGTGATTGGTTTTGATGTCTTGGAAAACCAGGAGGGTCAGCTTTATGCGATCGATGCTAACTTTCGCATTAACGGCTCAACCCCTCTCTGTTTGCAGCGTTATCAACTGTTGAAATGTAATAAGGCGATCGCCAAGTACTCTAGCGATTACCGAATGGAAGGAACTTTTGATTCAATTTTGGTTGCCCTGAGGCCGAATTTGGAAAGAAAAGATCTTCTGGTTCTCTCTGCTTTGGAGAAAGTAAAATATGGCAGAATTTACACAGAAATCTATGGAATTGTTTCAGGAGAAACGCTGGAGGAGATGCATCAAATTGAGTATGACTTACGCAGAAAAGGCTTGCACATATCCGGTTGATGGGGAAGCCTGAAGGTAATTTCTTTACCTTAGAAAGATGCACCAAGTGGTAGAGCGAAAAACTAAAATAAGCTCACATTCTAATCCTTAAGATTGAACATAGTCTAGATTTAAAATGACTAAACTATTAGTACATTCTTTGAATAACAGGCCTAACCACAATGGCATCCAAATGGTCAATTCCTTATCAAACTGGTGCTAAACCAGCCAAAAAACTGATCGTTCAGCAACCTTCTATTCCGCCTAGCCTTGGAGAAGCTTCTAAAGTAACCCAGCCAAACAGCTAATCGCTTCAAGATGACCTTTCAAGATCGGATAACTATCAGAAAAATTTAGGACTTACGCAAAACCTTCATTTGTAGGGTGGGCACTGCCCACCTTGCGCTAAATCTAGAGGTACGAAACAAAGCCTGCGTAAGTTCTGAAATTGAAGTCAAAATTCAAATTGAGGAGTTTCCTTTTGGGAGGCTCCTCAACTTTTTAGGGCTTACCCAACTCGTCATGCTATGGCAGTGCCAAAGTAGAGCAAGTGGTGGATTAAGTCCAATATAATAGCTTTGCTTGAGGAAATCTTCGGGCAATTTCTTGTTCAAAAAAGCCTCGCAATTCCTTCATTGTATCGGTATCATACACATACTTAATGCCGCCAAACTTATTTCGCTTTGTCTGACGTTTGCTTTCGTCCATGTCTAATTTACTGTGAGGATACCATCCCGTTAGCACTTCCTTGGAATTGGGTGTGAAGCGGTGAGAAATTAGTTCAAACGTCAAGTCACAGTCAAATGAAAGGGCTTCACTGATGGTGTCAAATAGTTGGCTGTAGTGGGTCTGCCAATCTTCGATCGCCATAATCGGTGCTATCACCAGACCGATCGGATACTCGCCACCCCCCTGAGCCTTGGGTAATGCCAACTGCCGTAAAGCTTGTAAACGCTGTGGCACGGTTGCTGTACCGCCCTCCATACGGCGGGAAATTGGCTCAGCATTCACACTGACTCGACAGCGAGTGTGTCCGTTGTGCGGCAAGTCCAGTAGTTCATTCACGCCATCAAACTTTGTCACCCAGCGCAGATACCCATCTTCCCGCGAGCCAAAATAGCGAATACACTCTGCCAAACTACCTGTCAAATGTTCAATTCCTAGTGGATCGGTGTAACAACTGACCTCAAAGCTCGTCATTCCTCCCGATCGCTCATAGGTAGGAAGCTGATCTAAAATCTGAGGCAAGTTGGCAAACACGCGAATCACGGGCGGCCCCTGCAAACTGCCTGCCAAATAGCAGTACTGACAGTGTGCCGGACAGCCTTCTGCAAGGTGAAACTGCCAATCTGCGGACGGTGGAATGGGGCTGAGCTTGAGGCGGCTAGCTGGGGCAGTGACTACAGCTAAGGTTCGTTTTGCCAAGTCATAGGTTTCGCGCACATCCTCTCCCCTAACTCCGGTCACCCGGTTTCGGGGCAAAAACTCAACGGGAAGATCCAACGCCTGCACTCGATGTAGAATCTGCTGCCCCCAAGCCTCTTCCAGTGCCGCTGGGGTAAACAGAACGCGATCGGGCTTCCAAAGGCGAGACTGAGTTGTAGAAAAACTAGCAGGCGTAGACGGACGAATTGCAGTCACCAAAATCGGTTCTCCGTAATGCACACCTCTTTATTATCGATCGGGATACATGACCCAAGAACAAGCAAGTATCTAGATTTCACCCCCTCTGGGGTAGGGTTTCCCTGAGGAAGATACCTCGCTGATCAGGATCGGTTGTCTACACTGACTGTCCATCCGCATCGCGATACCGTATAAGAGTTAATTGGTTGCAATGGTGTATTGCTTTGACTATCTCTTCATCCTCTGCAAACCCACCCTTAGATTTTTCGCAATCGGATACTCAGTCCCCTCCCATTTCTTATCCTGATTCTGGGATCGATCGCCTGTTAAACATTCAGGAGATCTATTACGAACCGGATGTAGTGAAATATTCACGCGGTCAGGAGATTTTAGATCAGTATCCTGATGTGAACCGCATTCCGGTGGATTCGCACTGGAATATTCCTGATCTGCATGGAAACGAGGGTTCTGTGCAAGACTGGAACCGAATTAAGCGCACAGTATTGGTTTTAGGCATCAAGAAATCCTTGCAAGCTCGTCCGAACTGCCGTAGCTCTGATTTTGTCGCCCCTTCTCATGCGAACGGCTGTGCAATGGCTTGCGCCTACTGCTATGTGGCTCGCCGGAAAGGATTTGCTAATCCCATTACTACCTTTGTTAACATTGAGCAGATTCAGCGATATTTGAAACGCCATGCTGCTCGCCAGGGTAATAAGTCAGAACCCAATCAGGTTGATCCATCCTTATGGGTGTATGAGATTGGCGAGAACAGCGATTGTTCAGTTGATGCTGCCATTTGTGACAATGTGAAAGATCTGATTACGTTGTTTCGATCGATTCCCAATGCCAAGGCCACCTTTGCCACCAAGCGGGTAAACCGATCGCTCCTCGACTACGACCCGCAGGGCAAGACTCGGATTCGGTTTAGCCTTATGCCCCAGACAATGGCTCAGGTGGTCGATATTCGGACTTCCAGCATCACCGATCGCATTGAGGCAGTTAATGACTTTGTGGCAGCAGGTTACGAAGTGCATCTTAACTTTGCACCCGTCATTTACTCTGACACTTGGCTGCAAGACTATGAACAACTCTTCCAGCAGATTGACGATACCCTTTCCCCCCAGTCCAAGGCACAGCTCCAGACTGAGATCATCTTTCTCACCCACAACGATCGGCTGCACGAGGTCAACATGGGCTGGCATCCCAAGGGCGAGGAGTTACTGTGGCGACCGGATTTGCAAGAGACAAAATTCTCCCAAACGGGCGGCAAGAATGTGCGCTACAAGCGAGGCTTTAAGGGCACGCTGGTTGAGGCATTTTGTCAACTGCTAGAGGAGCGATTGCCGTACTGCAAGATTCGGTATGCTTTTTAGGGAGTAGGGAGTAGGGAGAATTCGATCGTAATTTTTGTGGGGTGGGCATCTTGTCTGCCCTTTTTGCATTGGGAAATTGCTCAGGACTTACGCAAGCTCTGTTTCATACCTCCAGATTTAGCGTAAGGTGGGCACTGCCCACCTTACAATTGAAGGCTTTGCGTAAGTCCTGTTGCTTTAATCTAGCTGTATAGATATGACAGGCTGCGTCCTTTCCCAACATCTGTAACCAGATAGAGGGCATTTCACCCAATTCTGCTTATCCTAGCTTCATATCGGAACAGTTAATTCAAAATTTTATCTAAAACTTTGAAACCTCGTAGCCCTAGTTACCCAGAAGCTTGGATGCACAGGGTATAACAGTGTAAACAGATGTTACACAGTGTCAGATGTGAGATGGGCTGAATACGGCTCTCATTGCAGGATAGATAAGGAGTTAAAGATGGCAGATGGTGCCGAAAAGCAGTCTATGCATCGGGTTGTGATTGTGGGTGGCGGCTTTGGGGGGCTGTATGCTGCCAAAGAGCTAGGGCGGGCACCTGTTCAAGTGACGCTGATTGACAAGCGTAATTTTCACTTGTTTCAGCCTCTTCTTTACCAAGTGGCAACCGGAACGCTTTCCCCAGCCGATATTTCGTCTCCCTTGCGCGGTATCCTGAGCAATCACAAAAATACGCAGGTTTTGCTGGATGAAGTGGTGGATATTGACCCGTCTCAGCAAAAAGTGATGCTACGAGGAAGTGAACTAGAATACGATACGCTGATTGTGGCAACAGGAGTCAGCCATCACTATTTTGGAAATGACCATTGGAAACCGACTGCTCCTGGCTTAAAGACGGTGGAAGATGCCCTGGAAATGCGGCGACGGATCTTCATGGCGTTTGAGGCGGCCGAAAAAGAAACTGATCCCAATAAACGGAAAGCGTGGTTAACGTTTGTGATTGTGGGGGGTGGCCCAACGGGAGTAGAGCTAGCTGGGGCGATCGCTGAACTTGCTTACAAAACCCTAAAGCAGGACTTCCGCACCATCAACACCACAGAAGCTCAAATCCTCTTGCTAGAAGGGATGGATCGAATTTTGCCTCCCTATCCACCAGAGCTATCCCAAAAAGCAGCTGAATCCCTGAGCAAGTTGGGTGTGACAATTCGCACCAAAACCCTTGTCACTAATATTGAAAATAACGTTGTCACTGCAAAACAGGGAGAAGCGGTTGAGGAAATTCCGGCTCAAACAATCCTTTGGGCGGCAGGGGTGAAAGCTTCAGCAATGGGCAAGGTGCTGGAACAACGCACTGGGGCAACGCTCGATCGGGTTGGACGAGTCATTGTAGAACCTAACCTCAGTATTGCAGGGCATCCCAATATCTATGTCATTGGTGATTTGGCGCACTATGCCCATTCTGATAAAACGCCGCTTCCGGGGGTGGCTCCGGTTGCCATCCAGCAAGGGCAATATGTCGCACGACTGATCCGAGAACGGTTAAACGGGCAGAGTCTACCCGCATTCCAGTATGCCGATGCCGGAAGCCTTGCTGTCATTGGGCAAAACAAAGCAGTCGCTAACCTGGGACATTTAAAGCTTTCAGGGCCACTTGCCTGGTTTATTTGGATCTTTGCCCACATTTATTATCTGATTGAGTTCGATAATAAGCTGATTGTGATGCTCCAGTGGGGTTGGAACTACTTCACGCGCAACCGGGGGGCCCGCCTGATTACGGGAGAAAGCTCTTTGGTGCAGGTGAATGTAGATAGTGAGGGCTACAGCGTCCCGTCGGATAAGTCGCCTGTTGAGGCATCCAGGTAAGTTTTGGTGCTGTTGCCCACTGGGGAAAGTGAAACGAAAAATTAGGACATCTTGGGTTGCTGAGGAATGTTAATGTAAAAACCTGGAATTCTTGTGGGGTGGGCATCTTGCCCGCCCAATCAACAAGGTAAAATGATGACAGGTTATTTAATCCACGATCCTAGGCTTTGAATTGCAGCAACCACAAATTGTCCTAGCTTTTCACTTCCCCATTCTACACAGCCTTCAGAATGAAGGTTCAGTTTGATGGCAACGGCTGAAAAGATTAGGACAATTGCGTATCGTTAAGCTTATCTTCAGTTGCTCCCGATACGGTTCTAACCTTTCTATCCGTTGCCATACTCGTGGTTTTCTAGCATTCCATGCCTTATGCAATTTAGGTTCGCTGGAACCCGTCTTCCGTTGCTGTATCTCTGTCATTTCCCATGTCGGATGCTGGCGGTAGAGCATATTCCCGAACGGGAGAATTGTAGCCGCGTTGTCCGTTGGCAATAATTCCCAAAATGGGTACCTGGAACGATTTCAAATCATCTAGCACCTTTTGCAACATCGTGCGATCGGTTTTGTCTAGTCCAACAATGAGTACTAAACCGTCGGCATGGCGTGCCAAGAGACTAGCATCTGCTAATCCGAGTAGGGGTGGTGTGTCGTAAATAATCAAATCAAACCGCTCGTTGGCTTTTTCCATGAGTAACCGGGTGCGGTGAGCGGAAAGCAGGCTGGCTGGGTCAGGGGGAATTCGCCCGGAGGTCATCACGTACAATTCCTCACCCGGTTTTACCCGCCGAATCACGCTGCGGGAATCCATATTTTTCACAATCAAATTGCTCAAGCCATAGTCATTGTTCATGTTTAGCTGAGCATGAATCTGTGGACGACGCAAATCAGCATCCACCACTAATACTCGTTGCCCCATTGCCACAGCCGCCTTTGCCCAATGGAGTGCCACCGTAGACTTACCATCTCCGGCCGTGGCAGAACTGATCACGATCGATCGCAATGGACGATCAGCACTGCTGAGCATTTGGAAGTTGGCATTGAGGACGCGTAAGGCTTCCATAAAGCGAGAGTTGCTGTCGTATTCGTCAATGGGCAATGCCAAAAAGTTCATGGATTGTGACGCTCTAGAAGCCGATCGCATCATGCCACGAGTCATATTGCGTACAGCGTTTCGCTTGCGTTTCCGTCTTGTTCCACCTCGTCTTTCTTCGTCAATCACAGTAGCGGCAAGCTGCGAATCATAGGGCAACACACCCAAAATGGGAATAGGCACTTTTTCCTTTAGCTCATCTGCGGTATGGAATGTGTTGTCAAATTTTTCCAGAAGGAATGCCGCTCCAATCCCCAACGCTAGGCTGCCCAAAATTCCGACCATTAAATCTCGGTTTGTTGTGCTGGGTAAAGGAGAAGGTTGAGAGACTTCCTGAATAATTTGCCAGGGAATTTCCTGCTGTGCGGCATCAACCTGTAGATTTTGCCGAGTTGCCAAAAAGCGGGTTAAGCTTTCCGTTGCCAATTGTAATTCACGCTGCAAGTTGGTGTATTCACGGGCTAAAACGGGGAGTTCCTGTACTTGTTGCTGTAGCTGTGCTTGCGCTTCCAGAATGGCTTGCCGTTGGATCTCTAATGTTTGAATCTGCGTTACGGCATCTGCAAGGCTAGCATCCAGTACCCGCGCAGCTTCTTCTCGAAGTAACGGGAACAGGTTTTCTTGTTTCCGACGAAGTACCTGAATGTTGATATTGTCTTCCCGGAAACGTGTCCGTTCAAAGGCAATCTCTGTTTCAATTTCCTGAACTTGGCTGAGTAGCTGCTGATAGTTTGGAGATTGGTTGAGAGTGGATAGGGCACCGCTATCTTGCTGTAATGTGGTTAGATATGAACGCGCACGAGCCAATTCTTGGTCTACTTCTGCTTGCTGTTCGTCAAGCGTTGTTCCTTGCGTCGCAATCTTGTTTGCTTGAGCATCTGGATCAATAAATCGATTGTTCTGCCGGAAGGTTTGTAGCTGTTCTTGGAGGCTGTCTACCCTTTCCTGAAGTTGGGGAATTTGGGCATTTACAAATTGAATTCCCTGACGTAAATAAGTCTGCCGTTCATTCAGGCTGTATTGTAAATATGTCTCCGATAGTTGTTCTAAAACTGCTTGAATCCAGGCTGGATCATCTCCGCGATACCGAACCTCTAAAATCTTCGTTGTCCGAATCCGCGTGACGTTTAGTGGCCCAGCAACCGTACCATAGTTAACACCGGGATATTCTGCCTGCAATTCAGACACAACCTCCGCCAACAGTTCAGGGCTTCTAAGAACTGCAATCTGTGTATCATAGTCGAGGTTTGAGCTACGATTCGCACTGCCTCCTGCCTCAGAGGTAATATTTGAAAGATTATTTTGAGCGTTGACAGGTTCAACCAAAATTTGGAACTTGCCCTCATAGGAATCGGTTTGATTCAGAGCAGACCAAATGGAATAAGAACTGCCGATCGCCGCGATACTGAGAATAATCAAGGCTCGTCGCTGCACAACGCCCAAAAATCGGCGGATATTCCATTCTTCCTGAGGCTGCGTAGGAACGGGAATCGGTGGAATGGGGGAGACGGGCATCGTCAGAATCTTCCCATTCGGCTGATTAAGAGAGTTTTGGCTCGGCGGCTGATACATGGCGGTATCCCTACTATGAGACGACGTTTTTTAGAAAGAGATGGAACACACCATTAGGGCAAAGGCAAACCAAAAGGCGTAAGAAGTCGGAACACACCTAGAATGGTGGACAGGGTATCGGTAATTTGCGCTCCAGTCGATCGTCCAACCAGGATGACATCATTGTTGCGAAGGAGTGGATTATTTTCTGGGTTCAGCCCCTCTGACAAATCAAGCTCTAGTTCTTGCTCGGTGACGGTGCCATTGGGGTTAAATCGAATCAGGGTGATGTTTTTGCGGTTTGCCCGGCCGTTAAACCCTCCGGCTGCAAGAACTGCCTGGTTTAGGGTGGAATTGGCTCTGAGTTCCAATGCCCCAGGCGATTCTACTTCACCAATAATGTTGACCTGAATTGCACCCGTCGATAAGGTAGACGAAGCTAGAGCTAGAGCATCCTCGGAAGCCAACTCAGCCGCAGCCGGAATGGTAATGCGATCGCCCTGTTGCAGCACCACATCCTGAGTTAAGTCGCCCGTTTGCAGAACGTCCCACAGGTTGAGGGTAATGACTTGTGCTTCTCCCTGCCGAGTTTGCCGACGCACTTCAATTTGGCGCAAATCCGCAGAGGGTGTAAATCCGCCTGCTTGTTGGATCGTTTGAATCAGGGTGGGCTGCCCTCCCTCACTGCCTAACCGATACGGGCCGGGCTGGGCCACCTCACCGACGATCGCAACCGTTACCGGCTGTTCAGTACTGGAGCGCAGGTTGGACACTGCAAGCTGGCTACTATCTGCCAGATTAATTTCGGCAGTTGCCGGGATGAAGATCGTATCACCATCGCGGAGAGACGTATTTTGCGTCACATCTCCAGTTCGTAACAATTCCTGCAAATTCACGTTGAAAGTGCGAACTGTGCCAGATTGATCGCGACGACGAACCTGAACTTGCCGGAGGTCTGCTGCTTGCGTGGTTCCCCCTGCGGTTTGAATCGCTTGCACCACCGAAGGAAACTGCCCGCCTTCACTTGAAGCCAGCGTATACAGTCCGGGTTGAGCAATTTCACCGGCCAGGGCCACCCGAAGGGCACGGGGTTGCAGCAGGCTCACAGTGGCGATCGCATACTCCAATTCCGAAGCATAGCGAGCACTGATTGTTTCTTCGGCTTGGCGAATGGTTAGCCCTGCTAAAGGCAGACGACCCACCAGCGGCAGGTTGACCGTGCCATCCACCAAAATTTGCTGCTGTCCACTATATTCCGGCACATTGAAAAGCTCAATCTGAATGCCATCACCAGGGCCTAAGACATAGGTTTCACCAATGCTTTCAAACCCAGCCGGAGCCGTTGTTGCTGGAGGAGCCTGAGCTACTGTAAATTCGGGAGCCTGACTTGTTTCTGGAGCGATCGTGTTAACAAACTGCGTCACAGAGCCAGCATTTTCAACCCGATCGACTGCCTCCATTGCCTGGCCAAACTGAGACTGTCCAGATTGGGTTTGTTCAACCGCTTGTTCACTTTGAGTTTCAGTCTGTTGAGGTTCATTAGCGGGAGGAATTAAGTCACCATTGGCTAGGGCTGTATTTTCTGAATTTGCAACTTCTGCATCGACAACTTCTGTGCTGGCTATTTCTGCATCGACAACTTCTGTGCTGGCTATTTCTGCATCGACCGCTTCTGCATCGACCGCTTCTTCTTCAGAAAGATCAAATAACGATACTGCTTGACCAATATCTGCCATTGCAATTTGGACAACGGGCGGCGCGTTGGGCAGTTCAATCAATTCAGTTGCATCAGCCGGAGCCAAACCTAAATCAGGTAATGCGCCTTGAAGCGCAGGCGAAGCCGGATTTTCGGCCGTTGGCGTAACTGCACCAATGGCGATCGGTTCTGATGTACCTGATGGAGATGAAGCAGACTGAGCAACGGGGGTAATTTGTCCAGTTGGAGCAGATTGGGCAGTTTGCTGAGAAGGGCTTACTAAAGGATTTGCAGACGGTCGGGACTGCGCTACGGCTGCACTTTGGTTAGATACTGTCCGGTTGACAATGCGATCGAGTAATTCTGGGCTAACTTCTGGAGTGCTTGTCGGAAGGGGCGGATAATCCGCTTTGTTTTTAGTGACGGAAACGACGGTTGGAGGAGGGGGTAACTCTAGGGATGGCTGATCAAATGAAAATTCGGGGGCAAGCGCAATTTCCAGTGAGCTAGGAGTGGGAGGTTCCTCGGCAATCACCTGATCGATCGCATCTGATTTTGCGTCAAACTCAGCGAGGGGCGTAGAGGAGAGCGAATCTGTGGAGTTGGCTTGTTCTCCACTACTGAGTCCTTGAGCCAACAAAAGCCCCAGAGGGCCAAGGGAAAGGGTAATGATTGGTATCGCACGCATTAGAAACCACCTTCAGACCAGGGGAAAACTAGGAATACCGGGAAACGGGTCAGATCGGGAGATAGCACCACTCTTTGCCTTAACTGCAAAAATTTGGGATGGAAATTGGATAGAAACAGGGGAGCGGACTTGATCTCCATTTAGTCATTACATCCTTTCTTTAGGGGAATCAGGAAATCTATCTGGTAAAATCCCGTAGCTGCACCTTCATGAAGTCTTTATTTAAGACAAGAAACGGTAAAGCAATGCAGACTATTCACCCTAAAGAGGAATTTGGTAGCATAGAACGCCCTGATTCCCTTGTTTGCCGCCATTACAACTTGGCTGCTGTCATCGCCAAAGGCTGTCTTCTATATAACGTTGACCGGGGCTAAAAAATTTTGGGATTGCTGCATGGTATTGGGAAAGAGCGAGGGAAGATGAGGCTTTGCCCATGTGTTGGTTCAGCAATTTCAAATTTTAGGTAATACCCCTTAGGTTTCGATCGTTGTTTTTTAGTAATGGTTCCCCAGTGAATCAATATTTGTGGCAATAGAAAGATAATTCAGATACGTTGCGTCTTCGCTGAGCCTCTATCTGCCTGGTTTACACCAATTTTTTGACTTTTCTATTGGCATCGATATCATGGGGTGAATCGAAATCTACCAAACTTTCTGCCTCTTCGATCGCTCTGGGCAATGGTTCCCCTGACCCCACCCCTGGCCGATGAATGACGGGCGGACTGCTGCGGTGGACAATGCCCCTACCGTGCAATGGCTGATTTTCTAAGAACTTTCTCATGTTTTTGAGAACTTAAAGTTTTCATCAGGCTAGTGTGAACCTCCGGGTTAATACAGAAGGGAATGTAGAAAGTTGGTAGTGACTTAACATAACTACGCATGGAAAACGTAGTGTAACATTTGGTGCATCGTATCCCATAAAACCTTCCAGGCTACAGCATGGAGAATTCAATACGATGTCATTTGCATCTGAATCTGTAATTGAAATTCCTGCTTGGTGCTATGGGCTTGCGTTCCTTACATCTCTCTCTGTCGTGCTGCTCAGCATTCCAACCGTTAAACGGTTGGCGATCCAGTATGGATGTATTGATGTGCCCTCGGCGCGTAAAGTTCATCAACAACCAATCCCCCGTGTTGGAGGAATTTCAATTTTTGCGGGAACTACGATCGCACTATTAACCGTCCTATGTTTGGGTGTATTTAACCTATTGTCGGCTGAAGTAAATACTGGGGTCTGGAGTGTCGTTTGCGGAAGCATTTGTTTTTTCCTGATTGGCCTAGCCGATGATTTGTTAGGTTTAACACCCATTTCGCGGTTGCTAATGCAGTTTGCGGTGTCCAGCGTTGTTTGGTTAGCGGATGTCCGCATTGAGTTCGTAACGATTCCGGGGCTGGGGTTAACCCACTTGGGGTGGCTCAGTCTGCCAGTGACCGTCATTTGGCTAGTCGGGGTTGTCAATGCCATCAACTGGATTGATGGACTAGATGGGCTAGCATCAGGTGTATCTGGAATTGCTGCGACTGCAAGTTTCGTGATTTGCCTGTATACAGGGCAACCCGTGGCAGCCCTGATTGTGTTGGCCTTGTCGGGTAGCTTGTTAGGCTTTTTGTATTACAACTTCAACCCTGCTCAGATCTTTATGGGTGATGGAGGTTCATACTTCATTGGGTTTCTCTTGGCGGGAGTGGCTGTCGTTGGCTTAGTTAAAAGAGGCACAGCAACCGCAATTTTT